>CAMKFK010000035.1 GCA_946411835.1 uncultured Clostridia bacterium
CTCACGACGGACACCCTTGGCTTTGGCTATGTCCTTCCCACTGCCGGGCGGACTCAGGACTTTCACCCGTTAGAACGTGCGCTCGCCGGGCGCACACGCAAAAGGCGAGGTTAGGAAACCCCTTTCGGGCTCCTAACCTTGCCTTTTTTTCAGCGCGCTATTTTGCGACGGACCCTTTGTTTGTAAAGCAAGATTACTTGACGAGCGCAGCGGTGTCCATGGCAATCATCAGCTCTTCGTTGGTGGGGATGAGCAGGACCTTGACCTTGGAGTCGGCGGCGGAGATCACACGCTCCTCGCCGCGAACCTTGTTGGCGTCCTCGTCCATCTTCACGCCCATAAATTCCAGACCGGAGGCGATGGCCATGCGCTGGTCGGCGCTGTTTTCGCCCACGCCGGCGGTGAAGATGATGGCGTCCACCCCGCCCATGGCGGCGGCATACGCGCCGATGTACTTCTTCACACCGTAGTTGAACAGGTCCACAGCGAGACCCGCGCGCGTGTTGCCCTCGGCGGCAGCGTTGCTGAGGTCGCGGAAATCGGAGCTGACGCCGCTGACGCCCTGTACGCCGGACTTCTTGTTGAGGATGTTCAGCATTTCCTTGATGTCCATGCCGTATTTGTTCATCAGGTACTCCAGAATGCCCGCGTCGAGGTCGCCGGAGCGGGTGCCCATCGGCACGCCCGCCAGCGGGGTGAAGCCCATGGAGGTATCGACGCTCTTGCCCCCGTCCACAGCGGTGATGGATGAGCCGTTGCCGAGGTGACAGGAGATCAGCTTCAGACTCTCGATGGGCTTGCCCAGCATATCCGCCGCGCGCTGCGCGACATACTTGTGGCTGGTGCCGTGGAAACCGTAGCGGCGCACGGCGTCCTTCTCGTAATACTCATAGGGCAAGGCGTAGGTATAGGCGACGGGCGGCATGGTCTGGTGGAACGCGGTGTCGAACACGGCGACCATCGGCACGCCGGGCATCAGCGCCTGACACGCCTTGATGCCGATGATGTTGGCGGGGTTGTGCAGGGGCGCGAGGGGGTTGCACTCCTCGATGGCGGCCATGACCTCGTCGTTGATGACGACGCTCCTGGCAAACTTTTCGCCGCCGTGAACCACGCGGTGACCCACCGCGTCGATCTCCTTCATGGAGGCGACAACGCCGTTCTTTCCATCAACCAGCGCGTTGAGCACCGCCGCAATCGCCTCGCTATGCGTGGGCATGGCGACGTCCGCCGCGTCGA
Organism: uncultured Clostridia bacterium; assembly: GCA_946411835.1. Lineage (GTDB taxonomy): Bacteria > Bacillota > Clostridia > Oscillospirales > Oscillospiraceae > Hominicoprocola. The sequence goes on from CAMKFK010000035.1 coordinate 1,240, forward strand.
TCTTCTCTTTTCCGGGAAGCTGGGGCTTATAGGTAAACTTGCCGTCAATGCCGATGCGCTCGCACAGGCCCTTCGCCAGCAGGTCGCCGGTCTCGGGGTTGAGAAGCTGATACTTCAGGGAAGAACTTCCCGCGTTGATGACCAATACGTTCATGATAACCGTCTCCTTTATTGCGCCGCACTTGCAAAGCGGCAAATTTTACGTTAGAATACGAACATCACTATACCAGATAATCTTACCAAACACAAGAGTAACTTTTGAGAGGAAATCATGCAAATTGTCGGCGTGATCTGTGAATACGACCCTTTCCACACCGGGCACCTGTGGCAGCTCGCCGAGCTGCGGCGGCGCGGGGCGACGGGCGTCATATGCTGCATGAGCGGCAATTTCACACAGCGGGGCGGCTGCGCCGTCGTGCGCAAGCACGTCCGCGCCGAGGCCGCGCTGCGCGGCGGAGCCGACCTTGTGCTTGAGCTGCCTGTGCCGTGGGCGACCGCGTCCGCCGAGGGCTTTGCGCGCGGCGGCGTCGCCGTGCTGAGCGCGACGGGCGCGATAGACACGCTCGCCTTCGGCAGCGAGTGCGCGGACACGGCGCAGCTCGTCCGCGTCGCGGACGCGCTGCTGTCGCGGGACTTTGCGACGGCGCTGAAATCCGAGCTTGTCAAGGGAGATTCCTTTGCAGCGGCACGGCAGCGTGCGGCGGAAACGCTGCTGGGCGCAGACGCGGCGGTCCTCTCCGCGCCAAACGACATTCTGGGTGTGGAATATTGCAAGGCGCTGCGCGGCACGTCCCTCGCGCCGCTTGCCCTTCCGCGTGTCGGCGCGGCGCACGGCGGCGCAGCGTCCGGCGGCTTCGCGTCCGCGTCCCATATCCGCGCGCTGCTCCGCGCGGGCGCGGACGCTGCGGCGTATCTGTCCCCCGCCATGCGCGCGCTGTACGAGACGGAGCGCGCGGCGGGACGCGCGCCAACGTCTCCGGACGCGCTGGAGCGCGCCATGCTCGCCCGGCTGCGGAGCATGGACGAGGCGGACTTCGCCGCCTACGACGCGGGCGGCGAGGGGCTGTACCGCCGCTTCCACGACGCCGCGCACGCCGGGGCGACGCTGGCGGACGTGCTTGCGCGGGCGAAAACGAAGCGCTACGCCCACGCGCGGCTGCGGCGGCTGGCGCTGTCCGTGTTCCTCGGCGTCACGGCGGAGGCGCGCGCGGCGGCTGTGCCGTATCTCCGCGTGTTGGGCATGACTGACAAGGGAAAATCCTTGCTCCATACGATGCGCAAAACGGCGACGCTGCCCGTAATCGTCAAGCCCGCCGACGCCCGCGCGGTCTCCCCTGCCGCGCGCCGCCTGATGGAGCTGGAGGCCCGCGCGACCGATCTCTACGCCCTCGCCTATCCCGACCTGCGGCAGAGCACCCCCGGCGACGAGTGGCGTGCGGGGCCGGTCATCCTTGACACGGCGACAGATTTGCGGTAAGATTGTCGCACTTTGCAGATTGATTGGAGGCTCCCATGAACGACTTCAACGCCAGATATGTCGCCGCACGAAAAGCGTGCATTGCGCGGGACTTTGCGCGTCTTAATCCGGAGCAGCGGCGCGGCGTGCTGACGACCGAGGGCGCGCTGCTGCTGCTCGCCGGCGCGGGCAGCGGCAAAACGACCGTGCTCATCAACCGCGTCGCCAACCTGCTGACCTACGGACGCGGCAGCGACTGTGACGATGTACCGGGCTTCGCAACGGAGGACGACCTCGCGTTCCTCGAAGCCTACCCGGAGCATCCCACGCCGGAGGAGCGGGCGCGCATGATCCGCCTGTGCGCGGTAGAGCCTGCGAAACCGTGGTCTGTCATGGCGGTTACCTTTACAAACAAGGCGGCAAACGAGCTGCGCGACCGTCTTGACGGCTTCGGTATCGCGGGCGCGCGGGACGTGTGGGCGCTGACCTTCCACGCCGCCTGCGTGCGCATCCTGCGCCGCGACATCGACCGGCTGGGCTATTCGACGGACTTCACGATCTATGACACGGACGATTCCCGCCGCGTCGTGCGCGACGTCGTGCGCTCCCTGGAGCTGGATGAGAAGGCGTTTCCGCCCCGCGACGTGCTGGGCGTCATTTCCCGGGCAAAGGACGCCATGGAGACCGCGCGGGATTTCGCGGAGCATTGGAGCGGCAGCGGCGACTGGCGCAAGGAGAAAATCGCCAAAATCTACGCCGCCTACGACAAAACCCTGCGAGAGGCAAACGCCCTGGATTTTGATGATATCCTCCTGCGGGCGGTGGAGCTGCTCCAGGGCTTTCCCGAGGTGCGCGACTTCTACCGCCGCAAGTTCCGCTACGTGCTCATCGACGAATATCAGGACACGAACCGGCTGCAATATCTCCTGATGAAGCAACTCGTCGGCAGGGACGGGAACATCTGCGTCGTCGGCGACGACGACCAGAGCATTTACCGCTTCCGGGGCGCGGACATCACGAACATCCTGAGCTTTGAGCAGGAGTACGCGAAAACCCGCGTGATCCGCCTGGAGCAGAACTACCGCTCGACCCAGCACATTCTCAGCGCCGCCAACGCCGTCATCCGCAACAACGAGAACCGCAAGGGCAAAAACCTCTGGACGGACGCGGGCGACGGCGAAAAGGTGACGATCCGGACCGTGTTCAACGAGCAGGACGAGGCGAGCTTCGTCGCGCAGAGCGTCATGGCGGAGTTCGCGCGCGGGCGGAACTGGCGGGACTGCGCGGTGCTCTACCGCATGAACGCACAGTCCAACGCGCTGGAATACGCCTTCAAGCGCAACGGCGTGCCGTATCAGGTCGTCGGCGGCATGAAGTTCTTCGAGCGCGCCGAGGTCAAGGACATGCTCGCCTACCTCGCGGTGCTCAACAACCCGGCGGACGACCTGCGTCTGCGCCGCGTCATCAACAACCCGCCGCGCGGCATCGGCGCGGCGACGGTGGACACGGTGCAGCGTCTCGCCGCCGAGTTGGGCGTCCCGATGCTGGAAATCGCGCGGCACGCGGACGAATACGCCGACCTGCGGCGAAGCGCGCCGAAGCTGCGCCTGTTCACCGCCATGCTCGACGAGCTGCGCGACGCTCAAGAGGACGAGGAGCTGCCCGCGCTCTACGATCTCGTGTGCCAAAAGAGCGGCTACACCCGCGCGCTGGAGGAGAAGAACGACATGGAGAGCCGGGGGCGGCTGGAAAACGTGCAGGAGCTGAAGTCCAACATCCTCGCGTTTCTGGAAAGCCAGCCGGAGGACGCGACCCTCTCGGGCTTTCTCAACGAGATCGCGCTCTACACCGACCTCGACGGCGCGGCGGACGACAACGCCGTCACGCTGATGACCATGCACAGCGCCAAGGGGCTGGAATTCCCCTGCGTTTACGTCGTCGGCATGGAGGAGGGGGTCTTCCCCGGTCAGCGCGCCGCGGGCGAACAGGAGGAGATGGAGGAGGAGCGGCGGCTGTGCTACGTTGCCATGACCCGCGCGAAGGAGAAGCTGACGCTGACGAACGCGAAACAGCGGATGCTCTTCGGGCGCACGACGGTCAACCCGCCCTCGCGGTTTTTGGAGGAGACGCCGGAGGCGGACGCCGACTGGCTCGGCAAGGACGCCCCCGCCCATGAGCTCGGCGGCGCATGGGACGAGAGCGGCTTTGGCTCGTCCTCCCCCGCCGCGTCCCGGCGCGGCGGCGCGAGCGGCGTCAAGACCAGCTATGAAGCGCCCCGTAAAGCGAAACCGCCTGTCAGGGAAACAACGCGCGCAAAGACGCCGTCCGCGCCGCTGCCGGAGCTGAAGGCGGGCGACCGTGTGCGCCACAAGAGCTTCGGCGAGGGCATGGTGACGCAGGTCACGCCCATGGGCGGTGACAAGCTGCTGGAAATCGCGTTTGACAGCGTGGGCACGAAAAAGCTGCTGCTCAAATACGCGGGGGCGCTGATGGAGAAGCTGTGAATTGAGGGAATAAGCCCCGCCCGCGTGAGCGCGTCACGCGGGCGGGGCTTGTTTAACGTTGAATGAAATCGTCTTCGGTCGGGCGCGGGATGCTCTTGGTGTCGAAGGGGTAGTCGGGGAAGCGCGACAGGCGATCCAGCGCGTCGTTGAGCTCACGGCAGACCGTATTCTTGTCATCGCCCAGCACCATGGTTTTCAGAATGCCGCGATAGACGGCGGGGACTTTCTCCGCAAGCGCTGCCCGCTCACGGAGCAGCCATTGGAAAAACGGATGGTCGTGGTTGTAGGCGTTGATGCCGCTGTTGATGACACCCAGCGCACCGCGCGTGTTCGACCACGACACGCACAGGGAAACAGGCAACGACGACGGCTCCTCCGCCTTGTCACGGAGGGCAAGGTGATAATAAAACCAGCCGAGCATATGAACCGAAAAGCGGCGGTTTAGCGCGGCGAGCAGAAGTTGGCTGTAAACGGAATTACATGCAAAATGGTACTTTACAGTAGCCTCCCCAGCGGTCAATCGCGCAGTAGTTTCCCATTTGTAAAGCGACTTTCTGTTCATCGTCAGCCGAAATTCCTGTTTTTCGTGCCGTGCAAGTATGTCGCGCCATTCCTTTTCTGGTAGCAGGGCGAAGCGTTCCGGCGCGAAGGGCGCTGAATGAACAGAACCCCGTCGATTCAACGACAACGTCAACGCGCAGAGCGTGTCGAGTGGCAGTTCCGTAATCTCGTTCCGTGCGAGGTTGACCGTCGGGCGGTGTTCACCGCCGAGCAGCAGGACGGCAAGCAGCTTGTCGTCAATCTCAAGTAGATCAGCTCGATCCGCCGCCGTGCCATGAAAGGCGGTGACGGTGCGGGTCTCGCCGCTGCCGCGCACAGAGTCCAGCACAAGACGCAGCGCCTCGCGCGCGGCATGATCCGTAACAAGCGTAAAAAAGTCGTTAAACAGAATATCAAAATAAACCCTGAAACAGCCTAATTTCTCACGTAGTTTTTGCTCCTTTTCAGAATCTTTCATGCCGAAAACCGGATTTGCTTTTAGCATCATCTGGCGGGTTAGACCATGGAGGTATACATCAAAACCTTTTAGCTTCGGCTTCCACACTTTTCCGTCGCTATCCCTCACGCCGGGATGCACAGCATCGCTCTGCCAGCCCAGTATGACTACCACGCCGGAGATACCCTCCGTCAGTGTGTCCAGCGGGTGGAATATAAGCGTAATGGCGGGGCGCTCTTTCCACTCCCAATCCGGGTATTTACCCTTCACCCGCTCGAACAGCTCGTCCGAGAACGGGAAAACATGCGTTTTCATCGTCCCATCCGGCTCGTTGAGCGAATGCACCAGCTCCATCAGCTCGCCCTGCGTGGGGTAGGTGTGGCTTGCGCTTTGGTCGTGATAGGTGATCTTCACCGTGGGGAACACGACGTATTTGTCCAGCAGCTCGCGGAACGAGGCATAGCCCAGATTATAGCGGTTCACGCGCACACAGATCGTTGTGCCGACGCCGCGTCGCACCTCGGTCTTGTTCCGCCACTCCTCCGTCCAGTAGTACGGCGCGGGCAGGGGCTTGCCCTCGCGCGTGTGCGGCGTGAGCGCGGCGAGGGTGTAGTAGCCGTGCAGACCGTTGACGTCCATGCGGAGGGGCTGCGTCTCGTCGTAGCGGAGGGTCGAGAGCGAGAGGCGCGTGTTGTCGCCGTCGGACATGAAGCAGGAGAGGATGCCGATGCCGAAGCGGCTGATCGGCTGGAACTTGCCCGACTTCTCGCCGATGGTTTTCTTGTACTCGGCGGATTCGTAATACGAGTGCCCGACCTTGAGGAAATGCTCCTGAATGATGCGCTCGTTCATGCCGACGCCGTCGTCCTCGATGCGGAACCAGTCGTAATCTCCGTCCTGCCAACTGTAGATGTGGATCTCGCCCGCGTCCGCGCCGAAGGATTTGTCCAGTTCCCGCCGCGCCAGCACCGCGTCGATGGAGTTTTGCACCAGCTCGCGCACGAACACGCCCGCGTCGTCGTAGAGGTTTTCGCCCGTCAGCAGCTCCAGCACACGATCCTGATCCATGGTGATGTGGAAGTCTCCGGCGTCGTAGCCATCGCGCTCAATGTTATCGCTGTCCACGTCGTAGGGAAGGCGATAATTCCGCCAGCGGTCTTTCTCCGACTGCGACAAATAGTCCTGGCTTTCCGATAAATCGTCGCGCAGGTTTTTCAGATACTGCTGAACCCCGTGCTCCGCCTCCGAATCGGTGAAGGTGGCGCTGTATTCGATTTTTCCATTGACAATTTCCCCCAAAGCCGCCGGTCATGTTCTTTTCCCATTCCTCGCGGCTCTTTTTCTGCTCGTCCGTTTCGGGTAGTCCGAGGTTGAGGAGGTGATACAGCGATTCCGGCGCGCGGGATTTGTCATAGTCCAGTTGATCCGCAAGGCGCAGCAGCACAACGCAGAGGCGTAAATCAAGCGCGTTCCTGCTTTTGGGCGGGTTCAGTTCATGGAGCCATTTTCCGTGGCTTTCGCACACATATGCAATATGCTCGTAGTTAATACCGTGTTTACTCAGTTCATGAACGTGATTGGCATTCGCTTCGCGTTTTGCGTAAAGCTGCACCGTGCAGCGCGCGGCGTGGCGCTCGCGGACGAAAAGCCGCAAAATACGCTCCCGCTCGGCGTCCTTGTCCTTCGCCTCGGTCAGCGCGACAACGTCCTCCGGGTGCTGCTTAAAGTATTCCGCCCAGTCGCCCTCGCGCGCGTCCATGTCGGCAAGCAGCGTTTTCTTTTCCTCGTCGGTGACCGCCATGCCCGTGTCGTGCCAGTACGCCGCGAGCAGGAGCAGCGCCGCCTCCTCCGCCGTCAGCGTGTCCCACGCGGTCGCCTTGCCCTCCGCGTCCGTCATGCTGTCCAGCAGCCGCGCCATCCACTCGCACACGCCGTCGCTGTGCGTGTAGTCGTGGCGCGTGAAGGTGGGAAAGAAGCGGACGATTTGCGTGGTATAGCTCTCCGCCTCCTTGCACAGCGCCTCGACCGCGGAGGGGAAATCCGTGTCGCCCGCTTTCTCGTCCGCTTTCTTTTTAAGATACTGAAATAGCCTCGTACCCTTGATGTTCTCCACCGCAATATCGCCCATGCCGCCGCCCTCCTTCGACCGTCCGCGTGTTTTTTATCCATATTATACCAGTTTTTCGCCGTTTTGCAAGAGCGCGTCAGCTGTAAAGTAAAAACGCTTGCACAGTATGTCCGTGCAAGCGTTTTTCGGTTCTCATTGCCTCCCCGCGAGGTAGTAGTCGCTGTTGCCGGGGCGGTAGAACGGGCAGGCTGTGGTGCGGCGCTCCATGAGGGCGGCGTATTCGTCCTCGTCTAGGTCCTGCTCGCAGACGTAGTCGTCGTACTCCTCGTCGTAGGCGTAGTGGATGCAGTCCTCGCAGACGGTCATTCCCCAGCCGTCTCCTCCGCCGCCTGCTTCGCCGCGTAGTAGGAGTGGTGCAGCAGTTCGTGGTGGCGCGCGTTCAGGTCCTCGGCGTACATCGTGTTGAGCACGGGGTTGCGCTCGGCGCGCTTGAACATGGCGCTGCGGTCGATCTCATAGAGACCCTCGGCGCGCTTGAGCTTGCCCGCCATGAGCGAGTACGGCTGGCCCGCGCCGCTGACGCAGCCGCCCCGACAGCTCATGACCTCGACGATATCGACCTGCACCTCCCCGGCGCTGATCTGGTCGAGCAGGGTCCTGGCGTTGCCGAGACCGTTGACCACGGCGACGCGCACGTCGCGCTCGCCGACGCGGAAGGTGGCGAAGCGGATGGGATCGTTGCCGCGCAGACCGCTGCGGGAGATCAGGCGCAGGGTGTTCTTGTCCTTCTCCGGCATGCAGAAGCGCACCACCGCCTCGGCGACGCCGCCGGTCGCGCCGAAAATTTCCGCCGCGCCGGAGCCCATACCGTAGGGCAGGTCGGGGGATTCCTTCTCAAGCTGCTGGAAGTGGATGCCGGATTCCTTTATCATCTTGATGACCTCCTGCGTGGTCAGTACGAGGTCGACGTTCGGCACGCCGAAGCGCCGGAACTCAGGACGCGCCGCCTCGTACTTCTTCGCCGTGCAGGGCATGATGGCAATGTGATAGGTCCTGCGTCCATCCTCCCGGTCCTTCTCCTGATACTTGTCCTTGAGCACGGTGGCGAACATCTGCATCGGGGAGAGCGCAGAGCTGAGGTTCTTCAGGAACTCCGGGCGCTCCTGCTCAACGTAGCGCACCCACGCGGGGCAGCAGGAGGTGAACAGCGGCAGGTTCTCGCCCGTTTCGAGGCGGCGCAGGAACTCCGCGCCCTCCTCGCGCACGGTGAGGTCGGCGCCGAAGATGGTGTCGTACACCTCGTCCGCGCCCATGATCTTGAGCGCCGTGACCAGCTGGTCGAGCACGTTCTCGCCCGGCGGAAGCCGGTACGCCTCCCCCAGCGCCACGCGCACGGCGGGCGCAATCTGGATGACGACGCGCTTGGTCGGGTCGTGCAGCGCCTTCCACGCAAGCCCGATCTCGTTCTTGACGGTGATTGCGCCGGTGGTGCACACGGCGGAGCACTGGCCGCAGTTCACGCAGTGCGTCTCCGCCATCTTCGCGTCATCCGCAGCGGCAATGCGCAGGTCGGGGCCGCGCCCGACGAACTTGAGAATGCTCATGCCCTGCATCTCCTCGCACACGCGCACACAGTCGCCGCAGAGAATGCACTTGCTCATGTCCACCGTGATCGCCTTGGAGCTGCGATCCACCGGCGGGATATCGCGCGTGTCGGGGAAACGGATGTCGTGGATGCCGAAGCGCATTGCCATCTCCTGCAAACGGCAGGCGCGGTTCTTCTCACAGGTGGTGCAGTCGCGGCAGTGCGCGGCGAGGATCAGCTCCATGATCGTGCGGCGATAGCGCAGCAGGCGCGAGGTGTTGGTGCGGATCTTCAGCCCGTCGCGCGGCAGCATCTGGCACGCCGCCTCGATGTTGCCCTTATCGTCCTCGACCATGCACATGCGGCAGGCGCCGTAAACCGAAAGGTCGGAGTGAAAGCAGAAGTTCGGCACCTCTACGCCCGCCTTCTGGCAAACCTCCAGTACGCTCTTGTGGCTGTCGTCAAACTCAACCATAATGTTGTCCACATACATGATGCCGTTAGCCATCAATGGTCACCTCCTCAATCGCGCCGAAAGCGCACAGGTCAATACAGGTATAGCACTTCACGCATTTGCTCTGGTCGATCACATACGGGCTCTTGAGCACGCCGCTGATCGCCTCCGCGTGGCACGAGCGCGAGCAGCGCGAGCAGCCCTTGCACTTGTCGGGGTCAATGCGCACCTGCTTGGAGTCGTAGGGCACGCCGTCGCCCGCCGCGATGACGGGGCGCGTCTCCTTCGCGCAGAGAGGGCACGCGCCGTCGATGTGATTCTGAAAATCGTCGGCAAACTCCTCCGACGCGACCCGCAGCGTCGAGCCGCTGCCCTTGCCCAGCGCGCAGAACGCGGTCATGTGCACGATCTCGCCCAGCTCTAGCATCATGCCGGCGTCCGCTTCGTCCGCGTCGAAGGTCTCCAGCTTTTCCATCAGCTCCGCCATGCGCTTCGTGCCCTCGCGGCAGGAGATGCACTTTCCGCAGAAATCCGTCTGCGTTGCGCGCAGAAACGCAGAGGTCGCCATCACCATACAGCGGTCCTCGTCAAACACGGTGATGACGCCGTCGCCCCGGCGGCAGCCCCACGGCGCGAGCGCCTTGGCGTCGAGCGGGAGGTCCAGCTGCTCCGCCGTGACCAGTCCGCCGGACGGGCCGCCGATCTGCATCGCCTTGAATGCCTTGCCGTTTGCCATTCCGCCGCCCAACTCCTCCACGATCTGGCGCAGCGTCGTACCCTTTTCAACCGATATCCGACCGGGGCGGTTCACGTCGCCCTTGAGTAAGTAGGTCTTAGCCATATGTCTTCTCCCATGTTATCCTAGTTTTTGTATGTAAACACTGTTATTTTATCATCCCTTGATGCAAATGTAAAGCACTGAATCCCGTGTTTTTCATCATAATTGAGGCAAGCACACAACGGCGGCCTTTCGTCGGCCTTCCCAATAGATTCAAATATTTGTTCGATTCCTATTGACAAGCACGTTCGTTCGATTTATAATGCCGATAATGAAACAAATGTACGGAGGTGTCGACTGATGAGCGCTTCTGCCTTGTTTTTCATCATCCTCGGCGTCTGCGTGGTCGTGCGTCATCTGATGCGGCTCGTGCTGTGGCTGGATACGTCGCGTCCCGTCGCGTGCCGCATGCGGCGCAGCCGTCCGCAACGCGCTCAGGCGCCGGACTTCCCTGTGGCGGAGCTCTGGCTGGAGCAGGCGCGTCACGCCGCCTAGCGCCGCCATGGAGCTGCTTGACAAGCTGACGATCCTTGCCGACGCCGCCAAGTATGACGCCGCCTGCACCTCCAGCGGCGCGCGGCGGGGACACCGCGCGGGCATGATCGGCTGCACCTCCTCATCCGTCGCCGGCTGTTGCCACACCTTCTCCGCCGACGGACGCTGCGTCACGCTGCTGAAGGTGCTGCTGTCCAACGACTGCTCGTATGAGTGCAAGTACTGCGTCAACCGCCGCAGCAGCGACACGAGGCGCGCCACCTTCGAGCCGCGCGAGCTGGCGGAGCTGACCATCGGCTTTTACCGGCGCAACTACATCGAGGGGCTGTTCCTCTCCTCCGCCGTGCTTGGCTCGCCCGACCGCACCACCGAGCGCATGATCGAGGCGCTGCGCATCCTGCGCGAGGAGTACCGCTTCAACGGCTACATTCACGCCAAGGCGATCCCCGGCACGTCGAGCGAGCTGGTGACGCGGCTGGGTCTGCTCGCCGACCGGCTGAGCGTCAACATCGAGCTGCCCAGCGAGGAGGCGCTGCGCTCGCTCGCGCCGAACAAGACCAAGCGCGCCATCCTCGCCCCCATGAAGCAGATCCGCGATGAGGTCATCGAGAGCAAAGAAGAGCTGGTGAGGCACAGAAGCGCGCCCCGCTTCGCCCCGGCGGGACAGGCGACGCAGCTCATCGTCGGCGCGTCCGGCGAGAGCGACCGCCACATCCTCAGCCTGACCGAGTCGCTCTACGAGCGCTACCGGCTCAAGCGCGTGTTCTACTCGGCGTATGTGCCGGTGGTGGAAAACACGCTGCTGCCCGCCCTCGACACCAAGCCGCCGCTTCTGCGCGAGCACCGACTCTACCAGGCGGACTGGCTCCTGCGCTTCTACGGCTTCCGCGCCGACGAGCTGCTGGACGAGAGCCGGCCCGACTTTGACCCCCGCCTCGACCCCAAGTGCTGCTGGGCGCTGCGGCACCCGGAGTTCTTCCCCGTGGAGGTCAACCGTGCCGACTACGAGACGCTGCTGCGCGTGCCGGGCATGGGCGTCGTGTCCGCAAGGCGCGTACTCGTCGCGCGGCGCACCGGTCCGCTCCACGCCGACGATCTCAGAAAGCTCGGCGTCGTGATGAAGCGGGCGCAGTATTTCCTCACCTGCTCCGGGCGGCTGGCGACGCCGATGCGCCTGTCCTACGCCGGCGTGCTCGGCTGTCTGCTGGCGGTCGAGCGCGCCTCGCTGCACGTCGAGCAGGGCGAGCAGCTGTCGCTGTTCGCGTGACCTTGTGACCCACGGAATTGCCATGGAATGGAGAGACGTCATCTATCAATACGACGGCAGCTTTGACGGGCTGCTGTGCTGCGTTTTTGAGAGCTATACGCAAAAGGAGCGCCCCACCGCCATCTACTCCGACGAGGAGGAATGGAGCCTCTTCGAGACCCGCGTCGTCCGCACCGACGGCGAGCATGCCCGGCGCGTGGGGCGGAGCCTGCGCAAGCTCTCCCCCGACGTGCTGCCCCTGCTGCGGCGCGCGTTCCTGACCTGCCTGCCCAACAAGGAGGTGGCGATCTACCGCTTCGTCGCCAAGCTCTACCACGAGGGCGCGCCCTTCCTCACCCGTCTGAGCGACGAAACGTATCAGCCGCTGCTGCGCGCCGTGCACCATCTGTCCGCCGAGGTCGAGCGCCTGCGCGGCTTCGTGCGCTTCTCCGACTACGGCGGGCTGTTGGGCGCGGAGATCGAGCCAAAGAACCGCGTGCTGCCCCTGTTGCGCGGGCACTTCTGCGAGCGCTGCCGCGAGGAGACGTTTTTCATCTACGACCGTACCCACCGCGAGGCGCTGCTCTACGCGAACGGACGCTCGCGCATCGTCCCGCTGGACAACTTCGAGGCGGCGCCGCCCAGTGACGAGGAGGTCGCCTACCGGCGGCTCTGGCGGCGGTTCTACGACACGATCGCCATCCGCGAGCGCGAAAACCCCAGGCTGCGCATGACGCATATGCCCAAGCGCTACTGGGCGCACATGACGGAGCTTCAGAGCGGCGAGGGCGCGCTCCCGCCCGCGCAGGACGAATCTCAAGCCTTCCCCCACCGTTTGCCAAAATAATCGCTCGCACCGTGCTATCATCGCCCGAGGGGTGAGAGAATGATCGTCTACTGGGATCTGGTCGCGGCGTGGAACTTCGCGCTGGACTATCTGCTGCTGCTGTGCACGCTGCGCCTTGCCGGGCGCCCGACAAGGAGGAGGCGGCTGGCGTTGGGCGCGGCGCTGGGCGCGGCGTACGCCGTCGTCTCGCTGGTTCTGCCGTTCTCGCCGTGGCTGCTGCTCGCGGCGATGGCGCTCATGTGCCTCGCCGCCTTCGGGCGTGAGCGCTGGCTGCGGCTGACGCAGCTGTTCGCGCTGCTCGCCTGCTCGCTCGGCGGGCTGGTCCTGCTGCTGGGGCGTGTCGGCGGCGGCGCGGCGCGGCTGGCGCGCGGCATGGTCTACGCTGAGCTGCCGTGGGGCGTGTTCGGCGGCGCAATGGGACTGGCGTGGCTGCTGTTCGCGCTGGTCTTTCGCGGCGGCGCGCGGCACGGCGCGGCGGAGCTCGTGCACACCTGCGTCGAGTACGGCGGCGTACGCGCGGACGTGACGCTGCTGCGCGACACGGGCAACACGCTGACTGACCCGCTGACCGGCGAGGGCGTGCCGGTAATCGAGCGCGCGGCGCTCGCGGCGCTGCCCATTGAAGCGGAGATGCAGCTACCCGTCAGCACGGCGCTCGGCACGGCGCGTCTCGACGCATTCCGCTGCGACACGCTGATCGTGGACGGGCGACGGCTCGGCGCGCGGCTCATCGCTCTATCCGACCACGCGCTCGCGCCGCGCTGTCAGGGGCTGTGGTACGACGAGGGAAAGGAGGTCGTTGAGCGCCATGAGCTGGAAGCGCTGGTCGGATAAGGAATCGCAGAATCCATCGGCGCGCGCGGCTCGACGGGCAGATTGGCCGTTGAGATGCGCACGGTGGCTTGTTCAGCGCTTCCGCAGGTTTTCGGGGCTGCTCTCCCGGCTGCTGCCGCAGGAGACCGTCCACTATATCGGCGGCAGCGACACCCTGCCCCCGCCCCTGACCCGCGAACGCGAGGCTGATCTGCTCGCGCGGCTGGAAGCGGGCGACGAGAGCGCGCGCCCGGAGCTGATCGAACACAACCTGCGTCTCGTCGCTTACATCGCGCGGCGCTTCGAGAACTCGGGCGTCGGCATCGAGGACCTGATCTCCATCGGCACGATCGGACTCATCAAGGGCGTGAACACCTTCCGCAGCGACCGGAACATCAAGCTGGCGACCTACGCCTCCCGCTGCATCGAGAACGAAATCCTCATGCACCTGCGCAAGATTTCCAAGGAGCGCGCGGAAGTCAGCATCGACGAGCCGCTCGGCTCCGACTGGGACGGCAACGAGCTGCTGCTCTCCGACATCCTCGGCACCGACGAGGACACGGTGATGAAGCCCCTCGAGGAGGACGTGGAGCGCACGCTGCTGCGCAACGCCGTCGCCGCGCTGGACGCGCGCGAGCGCGAGATCGTCACGCTGCGCTACGGCCTGGATGGGCACGACGAGCTGACGCAGAAGGAGGTCGCCGACCGGATGGGCATCTCGCAGAGCTACATTTCGCGGCTGGAAAAGCGCATCATCGCGCGGCTGAAAAAAGAAATCCTGCGAATGAGTTGACAAGCGGCGCGGAATCGTGTAAAATACGCACCGTAAACGCGAGGATGAGGAGCAGTACGCGCGGCTCAAGGCGAAGAGAGGGAACGGTTGGTGCAAGTTTCCGTGAGAGCGCGCGGAAGTCGCCTCGGAGCAGCCGGGCCGAACGCGGGGGCAAACCCCCAGTAGGCAGGACGGGCGCGCCCGTTACAGCGCGCAAGAGTGTCCGCGCAAGCGGAAATTCGGGTGGTAACACGGACAAATTTGTTCGCCCCGAGCCGGTCGGCTCGGGTTTTTTTATTCGGTTTCCAATCCGATTCCCATCCGAGGCTCACAGCAGGGCTTCCTGTGTCTTTTGCAATCGGTCGCTGTAGAAAGGAGATCACAATCATGTTTACGATCGAACAAACGTATACCCTCGCGGGGCTGACGGCGCTCTGCCGCGCCGGACGCAAGACTGTGCGCGGCCCGGCGCGTATCCCGCGCCTCATCCTGTGGGCGTTTTTTCTTGTGCTGGCTGTGCTGGTGGCGGTATCGCTGAGTTTGGGCCTCTCCCCCGGCGTTTTGGCATACGTCGTTCTGGTTGCCATACCGATATTGCTGCTGACGGAGGATCGCCTCAACGCATGGATCGCGCAGCGGCAGCTGCTCCCCGGCTCGGCGCATTCGGTGACGGTGTTCACCCCGGACAGCTACACCGTCACGACGGACACGACCGAAACCATCTATCAGTACGAAAACATTACGCAGCTTTGTGAAACGCAGCGCTATTTCATCTTCTTCCTTGGCAAGCGCCACGGGCAGATGTTCGACAAAAGCTGCTTTCAGTCCGGCACGGCGGAGGCGTTCCGCGCCTTCATCGAGGAGAAAACCGGCCTGCTGTTCCGAACCGTCAAATGATTCATCAACTATCATATACAAAGGAGAACGTCATGAAAGAACTGCCCAAAATCTATGAGCCTCAGCAGGTTGAAGGTCGCATTTATCAGATGTGGGAGGACAACGGCTGCTTCCGCGCTTCGGTCGATCCCGACAAAAAGCCGTTTTCCATCGTTATGCCGCCGCCGAACGTCACCGGCCAGCTGCACATGGGCCACGCCATGGATTCGACCTTGCAGGACATCCTGACCCGCTTCAAGCGGATGCAGGGCTACAGCGCGCTCTGGCTCCCCGGCACCGACCACGCCGGCATCGCCACCCAGATCAAGGTCGAGGAGGACCTGCGCGTCAACGAGGGCAAGACCCGCTATGACCTCGGGCGCGAGAGGTTCCTCCAGCGTGTGTGGCAGTGGAAGGAGAAATACGGCAACCGCATCGTCGCCCAGCAGAAAAAGATGGGCGCGAGCTGCGACTGGTCGCGCTCTCGCTTCACGATGGACGAGGGCTGCTCCCGCGCCGTGCGCGAGACCTTCTGCGAGCTGTACGACAAGGGCCTCATTTACAAGGGCAGCCGCATCATCAACTGGTGCCCGCACTGCCTGACCGCCCTCTCCGACGCCGAGGTCGAGTATGTGGACAAGCCCGGTCACCTGTGGTACATCCGCTACCCGCTCGCGGACGGCTCCGGCGACATCGTCGTCGCCACGACCCGCCCGGAAACCATGCTCGGCGACAGCGGCGTGGCGGTCAACCCGGAGGACGAGAAGTTCATGCACCTGATCGGCAAGACCTGCGTCCTGCCGCTGGTGAACCGCGAAATCCCCATCGTGGGCGACGAATACTGCGAGATCGGCTTCGGCACGGGCGCGGTGAAAATGACCCCCGCCCACGACCCAAACGACTTCGAGGTCGGCCTGCGCCACAACCTTGAGGTCATCCGCGTCATCGCGGACGACGGCTCAATCAACGAAAACGGCGGCAAGTACGCGGGGCTTGACCGCTACGAGTGCCGCAAGCAGATCGTGCGCGACCTCGAAGAGCAGGGCTACCTTGTCAAGGTCGAGGACTACAGCCACAACGTCGGCACCTGCTACCGCTGCCACAACGACGTGGAGCCGCTGATCTCCGC
>CAMKFK010000036.1 GCA_946411835.1 uncultured Clostridia bacterium
TACGCACGGTGGTGTGAGAGGTCGCGCCCCTCACGGGGCGCTCCTACTCGATTTACCTATTGCAACCGCAGCCGCAGCCGCAGTTTGTTCCGCCGACGCTTCCGTTCTCGCAGGGCGCGTCCGTCGGGAAGAATGAATCCATCGGAAACTCCACGTCCGCGAAGACGGCGCAGGGGTCCTCCGCGCTGCCGATGCCCGCAACGGTGCATTCCTCGGTCGGGATGCAGTAATCATACACGGGGATCAGAAGCTGGGTGTCGCGCTCCAGACGCACGATGGAGAACTGTCCCAGCGACACGCACACGCGGCGGCTCTGGGACTCGTCGAGCACCAGCGGCTCGTCGAACGCGGCGAGGATACCCTCCGGCACGCCGGTGAGCACGCCGGGGACATAGTGGCAGTTCTCGGCGAAGCCCGCGCTGAGCAGCAGCGGATCAATGACCTCGACCACGGCGGTGGGCAGGTCGGCGGTCAGGTCGAGCTGAACGTCCAGCTCGTCGGCGACCGGCTCGGACGAGAATATTTTCGCGCCACTCTCTCCGCCGCAGAGAATGACGCGCTTGCCGAAGGTGGCAAGCCCCGTGATCTCGGTGCAGCGGGTGGAGCCGGTGAACGCCTGCAGGGTGATCTTGTAGTAGAAGCGCATATCGACGGTGTAGTAGCCCCGGTTGAAGTTCACCGGCTCCACATCCACAAACGTGTAGAGCAGCTCGGCGCTTCCGCCCCGGATGCCCTGCGCCGCAGCGAGCACCGCTTGCGCGCTCTGCGTGGGATAGAAGCGCAGGTCCTCAATGCAGTCCTTGTCGCGGCAGGATGAGAAAATCTTCTTCGTATGGATGCAGACCGCCTCGCGCACGCTGTTCGCACCGCTCAGCGCAGCGGCCGTTCCTTTTTCAGCCATAGCTATACCTCCACTAAGTACGGATTTGAAAGGCTGGCTTTCCCTACAGTCTATGCCGCCGCGCAGAACGGGTGCAGAAACAAGGCTGTACAAACCGCAAAAGATTTGCTATACTATCGCTGAAAACAATTTTTAAAGGGAGGGTACGCCATGTCTGAACCGATCCTCGGTTTCATCCGCAGCAAGGACGAGATCAAGTACCTCATCCTCTATGTCGCCGAGCGCCTGATCGCGCCGGTGCGCTTTGAGGTCATGCAGGAGCTGGTGATGTGCGACCCTGCCATCGACTTCTTCGACTTTTCGGAGTGTATGAGCTATCTGGTGCGCACCGAACACCTGACCTGCTCCAAGGACGATCTGTACGCCATCACGCGCAAGGGCGTTGAAAACGGCCGCGCCTGCGCCGGCGAGATTCCATACTCCGTGCGCCTGACCGCCGAAAGGCTGACGGAGGCGCAGAACCAGCGGATCCAGCGCGCGCGGCAGGTCAAGTCCTCCTACAAAAGGCGCGCCAACGGCATATTCGATGTGAAGCTGACCTTCGACGACGATGGCGGCGACCCCGTCTGGCGCCTGGCGCTCGCCGTACCGGACGAGGAGAAGGCAAAGGACCTCACAGCGCGGTTTCAGGAAGCCCCGGAGAAGCTATATACCCAGCTGATCGGCGTCCTGTTCCCGCCGAAGAAGAACGAAGCAGAATAAGCGGAGCATATGCCGCTCCGACGGACGCACAGAAAAGAGAGGCCGGTCGAACCGGTCTCTCCCGTTTTTTCTCATACGTTCCCGTGCAACCTGTCGCTTCATTTTGCGGGAGAACGAAGGATCATACTTTCTCAATCAGCGCCACGGCGTGGGCGGCGATGCCCCTGCGCTCGCCTGTGAAGCCCAGCCCCTCCTCGGTGGTCGCCTTGACGCTGACGCAGCCGAAGTCAATCTCCAACGCCTCGGCGATGCGCCGGCGCATTTCGACGAGGTAGGGCGCGAGCTTGGGCGCCTGCGCCAGCACCGTCGCGTCCGTGTTGACGATCCGATAGCCGCCGGAGCGAAGCAGCCCACCCACCGCGCGCAGCAGAACCATGCTGGAAATGCCCTTGTAGGCGGGGTCGCTGTCGGGAAAGTGCTGTCCGATGTCGCCCATCGCCGCCGCGCCCAGCAGCGCGTCCATGACGGCGTGGACCAGCACGTCCGCGTCGGAGTGTCCGTCCAGTCCCAGCTCGCAGGGCACGTCCACCCCGCCAAGGATCAGCCTTCGTCCGGCCGTCAGGCGATGCACGTCGTAACCGTGCCCGATCCGTAGATTTGTCAGAGGTCAACCCTCCCTTTTCTCCAAAATGGCTTCCGCCAGTATCATGTCCCACGGCGTGGTGATCTTGATGTTTTCATCCAGGCCGGGTGTTAAGTAAACTTCCTTTCCAAGCCGCTCCACGGCGGAGCAATCGTCCGTCAGCTCCACGCCTGCGTCCACGGCGGACTGCAACGCGGCGCGCAGGAGCTGGGCATCGAAGACCTGCGGCGTCTGAACGGCGTAGAGCAGCCGACGCTCCGGCGTGTCGCGCACCACGCCGTCCACCGCAACCTTGATCGTGTCCTTGACCGGCAGCGCCGGAGCGACGGCGAGCTTGGTTCGCGCCAGCTCGACGACAGCGTCGATCAGCTCCGGCGTGACGAAGGGACGCGCGCCGTCCTGCACGGCGAGCAGACCCGCGTCCGGATTTGCCTCCATGGCGGCGCGGAGAACGGATTCCTCCCGCGTTTTGCCGCCCACAATCACCTTGACCGGCTTCGTGATCCCCCATGTCTTGCAAAGCTCGGCGAAGCGGACCAGGTCCTCCTCCCGTGCGGCGATGACGATTTCGTTGACGGCGGACGCAACTTCCACCGCGAGCAGCGTGTGCGCCAGAACCGGCTTGCCGCCCAGCGGCAGCAGGAGCTTGTTCTCCCCCTCCATGCGCCGGGAGGAACCCGCCGCCGCGATGATGGCCGTGCACAGCGGCTTCACCGGGCGGTGATCCGGAAAGAGCTTTTGCCAGAGCTTCATACGGTTTGATTCTCCTTCATCATCATAACGGCATTGATACGCGCCTCAGCGTCAGTATACTCCATGCCTTCGGAGAGCACAAGCTCGGAAATGAGAATTTGTTTCGCACTGTGCAGCATTTTGCGCTCGCCATTGGACAGGCCGCGCTCACTGTCCCGGTGCATCAGCGCTTTGATGACGCCCGAGACCTCCATAAGGTCGCCGCTTTTGATGCGCTCCATGTTCTCGCGGTAGCGGTGGTTCCAATTGGCGATCATATCGACGCCGAGCTCCGGTATCCTGTTGATGACGGCTTCGATGTCGTCCTCCGAGAGAACGTCGCGTATACCGATCACTTCGGTGTTCTTGGTCGGTATCTTCAGCGTCAGCCCGGAAATCGGCATGCGAAACACATAGAACTGAACCAGCTTGCCATTGATCTTTTCCTCCGTGATCTGTTCGATCACACCAGCGCCGTGCATGGGGTGCACGATTTTGTCCCCAACCTGATACATCCTATGCCCACCTCCTCTCCGACAGAGCGCACAGAAACGTCTGCCTGTTCATGCCAAAACAGTAAACTCTTCCCCATAAAATTATATCCAAAGATTCCGAAAATTGCAAGATCAAAATGTTATAATCTGACATATTTTTTCTGATTTGGCTCATAAAATTTTTGGGAACTGTCTTTGTACAGCAACATAAAAAGAGCGGACACCCTCGCAGGTATCCGCTCCTTGCGTTTATTGAAAAGCATGCCCTTTCGATTTTGGGAAAAACCGGATCACTTGTTGCTCTTGCGCCAGATGCCCATCTTCTCGGCGGACGCAATCAGCTCCTCACGGAAGTCGGGGTGTGCGATGCCGATGAGCGCTTCCGCTCTCTCCCAGGTGGACAATCCCTTGAGGTTGACCATGCCGAACTCTGTCACAATGTACTGGGTGCAGGAGCGCGGGTCTGTGGCGATGGAGCCGGGGGTCAGCGTGGGGACAATGCGGCTTTTGACCGTGCCGTCCTTACCCTTGACGGTGGAGGACATACAGATGAAGCTCTTGCCCCCCTTGGACAGGTATGCGCCCATGCAGAAGTCCAGCTGTCCGCCCGTGCCGGAGATGTGCTTGATCCCCGCGCTCTCCGCATTGACCTGACCGAAGAGGTCGCAGTCAATGGCGTTGTTGATGGAAATAAAGTTGTCAATCTGTGAGATGACGCGCACATCGTTCGTATAATCCACGGGAGCCGCCATCACGTCGGGGTTGCGGTCCATGAAGTCGTACATCCGCTGGGTGCCGGCGGCGAAGGCGTAGACCTGGCGGCCTCTGTCGATGTTCTTGTTCCTGCCGGTGATCTTCCCCGCCAGCGTAAGGTCGACAAAACC
Source organism: uncultured Clostridia bacterium (assembly GCA_946411835.1). Lineage (GTDB taxonomy): Bacteria > Bacillota > Clostridia > Oscillospirales > Oscillospiraceae > Hominicoprocola. The sequence goes on from CAMKFK010000036.1 coordinate 4,297, forward strand.
GTCCACATACATTTCGGTGTGAGCGGAGAGGTCCTTGAGGTCGGAGGTCGCCAGCACAGAGCCGATGGTGTTCGGCATACCGCCGATGCCGAGCTGGAGGCAGGCGCCGTTCGGTATTTCTGGCACGACGAGGTTGGCAACCGCAACGTCCACGGGCGTGGGCGCGGCAGCGGGCGGCAGCGAACCGACAGGCGGGTTCTCACCCTCGACAACGTAATCCACGTCCTTAATGTTTACCTCGGTGCCGGTCAGGCCGTAGACCCACGGCTGGTTCGTGTTGACCTCGACGATGATCTTCTTCGCCTTGGAAAGCATGTCGGCAATCTGGGACGCGCCGAGCGCGAAGCTGAAGTTGCCGTGGCTGTCCATCGGCGTGGTCTGGATCATGGCGACGTCCACCTTTGCGTTGCCGTCACGGTAGAAGCGCGGCAGCTCGCTGTAGCGCATAGGCGAAAAGAAACCCTTCTTCGCTGCAATGATCTTGCGGTCCACACCGGTGCAGTGCCAAGAGTGCCAGATGAAGTGGCCCTCGCCGTTTTCCGCCTCCATGACGGCGGGCATCCACAGCGTCACGCCGCCGCGGAACTTCACATCGCGAAGCTCGTCCACGCGCTTGGCGAGCGCCCTGTCGAGGGTGTAGGGATGGTTGGTGCACCAGCCGTAATCCACCCAGTCGCCGGACTGAACCAGCTTGACCGCCTCGTCGGCGGTGGTCAGCTTCTGCTGATAGAGGGCTGCGTAATCCATATCATGTTCCTCCTGCATATTACTTTTTCGGTCAATCATCGTGAAAATGATAACACACTTTTTTACAAAAGCAAAGGGCTTTTTCCAAAGCAAGAAAAAAAGAAGGACAGGTCTCCCTGTCCTTCTCTGTGTATGGAATCAATCCTCGTTTTCGCTCTGGTCCTCGTTCCGGTTCTCGCTCTGGCTCTCGTCCTCATCGTTCGCCGGGGTGAGGATCGCGCGGATACTGAGGGAAATCTTCTGCTTCTCTTCGTCTACGGCGGTGATCTTCGCCTCAACGATATCGCCCTCGCTGAGCACGTCGCCCGGCTTCTCGATGCGGCGGTCCGCAATCTGGGAAATGTGGATCAGACCGTCCACGCCCGGAACGACCTCGGCAAACGCGCCGAAGGTCATCAGCTTGACGATGCGAACCTTGGCAACGTCACCGACCTGATAGGTCTTCATGAATACATCCCACGGGTTCTGGGTGCGATCCTTGACGCCGAGGGAGATCTTGCGCTTCTCCGCGTCGAAGGAGATGACATACACGTCCAGATGGTCGCCGACCTTGACGATCTCGCCGGGATGCTTGATGCGGCTCCAGCTCAGCTCGCTGATGTGGACCATACCGTCCACGCCGCCGATGTCCACGAACACGCCGTAGCTGGTCATGGACTTGACCACGCCGTCGTAGTGCTTGCCGACCTCAATGTTGTCCCAGACTTCCTTCTGGGCGGCGGCGCGCGCCTCATTCAGGACGCTGCGGATGGAGCCGACAACGCGGCGGCGGGCACGGTTGACCTCGGTGATGCGGAGCTTGACCGTCTGCTTGACCATGGTGCTGAGGTCGGCGTCACGGGGCTGGCCGCTCTGGGAAGCGGGAACAAACACGCGAACGCCCTTGACGGACACAACGATACCGCCCTTATTGACCTCGGTAACGATGCCCTCCAGCACGGTTTTCTCCTCGACCGCTTTCTCAATGTCCTCCCAGACCTTGACCGCGTCGAGGCGCTTCTTGGAGAGGGTGGCATAGCCCTCCACGTCGTTGACGCGGACGATGTAGGTCTCGATCTCGTCACCCACGTGGACGATATCCTCGACCTTGGCGTTGGGGTCCGCGCTGAGCTCGGACACGGGGATGTAGCCCGCCTGCTTGCAGCCGAGATCGACCTGAATCTCGGTGGAGCCGATGGCGGTGACGACGCCCGTCACCTTGTCGCCGGTGTTGAGCGTTTTGAAGGACTTTTCGAGCATTTCCTCGAAGGATTCGCCCTCCGTCAGCTTGGTTTCGTTCTTGATTTCTTCCGTCATGGTTGCATATACCTCCTTAATGATGCTAGCAGGCGTTGAAGCGCCGGCGGTCAGTCCCGCAGTGATGCAACCAAAAAAGACGTCCGGCGAGAGCTCGTCCGCCGTCTCGATCTGGATGACGCGGGGACAAGCCTCTTTGCAAATCTCTGTCAAATGTCTCGTGTTAGCGCTTTTGCGGTCTCCGACAACCACCATCACGTCCACCTCGGCGGCGAGTTTTGCCGCCTCAGTTTGACGTTTCTGCGTAGCTTCGCATATTGTATCACAAACTTTTACATTTGTACACACTTTTTTTAGAAATTCCAAGCACTTTTTCCAAACAGCTCGAATACAGGTGGTTTGCGCCACAACCAGAACCTTTCGAGCCGGATCGAGCGCGCCTTCCGCGAGTCGGCGTCCGATTTCCTCCGGCGTGTCGCACACCAGCGCGTCGGCGCAGCGGCTGGCGATGGCGATGACCTCCGGGTGGCGCGACTCGCCGATGATGACGACCTGCGTCCCCTCCGCCCCTGCGTCGGAGACGAGCTGCTGCGTGCGGCGCACGTTGGGACAGGTTGCGTCCACGACCTCCGCGCCGCGCGCGGCCAGCGCGTCCATGACCTCGCGGCGCTCACCGTGAGAGCGGATGAGCACCGCCTCCCCCGGACGCACCTCGTCGGGCGACGCAATCTGCCGCATACCGAGGGCGTTGAGCTCCGCGATGACGTTGTCGTTGTGGATGAGGCTGCCGAGCATTGCGCCGCCGCGCCGCCGCGCGGTCTCCTCGGCCAGCTCCACCGCGCGCTTCACACCGTAGCAAAAGCCGGCGGACTGTGCCAGACGGACCTTCATGTCTCGTGCTCCCTGCCCAGCTCGTAGGCGCGGCGCAGCACCTCGTCCGCGTATTCCTGATACTCCTCCGCCGTGCCGTGACGGGTGGCGCTCTTCGGCTCGATGGGCTTGCCGAAGATGATGCGCGTCCGGTGGAACAGCTTGTTCTTCCCGCCCGCGTAGACCGGCACCAGCACGGCGCCGGTGCGCAGTGCCAGCATGGCGACGCCGCCCTTGGCGTCCACCTGCCCCTCATGCTCGACACGGGTGCCCTCCGGGAAAATCAGCAAGTTTCCGCCGTCCTTCAGGGTTTTGATGGCGGTTTTGAGCGCATTGACGTCGCTGTGTCCGCGGTCTACGCCGAAGGCGCCCAGCGCGCCGATGAACTTGCCCACGACCGGCGTATCCATCAGCTCCTTCTTCGCCATCATGCGGATGGGAACGCTGCGCGGCATGGACAGACAGACGATGATCGGGTCAATCGCGTGAGAGTGGTTCGGGCAGAGGATGAACGGACGATTCGTCGGCAGGTTTTCCAGCCCCTCTGCCCGGAAGGGCCACAGCGCCTGCACAAGCGGATAGAAAAACGTGTGTGAAAAACGATAAAAGCCGGTCACAGTCCCACCTTCTCCCGTATGGTTTTGAGCAGCAGCGCGCAGCTTTGGGCGAAGTCCAACCCCGTGGTGTCCAGCAGCACGGCGCCCTCCGCGCGCACGAGCGGCGAGATGTCGCGGTGCTCGTCCTGCCAGTCGCGCTCCTTCAGCTCGGCGAGCACGGCGTCATAGGGCTTGGGCGTACCGCGCTGCTCCAGCTCGAGCCAGCGGCGGCGCGCCCGCTCCGCCGCGTCGGCGGTGAGGAAAATCTTCACGTCCGCGTCCGGCAGGACGACCGTGCCGATGTCTCGCCCGTCCATGATGACGCTGCGCTCGCGGGCGAACCTGCGCTGCATATCCAGCAGATACGCGCGCACCGGCGCCAGCGCCGAAACCGCGCTGGCATACATCGAAATCTCGGGCAGGCGAATCTCGTCGGTCACGTCCTCGCCGTTGAGGTACATGCGCTGCAAACCGTCCGCGATGTGCGCCAGACCGACGGCCAGCTCCGGCAGCAGCGCCGTCACAGCCGCCGCATCCGTCGGCTCGATCCCGCGCCGCCGCGCGGCCACGCCGATGACGCGGTAAATCGCGCCGGTATCGACGTAGGTGATGCGCAGCTCCTTCGCCGCCGCCTTGGCAAGCGTGCTCTTTCCCGCGCCGGAGGGTCCGTCCACCGCGACGGCGTATCGTTTCTCTGTCATTTTCATGTCTCCTGTTGCGCGGAAGCCTCTCCCGCAGCCCTGCCTGTCGCCCAGGCGATTTGTAAATTGTACCCGCCCGTATAGGCGTCCACATCCAGCACCTCGCCCGCAAAGTACAGCCCCGGCGCCAGCTTTGACGCCATGGTGTTCGGATCGACCTCGCTGACCTTGACGCCGCCGGAGGTGATGATCGCCTCCGTCACGTCCCGCGTGCCGGTGACATTGACGTCGAAGCGCTTGAGCGTTTCGAGCAGCCGCCTTCTCTGCGCCTTCGTAATGGCGTTCGCCTTGGTCTCCGCCGGAATGCCCGTGCGGCGCACCACGACGGGGATCATGCTCTTCGGAACCAGTCCGCCGAGCAGGTTGTCATAGTTCTGGTTGCTTCGCTCCGCGAAGTCGCGCAGCAGACGCTCGTCGAGCTTTTTCTCGTCCAGCGCGGGCTTCAGGTCGATGCTCAGGCGGTAGCTGTCCGCATCAAAGTCGCGCATATGCGCGCTGGCGGAGAGCGCCAGCGGCCCGCTGACGCCGAAGTGCGTGAACAGCAGCTCGCCCAGCTCCTCAAAGACGATCTTGTTCTTTTTGCTGCGCACCGTCAGCGTCACGTTGCGCAGGGACAGCCCCTGCATGGCGGCGCAGTCGGGATCGTCGCTCGTCAGCGGGACGAGCGAGCCGCGCGGCGGCAGGATTGTGTGCCCAACCTGCTTGGCAAACCGATAACCGTCGCCGGTGCTGCCGGTGGCGGGGTAGCTGACGCCCCCGGTGGCAACGATCACCGCGTCGGCGATATGACCCGCGCGCTCCCCCTTGACGCCGCGCACCGCGCCGTCCTTGACGATCAGGGCGGCGGCGCGCTCGCGCACGAGCGTCACGTTCAGCCGCCGCAGCTCGCGCTCCAGCGCGGCGCTGACGTCAAACGAGCGGTCGGAAACGGGATAGACCCGCCGCCCGCGCTCGACCTTGAGCGGTACGCCCAACCCCTCAAAAAACGCCATGGTGTCGCGCCCATCCCAGCGAGAAAAAGCACTGTAAAGGAATTTCCCATTGCGCGGTATATGGGCAATCAGCTCGTCGCGTCCGCTCGCGTTGGTGACGTTGCAGCGGCCCTTTCCGGTGATGTTGAGCTTCTTGCCCAGCCGCTCGTTCGGCTCCAGCAGCGTCACGGACGCGCCGCGCCGCGCGGCGGAGATGGCCGCCATCATGCCGGCGGCGCCCCCGCCGACGACCACGATATTATTCATCTTCCACCTTGCCGAAAATCGAGAACTGCTCCCATACCTGCTCCAGCTCCGTGAAGCTGGTGGACACGTCCGTGCCCTTCTTGCACGCGCAGGCGAGGATGAGCGCGTTGAGCATACTCATCGGGGCGGCGAGCGAGTCCACAAAGGAAATCATCTCGTTGTGGACGAGCAGCACATCCTCCGCCGCGCGGGCGACGGGCGAGAGCTCACTGTCCGTCAGCCCAAGGATCGTCGCACCCCGCTCCTTGGCGAAGCGGACGGTTTTGAGCGTCAGCTCGGAGTAGCGCGGGAAGCTGATGGCAAACACCACATCCTGCGCGCCGACACGAAAAATCTGGTCGAACGTCCCTGCTGCGCCGCTCTGCACAAGGGTGACGTTGTCGAAAATCAGGCGCAGATAGAAGTTGAAGTAGCCCGCGAGAAACGAGGACGAGCGGAAGCCGACAATGTAGATGCGCCTCGCGCGGACGATCTGATCGGTCACGCGGTCGAACTCAGCGCCGTCCGTCTGGTCGATCGCCACGCGGATCTTCTCCATGTCGCGGTGCAGGACGTTGGCAACTAGGTCGCTGCCGCTGAGCGCGTCGTCCGACGCCTGAATGCGCTGGATCGAGGTCAGCTTGCCCCGGATCATCTCCTGCAGGGCGCGCTGCATACTCGGATAGCCGTCGTAGCCCAGCTGGGTGGCGAAGCGCACAACCGTGGATTCACTGACCTGCACGGTCTTGCCGAGTCGGCTCGCCGTCATGAACGCCGCCTTGTCATAGTTGTCGAGAATATAGCGTGCGATCAGCTTTTGCCCCTTGGAAAAGCTAATCATGTTCTTCTCGATCATATGTAAAATATTTTTTGTCATTGTATGATCCCACCTTACCGCGTTTCAAAATCGCGAAGCTCCCGCGCGGTCAGCTCCCGCCATTGTCCGGTCGGCAGCGCGCCAAGCTCCAGGCAGTGCTCGCGCACGCGGCACAAGCGCTTGACGTGCAGCCCTGCGGCGGCGCACATCCGCCGTATCTGGCGGTTTTTGCCCTCGTGGATCGTTATTTCCAGCTCCGCCGTCTCGCGCCCGAGGCGCACAGCCTTCACCCGCGCCGGACGGATCGGCTCCCCGTCCAGCGCGGTAATCGCGGCGAGCCGCGCCGCCGCGTTGTGCACGTCGCCCGCGACCGTGACCCGATAGGCCTTTTCGATTTCGTACTTGGGGTGCAGGACGCGCTGCATCCACGCGCCGTCGTTCGTCAGGAGCAGCAGCCCCTCGGAGTCGAGGTCGAGCCGTCCCACCGGCACGACGCGCGCGCCGCAGTCGGCAACCAGGTCCGCCACCGTGGGACGACCGCGCTCGTCCGCCATCGTGCAGACGAAGCCGCGCGGCTTGTTGAGCATCAGGTAGCGCTTGGGCGCCGTCAGCGTCAGCGGCGCGCCGTCCACGAGCACCGTATCGCGCGCCGGATCGGCGCTCTGCCCAAGCGACGCGACCGCTCCGTTGAGCGTCACCCGCCCCGCCGCGATCCATGCCTCCGCCGTCCGCCGGGAGCAGAGCCCCGACGCGGCGATTAGTTTTTGCAAACGCTGTTCCAAGGTATTTCTCCCGTCAACGCCGCCAGAAACGCGGCTGTCTGTATTCCGCCGCCTCGACCGTTCGCGAGGCTTGCAGCGCGACGCGCGCGACCTCCGCGCCGTCCAGCAGGACGACCGCCTCGCCAACGGCCTGTCCCATGAAGACCGGCGCGCTCAACGTCTCCGGCAGCTCATAGCGCACGTCAAGCGTCTCGCCATCGGCAACCGGACAGCACACGCTCTCCGCCGCGCACAGCGCCGCAAAGGACGCCTTTCCGCCGCGCACCGCCGCCGTCGCACAAATCTCGCCGCGCCGGATCGGACGCTCGGCGCGGTACGACGCAAAGCCGTAGTCGTACAGCGCGGCGTGATCTGCCCAGTCGTTCCCGTCGCGGAGTGTGACCGCGATGAGGCGCAGCCCGTCCCGCTCCGCGCAGGTGACGAGGGTGCGTCCCGCCGCGCCGGTATAGCCGGTCTTACCGCCGACGCAGCCTTCCACCGCGCCGAGCAGCTTGTTGTGATTGCTCATCGTGCGCGTACCCGCCGTCGCGATCTTCGCCGAGACGATTTGAGCGAAGGCAGGCTCGCGCATGGCGCATGCCATCAGCCGCGCCATGTCCAGCGCGCAGGAATGGTGCCCCGCCTCGTCCAGCCCGCTGGGGTTGGCGAAGTGGGTGTGCGTCATGCCCAGCGCCGCCGCCGTGTCGTTCATGCGCTCGACAAAACGCGCCGTTCCGGGACCGCAGAAATCCGCAAGACACTCTGCCGCGTCGTTGCCGGAGGGCAGCATCAGCCCGTAGAGCAGCGCCTCCACCGTCAGCGTTTCGTCGGGCGCGAGGTACATCGACGAGCCCTCCCGCAAATGCTCGCGCTTCACGGTGACAACGTCCGTCAGGCGCGACGAGCGCAGCGCGACCAGCGCCGTCATGATCTTCGTCGTGCTGGCGATGGCGCGCTCCTCCGTCTCGCCCCCGGCGAGCAGCACCCGCCCGCTCTCCGCCTCCATCAGCACATAGGCGGACGCGGATACCGACGGTGCAGCAGCATGGCAAGGCATACTGCCTGTCAGAATTAAGAGCGCAAAGACAAACCCAAGCGCACGTCGCATCAGACCACTTCCTTTGCAAAAGTGGTCTTAGTATGCCCGGATGCGCGGATTCAGAACATGTCTTTTTCTTCCTTTTTTTGTGCTATGAAGCCCTCCACGTGCTCCATGACCCCCGGCAGCATGTCGAGCAGCCGGTCGGCGACGCCCACGGCCGGTATGGCGACCGGTACCACGCGGGTCACGCCGTCCTTGATGATGAGGAAGGACACCGGCTCGATGCGGACGCCCGCCGCGCCCGCGCCGCCGAACTTGTCGGTGGTCTTGCCGTAATCGCTGCCGCCCGTGCCGAAGCCGAAGCTGACGCGCGAAATGGGGATCACGGTCACGCCGTCCGGCGTGGTGATCGGCTCGCCGACAATGGAATTGGAATCGACCATCTCGCGGATTTTGGTCATGGTGGTCTCCATCAGGTCGCTCAGGGGTTTCTTTTCCAGCTTGTCCATATTCGTCTTCCTTTCTACGCCGACTGCCGCTCCGCAGCCGTCATGTCCGGCTGTTCTGCCGGAGATCGCGTCGCTTTCTTATGACAATGCGCCCGTTTGAAGCGCAGGAACCACTTGCCCAGCGGAAGGATAAGCGTAAACGCGATGGCAAACAGGTCGCCGACGCGCAGGGACACGCCGATCGTGCCGCTTGCGGCGGGCGATACCCGGTCATAGTCCAGCCGCAGATGAAGCGAGGGGTCAGGGATTTCAAAGGTCTCCTCCGCGCGCGGCATGACCGTATACATCAGCGTGTTCGCCGCGCCGAAGCGCATTGCCGCTTCGGCGGGGTCGCCGCCGCCGAGTACCGCAGTCAGCTCAAGCGGGTCGATGCGCGTCCGGCGGCAGGCGCGCCGCACCGTCGCGCGAAGCGCGGCGAGCGCCGTGTCCGCGAGGTCAAGCAGCTCGCCAAGCGTCGGCTTGGGAATGGCGCGCTTTTTCTTCGGCTTCGGCGGCTTTTCCTCCTTCGGCTGCTCCGGCTTGTCTTCCTTCGGCTTTTTCGGCTTCTTCCGTCTCTTCTTGCGCGGGTAGACGGTCAGCCGCAGCGGTCCGACGCGCAGCCGGACGCGCAGTCCGTCGCCGAAGGAGACGAGCGCGCCGACGCGCAGATAGCCGATGGCCAGCACGATCAGCAGCAGAACGCCGATGATCCGCAGCGCCGACATAGGATCGCCTCCCCTTCGTTATTCTCCGTTATTCTCCCTGCACGGACTCGTCTGCGACGCGGACGGAGCCGTCGGCCATATCCGGCAGCGTGCCGTCCTCGCCGATGCGCAGCTGCCCCTCCGGCTCGATGCCGGGCAGCTCCGGCAGCTCGTCCAGCGAGCCGAGGTGGAACACGCGCAGAAACTCCTTCGTCGTGCGGTACAGGTGCGGACGGCCCGGCACCTGCATGCGTCCGCACTCCTCGATTAGCTTGCGCTCGAGCAGCAGCCCCATCGTGTACGAGCTGTCCACGCCGCGCACCTGGTCGACATAGGCGCGGGTCGTGGGCTGGTAGTAAGCGATGATGGTCAGCACCTCCAGTGCGGGCGGGCTGAGCTTGGCGCTTTTGCGGATCTCGAACGCCTTGCGGATCGCGTCGGCATACTCCGGCGCGGAACAGAGCTGGTAATGCTCCTCCATCCGCACAAGGCGGACGCCGCGCCGCTCGTAAGCGTAATGATCCTCCAGCCTGCGCAGCAGCGTGACCGCCGTATCGGCGTCGAGCTCCAGCGCAAGGCAGATACGGTCGATGTGGATGGGCTCGCCCGAGGCAAACAGGATCGCCTCGACCGCTGCCTCAAGCTCATGTAAATCCATAGTTGACAAGGTATTTCTCCTTACAGCGCCAGCGTTTCCGGCGCGTCCTTTTCATAGTCCACGGTGCAGTCCACATCCGAGCCGGCGAGGCGGATCGCCCTCGCGCGGCACAGCTCCAGAACGGCGAGAAAGGTCGCCACGATTTCACTGCGGCTGCGGTTGCCCCGGAAGAGCAGCAGAAAGCGCGTGATACCGAAGCGCTTGAGCCGCGCGACAATCTCATGCGCCTTATCCGTCACAGAATAGGGCTCGCGCCGCACGATCTCGCTGAACGCGCCGCGATCCGGCGGTGCAAGGCGTTCCGAACGGCCGGAAATCGCCGCCATCGCTGCGGCCAGATCCTCCGGAACGTGGCTGTAGTCGTAGACCTTGCCGCGCTCTCCCGGCTCCGGCGGCCGCGTCATCGTGTTGCGTCCGAACTCGCTCAGCGCCGCCATGGTGGGCAGCAGGGATTTGACGCGCAGGTAGACGTCCTTCTGCTGTCGCTCCTGGAGGGCGGAAATCAGCTCCTCCATCTCGCTTTTCGCCTCTTCGTCCTCCACGGAAACCAGCATACGCGATTTAATGAACATCAGGTGGGACGCCATCAGGATAAACTCGCTGGCAATTTCAAGGTCGAGCCGCTTGCGCTGCTCGAGATAGGCGAGGTACTGGTCGAGGATGAGCGAGACGGAGATGTTCTGTATTTCAATTTTGTTCTTGGAAAGCAAAAACAGGATCAGGTCAAGCGGGCCCTCAAAGTCCTGAAGCGTATCCTCGCTGCGCTCCTGCACAACGCTTTCCAGCTTGAAAATCGGGTTGTCCATACGTTATCCTTAAAAAAAGATCAAATTGGCAAAGAGCTGATACACCGCGCCCACCGCCGTGCCGAGAAATCCGTCTAGCACGCCGAGGAAGAGCAGCGCGTAGAGCAGAAACAACCCGTAGCGCTCGTAGCGCATGAGCCGGTCGTACTTATCGTCGGGCAGGACGGCGAAGAGCACCTTCGACCCGTCCAGCGGCGAGATCGGCAGGAGGTTGAACACGCCGAGGCCGATGCTCAGCCGCGCCGCGAGCAGCAGGAAGGCATACGCCCAACCAAACGCCGCCGAGTCCGGCACGTGGTCGAGAATGGCGCGCGCACCGAGCATGAGCGCGAGCGCAAGCAGCAGGTTCGACACGGGACCCGCCAGCGCCGTCAGCGCCATGCCCCGCTTGGGGTTCTTGAAATAGCGCATATCCACGGGGACGGGCTTCGCCCAGCCGAAGCCCAGCAGCAGCATCGCCGCCAGGCCAAACCAGTCGATATGGTGCAGCGGGTTGAAGCTAAGGCGGCGATGCTCCTTTGCCGTGGGGTCACCGAGCGCGTAGGCGGCAAGGGCGTGGCAGGTCTCGTGCACCGTCAGGCACAGCAGCACAGCTGCCAGCCGCAGCATGGCGCGCAGCAGCGCCGTCCGGTCCAGCGCGTTCCAAAACTCCATAAAAGCGTCCAACGAACCGATCTCCCCCGCTTCGCTGCAATTTCTCTGCAATGTTTTTAAGCTTTTTCAGTATACCATCCCGAAAAGTTTATGACAAGAATAATTTGCAATTTCTCCTGCGTTTTTCCTGCAAAGCTGCAAAAAGGGACTGCGGCTTGCGCCGCAGTCCCTTGAGTCCCTTGCCCGCGATGAATTATTTCTTGAGGCCGGCGAGCGTGGCGATCTCGGCAGCCACATCCTCCTGCTTCTTTTCAATGCCCTCGCCTCTCTCAAAGCGGACGGCGTTGACGAAGGCGACCTTGCCGCCGAGGTCCTTGGCGGCCTTCTCGATATACTGCTCGACGGTACCGTCAAAAATATCCTTGCGGACGAACTCCTGCTGGAGCAGGCAGTTCTCGGTGTAGAACTTGTTCAGCTTGCCCATGACAATCTTTTCCTTGACGGGCAGAGGCTTGGCAGCCATCTTCGGGTCGTTGTCCATCTGGGCGAGCATGATCTTCTTCTCTTCCTCGATGACATCGTCGGTCACCTGGCTCTTATCCCAGAAGCGGGGATTGAGCGCCGCAATCTGCATGGCAACGTCCTTGCCGATGTCGGTGGCGTCGACGCCGCCCTCGACCTTCAGGTTGACCAGCACGCCGATCTTGCCCTTCATGTGGACATAGGGGACGCAGACGTCGCTATCGATGCGGACAAAGCGGCGGATGCCCATGTTCTCGCGCAGGGCGAGGAACACCTCGTCCTTGGCGGCGGCGACGGTGCCCTTGCCGTCCACCCACGCGCAGTTGTTCAGCGCGTCAAGATCGGCGGGCGCTTCCTTGGCGATGACGGCGGCAAGGCTCTTGACAAAGCCCTGGAACAGGTCGCCGTTGGCGACGAAGTCGGTCTCGCAGTTGACCTCGACCACAACGCCCACGCCGTCGATCACGGCGGCGTAAGCCATGCCCTCGGCCGCGACGCGGCCCGCCTTCTTCGCCTGAGAGGCGAGACCCTTCTCGCGCAGATACTCGATCGCCTTATCGACGTTGCCGTCGGTCTCGGTGAGCGCCTTCTTGCAGTCCATCATGCCGCAGCCGGTCATCTCACGCAGGTTCTTTACGTCAGTAGCAGTAAACGCCATGTTCGTTTCCTCCAAAATCATTTTCTTGTTTGTAAAAACGGAGCGAGGCTTTGCCCCGCCCCGTCAAAAGGCTTGCTTACGCCTCGGCTTCGCCCTCGGCCTTCTCAGCCGCGGCATCCTCCATGACCTCGCCCTGCTTGCCCTCGATCATCGCGTTCGCCATGATGCCGGCAATCAGCTTGATGGCGCGGATCGCGTCATCGTTGCCGGGGATCGGGTAATCGATCTCATCGGGATTGCAGTTGGTGTCCGCGATGGCGACAACGGGGATACCCAGCTTGTGCGCCTCCGCGATGGCGTTGCGCTCCTTGCGGGTGTCCACGATGAACAGCGCGCCGGGCAGACGGTTCATGTCCTTGACGCCGCCGAGGTACTTCTCGAGCTTCTCGATCTCGCCGAGGTGCTTCATCACCTCTTTCTTGGGCAGCATATCGAAGGTGCCGTCCTCCTGCATCCGCTTGAGCTGGTGCAGACGGTCCACGCGGGTGCGCATGGTCTTGAAGTTGGTCATCATGCCGCCGAGCCAGCGGGCGTTGACATAGT
>CAMKFK010000037.1 GCA_946411835.1 uncultured Clostridia bacterium
ACACGTTCTTTCCCTCTTATACCCGCCTTGTTTACTGCAAGCGATTCCGTGCAGTTATTGGGCTTTGGCTTTGGTTGAAGCCTTACCCTCGCTTACAGCCTGACAAGATTTCTGTTCGTCGGGTCAGAGGTTTGCCGCCGCCTTCCTTCAGATTCCGCCTCACGACGGACACCCTTGGCTTTGGCTATGTCCTTCCCACTGCCGGGCGGACTCGGGACTTTCACCCGTTAGAACGTGCGCTCGCCGGGCGCACACACGACAAACAGCGCACCGGCTTGAAGCCGGTGCGCTGTTTGGTTGTGCGTTTTTTCGGCGTTTGCGCGGGACGTGCGCAAATCCGCCTTTGCCGGGAGAACCGGATCAGGCGTCGAGACCGTTGTAGATGCGGTTCTCGGCGAACTCGGTGGCGATGACGCCCTCGGGCTTGCCGGTCGCCTTGGACTCCTCGAGCATGCGGTAGACGGTGTTGTAGATGTTGTGGACCTGCTTGAGCACGTTCTCCTTGTCGTAGGTGGTGAACGCCTCCTGACCGGCGTTGATGACGCCGCCGCCGTTGATGATGAAGTCCGGCGCGTACAGAATGCCGCGCGCCTTGAGCGCCTCGCCGCAAGCGTCGTCATAAATGACGTTGTTCGCGGCGCCCGCGATGGCGCGGCAGTTGAACATCGGGATGGTCTTGGGGTTGACGACCGCGCCCAGCGCGCAGGGGGCAAAGATGTCACACTTGACGCCGTAAATCTCGTCCTTGGCGACCTCGGTCGCGCCAAGCTCCTCGACGGCGTACTTCATCGCCGCGCGGTTGGAGTTGTTGGAAACGATCAGCTTCGCGCCGACGGCGTGGAGCTTTTTGGCGACGTCCATGCCGACCTTGCCCAAGCCCTGCACCGCGATGGTCATGCCGTCGAGTCTGTCGGAGCCGTTCATAAACTGCGCGACGGCGCGGATCCCGTCAAACACGCCGATGGCGGTGAAGGGGGACGGGTCGCCCGAGACGTTGTCGCGGCCGACGACATACTGGGTGGTGCGGAGCATATAGTTCGCGTCGTTCGTGTCGGTGTTGACGTCCTCGGCGGTGTAATACTTGCCCATGAAGGTGTTGACCGCCTCGCCGAACGCCTCGAACATCGCCTCGGTCTTCTGGGACGGATCGGCGATAATGACGCCCTTCGCGCCGCCGAGGGGCATGCCCGCCGCCGCGTTCTTGTGGCTCATGCCGCGCGAGAGACGCAGCACGTCAAACAGGGCGTCCTCCTCGCTGGCATACGGCCAGAGGCGGCAGCCGCCGACGGCGGGGCCGAGATTGGTGTTGTGCAGGGCGATGATGCACTTGAGCCCCGCCTTCTCGTTGTTGAAGTAGGCGACCTGCTCGTGGCCATAGGCGCGGATCATTTCCAGATTCGTCATGTGTTCGTTCTCCTTTGATTCGTTTTTTTAAAGTACCTTATTGATTTAACAAATGGAATCATAATCGCATTTGTCGCTTTTGTCAATAAAAACTTTTCTCAGTTGTCCGATTTGCTGAGAAAATCATCGACGAACTGCTTCGCCGTGCGTCCGGAGCGGCTGCCCTGGCGCACCTGCCAGGCGGACGCCGCCTGCGCGAGCGCCGCGCCGTCCGCGCCCCGGCGGTTCGCCAGCTCCGCCACGATGGCGTGGTACTCCTGAAACGTCGGGCTCGGGTAGTAGATGCGCAGGCCGAAGCGCGCGGAGAGCGACAGCTTTTCCTCCATCGTGTCGGAGCGGTGGATATCGGCGTCGTGCTCCATGTCCGCGCAATCCTTCCACGTCTCGCGCACCAGATGGCGGCGGTTGGACGTGGCATAGATGCGCACGTTCTCCGGCAGCGACGCCAGCCCGCCCTCGATGGACGCCTTGAGCTGCTTGTAGGCGGTCTCGTCCTCCTCGAAGGACAGATCGTCGAGAAACAGGAGGAAGCGGCAGCCGCGCCTGCCCAGCCGGTCGGCGAGCAGGGGCAGCGCCGTGAGGCGGTCCTTGGGAAGCTCGATGACGCGCAGGAGGCTGTCCGGATACTCGGCGAGCAGCGCGCGCACACAGGTGGACTTGCCCGTCCCCGCGTCGCCGTAGAGCAGGACGTTGTTGGCGCTGCGCCCGGCGAGAAACGCCTCCGTATTGGCGCGGAGCTTCGCCTTCTGCGCCTCATAGCCCACCAGCGCGGACAGGGGCTCGCCCGTGTCCGAAACCGGCGCCAGCGAACCGTCCGCCTCCGCGCGGAACGCCCGGTGCAGCGCGAACACGCCCACGCCGTGCCGCCGATACGCCTCCGCCAGCGCACGCGCGGCATCCGCGCCGGTCTGCGCGGCATCCAGCGCCGCGCGCAGCTCCTCCACAACGCGCGCCGCGCCGCTTTTTGGGGCGGCGGGACGGTAATCACGCAGCTCCGGCACAAGCGGCGGACCGCTGCGATACGCTTGCAGAATGCGCTCCATATCCCGCGCCGCGAGCGAGGAGAGCGAGCTGTCCGGCTCCGCCCGCCCCTCGCAGGCGAGCGACCACGGGTTCTCGTGGCGCAGCAGCGCGCAGGCGAGATACGCCTGCCACAGGTCGCCGTCGAAGCCGCAGCGTTCCGCCAGCGCAATCAGGCGGGACGCGAGCGCGCCGCCGTCCCGATCCGCGTCAAAGAAGCCGCGAAACAGAATCAGCCGATCCAGATGGTCGGCAAATTCCTTTTGCTCCCGCGTTGCGTCCGCCATTGCGCTCAAGCCTCCAGAATCGCGCCCTTGTCCGCCGAGGACACCAGCTTCGCGTAGCGCGCGAGATAGCCGGTCTTGATCTTCGGCTCGGGGCAGACCCACGCCGAGGCGCGGCGGGCAAGCTCGTCGTCGTCCACCAGCAGCGTGATGGCGTGGTTGGGGATGTCGATGGCGATGCGGTCGCCCTCCCTGACCAGCGCGATGGGACCGCCGCTCGCCGCCTCGGGGCTGACGTGACCGATGGACGCGCCGCGCGTCGCGCCGGAAAAGCGCCCGTCGGTGATGAGCGCCACGCTCTCGCCCAGCCCCATGCCGCAGATGGCGGAGGTGGGGTTGAGCATCTCGCGCATGCCGGGTCCGCCCTTGGGCCCCTCGTAGCGGATGACCACGACTTCGCCGGGGCGGATGCCGCCGGCGTAGATGGTCTCGATGGCGGCCTCCTCGGAGTCGAAGACGCGGGCGGGGCCCTCGTGCTTCATCATCTCCGGGGCGACCGCGCCCTGCTTGACCACGCAGCCGTCCGGCGCGAGGTTGCCGTAGAGCACGCTGATGCCGCCGCTGCGGGAATAGGGGTCTTCGATGGGACGGATGAGGCTCGTGTCGCGGTTGACGACGCCCGCGAGATTCTCACCCACGGTCTTGCCCGTGGCGGTGGGGAGCGAGGCGTCGAGCAGGCCTGCCTTGCACAGCTCCGCCATCACCGCCCAGACGCCGCCCGCGCGGTCGAGGTCCTCCATAAAGGTGTCGCCCGCCGGGGCAAGGTGGCAGAGGTTGGGGGTCTTGTCGCTGATCTCGTTGACCATGTGCAGGTCCAGCGCCACGCCCGCCTCGTGCGCGATGGCGGGCAGGTGCAGCATCGTGTTGGTGGAGCAGCCCAGCGCCATGTCCACCGTCTCGGCGTTGTGGAACGCGGCGGCGGTCATGATGTCGCGGGGGCGGACGTCCTGTTCGATCAGCTTCATGATCTGCATCCCCGTTTTCTTGGCAAGGCGCAGGCGCGCGGAGTAGGGCGCGGGGATCGTGCCGTTGCCGCGCAGCGCCATGCCGATCGCCTCGGTGAGGCAGTTCATGGAGTTCGCCGTGTACATACCGGAGCAGCTGCCGCAGGTCGGGCAGGCGTTTTCGGTGTAGTCCGCAACGCCCGCCTCATCCAGCGTGCCGGCGTGGTACGCGCCCACCGCCTCGAACATATGGCTCAGGCAGGTGCGGCGTCCGTCAGCAAGATGCCCCGCCAGCATGGGACCGCCGGAGACGAAGATGGTCGGGATGTTGAGCCGCGCCGCCGCCATGAGAAGCCCCGGCACGTTCTTGTCGCAGTTGGGGATCATCACCAGCCCGTCGAACTGGTGCGCCGTGACCATCGCCTCGGTGGAGTCGGCAATCAGGTCGCGGGTGACGAGGGAGTATTTCATGCCGACATGGCCCATGGCGATGCCGTCGCACACGGCGATGGCGGGGAACATGACCGGCGTGCCGCCCGCCGCGCGGACGCCCGCCTTCACCGCCTCGGCGATCCGGTCGAGCTCCATGTGTCCCGGCACGATCTCGTTGTACGAGCTGACCACGCCCACGAGCGGGCGGGCAAGCTCCTCGTCCGTATATCCCAGCGCGTAGAGCAGCGAGCGGTTGGGCGCGCGCTCCACGCCGGTCTTGACTTGTTCGGAACGCATCTGTGTCCCTCCCGATCAGGTCGAAGCGGTGTCGAGTCCCTTGTCGCCGCCCTCGCTGTCCTTCCAGAGCATGTTGTCGCGCAGCTCTTTGCCGACGAGCTCCATCGGGTGCTTGGCGAGCAGGGCGCGCTTGGAGTTGAAGAAGGTGCGGCCGTTTTTGTTCTCGGCGATCCACTTCCCGGCGAAGGTGCCGTCCTGAATGTCGCTGAGCACGGCGCGCATATTCGCCTTGACCTGCTCATGGGGCAGGACGCGCGGGCCGGAGACGTATTCGCCGTACTCCGCCGTGTCGGAAATGGAGTAGTTCATCGCGGCGACGCCGCCCTTGGCGATGAGGTCCACGATCAGCTTGACCTCGTGGATGCACTCGAAGTAGGCGTTCTCCGGCGCGTAGCCCGCCTCGCAGAGCACCTCAAAGCCGCACTGCATCAGGTCGACCAGGCCGCCGCAGAGCACGGTCTGCTCGCCGAAGAGGTCGGTCTCGGTCTCGTCGTGGAAGGTGGTCTCCATGATGCCGGCGCGCGCGCCGCCGATGCCCGCGATGTAGGCGAGCGCGATGTCCAGGCCCCTGCCGGAGGCGTCCTGCTCCACGGCGACGAGGCAGGGCACGCCCTTGCCCGCGACGTACTGGGAGCGCACGGTGTGGCCGGGCCCCTTGGGCGCCGCCATGAACACGTCCACGTCGGCGGGCGGGACGATCTGCTGATAGCGGATGTTGAAGCCGTGGGCGAACGCCAGCGCCTTCCCGGCGGAGAGGTTCGCGGCGACGGACTCCTTGTAGATGGCGGCGGCGCTCTCGTCGTTGACGAGCATCATGACGATGTCGGCAGCGGCGGTCGCCTCGGCGACGGACATGACGGTGAAGCCGTCGTCCTCCGCCTTCTGCCAGCTCCTGCCCCGGCGCAGGCCGATGATAACGTCGCAGCCGGAATCGCGCAGGTTCAGCGCGTGGGCGTGCCCCTGAGAGCCGTAGCCGATGATGGCGATTTTCTTGCCGTTCAAAACGTTGAGGTCGCAGTCCTGCTCATAGTACATCTTTGCCATGGTGGTAATCTCCTTTTTATAAAAAAGTTTTTGAAAATGCGAAGCATTATTCTATTCGTCTTTTGCGTTGAATAAGCGCACCGTTGGGTAATGGCACTTCGTTAATATTAATTCCATTCACCGTGCAGTAATGGTGCAAGAATTTTTCTGCAAAATCCTTTTCGCTCTGTTTTTCTTTAATCTCTACAATGTCTCTTAGTATCTGTACTGTTTGATTATCAGAGACGTATCTATGCAGCCCCGAGCCAAATTTAATAATCTCTGGCGCATTTCCGCATAAATAGTACCTCCAAAACAGCATTTTTTGCGCTTCCTGCGGCGTAAGTTCTATCTTCCATTTTGACCTTGTTGTAACATATCCTTCTTCTCTGGCGTCGCCCTCGAAAAGATCATCCACCAGAAATACCGCAAATATAAAGCGCCTGTCTTCTTTGTCATCCGTTTTTCGCGTGGTAAGTATAGCCAGACTATTGGGCTGAACTTTTAATAGCCTCATTGGTTTTCCTTTGTTCACCCCTGTTTGAATGACCCCTGCGCTTGCCCTCCAATCTCTAAGCATAGTACTCTCATAGCATACGGAACCGCTGCCTGCCATTTGTGAGATCAATTCTTCTCTCGTTATTGTTCCGTCTAAGTATTCCCTGCAAGGACAACTTTTGTCAGAGCACCAAACATGTTTCGCTGTATTAATATTGTAACGAATAACCATGTCTGAGCATACGCCATTAAAGCCCACCCTTTGCTGTGTAGCACCGCCATCACAAAAATTACACTTAAATGCTATATTGGATCGCTCAACCATTTTATTTTTTCGTTTTGATTTCAAGGGCTTGCTTATATTTGGGATTCTGTTCAAAGCTGGTATTCCTTTTTCCTCTTTCTGTTGCTTTTCTTCTAAGTCACTTTGTACCTGCAATTGAAGCTCTGTATCCGTTGTTACCAGGAATTGCTTAAATGCGTCGGGATATATGAATTTTTTAGTGCCGTTGCCAAAAGCCACAGATATATTTCTGTCATCCACGCTCACAATTATCCCTGCTCCAAATATCTGGTGAAACACCTTTTTTCCTGTGATATTTTTCATCTTCTACAACCTCAATTTGTTGGTAGGTAAAAAGTCATCCGCATTCTTTTTATTACTGCACATTCTTTCCGTAGTCAAACTCGCCCTTTTCCTTGGTGTCCTCGTCCAGTGTGAACGCGCCACGTTCGAGCGCGATGACGCCGGTGCGCGCCATTTCGAGGATGCCCCGGGATTCGACGAGGTTCTTGATCGCGTCCACCTTGTCGTCCTCGCCGATGACGGCGAAGGTCAGCGACGTGGGCGCAACGTCGATGATGGACGCGCGGAAAATGCTGCCGAGCTGGATCAGCTCGCTGCGCGCCTCGCTGGTGTCCGCGCGCACCTTGATGAGCGCAAGCTCGCGGCGCATGGAGCGCGCGGGCGAGAGCACCTTGACCGAGTGCACGGGGATCAGCTTGCGCAGCTGGTTGCAGATCAGCTCGACCTGATCCTCGCTGTCCACGATGATCTCGATGGTCATGCGGCTGACCGCGTCGTTTTCGGTCACGCCGACGGCGAGGGATTCGATGTTGAAGCCCTTGCGGGAGAACAACCGCGAAACCTGCGACAGCACGCCCGCCGCGTTGTCCACCAGGACTGCCAGAGTATAGCGTTCCATGGATCGTCCTTCCTTTCTCCCGCTCATTCCAGCAGGAATTTTGTGATGTGCTGACCGCCGTTCACCATCGGGCGCACCTTCTCGTCCGTGTCGATGACGCATTCGATGACGCAGCCGTGCCCACAGTCAAGCGCCTCGCGCAGCGCGTCCTCAAAGTCGGCGACGCTGCTGACGCGCCGACCCGACAGGCCGTACGCCTCCGCGAGCTTGACGTAGTCCACGGTGGGCGCAACGTCGGTCTCGCTGTAGCGCTCGTGGTAAATGAGCGTCTGCCACTGGCGCACCATGCCCAGCGCGCCGTTGTTGAACAGCACCGTGATGATGGGCAGCTTGCCGCTCGAAACGGTGGCAAGCTCGTGGCAGTTCATGCGGAAGCTGCCGTCGCCGGTGATGTGGAGCACGGTCTTGTCCGGGTTGCCCACCTTCGCGCCGATCGCCGCGCCGAGCCCGAAGCCCATGGCGCCGAAGCCGCCGGAGGTCAGCAGCTGTCCCGGATAGTCGAAGTGCAGATGCTGGATCGCCCACATCTGGTGCTGCCCCACGTCGGTGGCGACCATCGTGTCGCGCGGGACGATGCGGTGGATCGCGTCGGAAATCTGCTTGGGCGTCAGATGGTCGCCCGCGAGGGAGTATTCGGTCTCGCGCGGGTAGGAGAACACGTACTCCTTCCACGCCGTGTGGCGGCGGCGGGTCAGGCGCGCGTTGAGCAGCTCCAGCACCCGCTTCGCGTCGCCGACGATGTGGTGGTCGGCGCGGACGTT
This sequence comes from uncultured Clostridia bacterium, assembly GCA_946411835.1. Classification (GTDB taxonomy): domain Bacteria; phylum Bacillota; class Clostridia; order Oscillospirales; family Oscillospiraceae; genus Hominicoprocola. Next base: position 7,869 of record CAMKFK010000037.1, read on the forward strand.
TTTATTGATCTCCGCGCGGTCGATGTCGATGTGCACGATCTTCGCCTGCGCGGCGAAGCTCTTCGGGTCGAGCGCCACGCGGTCGGAAAAGCGGCAGCCCACGGCGATGAGCAGGTCGCAGTGATCGACCGCCATGTTGCTCGCCTGCGAGCCGTGCATCCCGATCATGCCGGTGGAGAGCGGGTTGTCGCCCGGGAAGCCGCCGCCGCCCATGACGGTGATGGCGGCGGGCGCGTCCAGACAGGCGGCAAAGGTCTCGAACTCCGACTGGGCGCGGGCGCGCACCACGCCGCCGCCGCAGATGAGAAACGGCTTCTCCGACCGGTCGATCATCTCGACCAGGCGGTCGATGTCGGCGACGTCCGGCTCCGGCGCGGCGAGGCTGGGACTCACCCGCGCCACTAGCGCGCCGAGACTGCCGGCGCTGCGGTGCTCGCGCGGCGCGAGGGGCGCGTACTCCGCCTCCTCCGCCGTCGCGTTCTTGAGGATGTCGATCAGCACCGGTCCGGGACGGCCCGAGCGCGCGATGGCAAACGCCTCGCGCATGGCGTCGGCAATCTCGTCCGCCCGCGTGACCATGTAGTTCCACTTGGTGATCGGCATGGAGATGCCGGTGATATCAACCTCCTGAAACGAGTCCTTGCCGATGAGGTGCCGCCCGACGTTGCAGGTGATGAACACCACGGGCGAGGAATCCATATACGCCGTGGCGATGCCTGTGACAAGGTTGGTCGCGCCCGGCCCCGAGGTAGCGAGGCAGACGCCCACCTTCCCCGTGGAGCGCGCGTAACCGTCCGCCGCGTGCGCCGCGCCCTGCTCGTGCACGGTACGGATGTGACGAATGCGGTCACGGTAGTCGTAAAGCGCGTCGTAGACGTTGAGGATGGTGCCGCCGGGGTAGCCGAACACGGTATCGACCCCGTGCTCCAGCAGGCACTCGATGAGGATTTTCGCGCCGGTCATTTTCATAGGCTTCCCTATCCTTTCCAAACAAAAACACCATATGGCCCAAAAAGTCAGACCATACGGTGTTGCCCTTCTTCTGTGGCGGCCGACGGCCCCGCGCCGACCCACGCTGTTTCAGAGCATGACTTTCTGAGCTGCCGCACCCGCCGCTGCGGGTACTACGCCAGCCGCCAGATCAATCTTGCTCAGAAAGAAGCGCTCCATTGTGCCACCTCGTTCGTGTTCAACTGGTTGAAGTGTAGCACAGAGAAAACGGCGTGTCAATCTTTTTTTGCAGGATGCGACCGTTCGCGCGTCAAAACGCAGCCCGTTCGGGCAGCGTTTTCGGCGGCTTTTATCAGGTCTCTCCGAAGTTGTTGATGCCGATGATGAGCTTCTCGCCGTCGCTCTCCGTCGTCATGGCGGCACGGAGCACGACGCGGCAGGGCTTGCCGTCGAACATCAGGCGATAGCGCAGCATGAAGCGGCGGTTCTTCGCGATGCTGCCCAGCACATTCTCACGGGTAAACCGCTCCAGATACAGGGGCAAGTCGTCGGGATAGACGGTTCTGCGGCCGTTCTCGCGCGCGGCGTCGAAGAAGTGATCGCCCTCCCGCGCGATGCCGAAGGTCTTGAAGCCGGCGGAGGAGCTGTACTCGTTGTAATGCTCGCTCTGCGGGTCCACGGTATACATACAGATAAATTCGCCCAGCAGCGCCGAGACGCGCTCGTAGGAAAGCTGGTTTTTCTGCAGGCGGTCCATCATCTCCTTCTGGCGCATTTGCTCGTCGATGCTGTTCACGCCGATGATGATGTAATTGCCGCCCGTCTTCATCCGCGTCGCCTTGAGGTTGACGAACTCCGAGCCGCTCTCCCGCCGCAGGCGGTAGGTGATGGTGAAGGAGCCCTGCGTATCCAGCGCGCGCAGCACCCTGTCCCGCGTAAACTGGGAGAGAAAAAAGGCGACGTCGTCCGGGTGCAGCATACGGAGGGCGTCGCGCCGCGCGGCGTCAAAAAAGCTCTCGCCGTGGCGCTCCGCCGCCAGCTCTTCGCCCCCGACGTCGGAGGAGTAGGCGATGTACTGCTCCGTGTCCAGATTGACGTAAAACAGGTCGAAGTAGTCCGCCGCCAACGCGCGGGCCAGGTCGGCATAGCTCGTGCCCTTCGTCGCCTCGATGGAGAGTATGCCCATCGCCACGGCGACGCCGCCGGTGACGGGGTTTTTGCTGATATAGCGGGCAAAGGCGTGAACGGTGGTGTCGTCGCGCAGCCGCTCCTCGAGAATTGTGAAGCCCTCGCCGCTGCGGCACCGGCGCAGCAGCGAACGCACATAGGCGGGCCGGGAGAAGGGGCCGACGCTCAGCAGCCCGCCCTCGCGCAGCGCAACGCCGAAGCGCCGACGGATCACCTCGCGGCAGGAGCGGTTGCAGCGCAGCAGGCGCGCCCGATCGTCCCTGAGCTCCAGCACCGCCACAGGCAGCGAGTCGAAAAAGTTGCGGAACTCGTCCTAATCCTCGCCGGTGAGCGCCGAGAGGTCGAAGAGGTCGGTGCGCCCGATGCTCTCGTAATAGCCGGTCTCCGCCGGGTCCTCAAACCCGATCTGACCGCCCGAACGGTAGCGCGCGAGAAGCGCGCTGAGCGGAATGGGCTTACAGAAGTAGAAGCCCTGCAGCTTGGAGCAGCCGATCTCGCGCAGGAAGCGCAGCTGCTCCTCGGTTTCCACGCCCTCGCAGACGGTGTCGATGTTCAGCCCCGCCGCCATCTTCATCAGCTCCGTGAGGATGACGCGCCCGCTTTCGTTTTCGTTGAAGCGGCGCATGAAGTTCATGTCAAACTTGATGAGGTCGAAGCGCAGGCTTTGCAGCACGTCCAGCGAGGAATAGCCGCTGCCGAAATCGTCCATCCAGATGGGGAAGCCGAGGTCGCGGAAGCGCTGAATCTGCTCCTTCATGAACTCAAAGTCGCTGCCGATGATGCTCTCCGTAATCTCGATGGTTACGGGCGAGCGGGGCAGGCCGGAATCGTCCACGCGGCGGCGGACCTCCTCCACGATGTCGCAAACCTCAAAGTCCGCGCGGGAGAGGTTGAGCGACTGCGGCACAAGGTGCAGCCCCTCGGCGCGCAGCACCTTCAGCTTTTCCAGCACCCGGTCGAGCACATAGAGGTCGAGCCGGTAGATCAGGCGCGCATCCTCCAGGATCGGGATAAACTCCGCCGGGGACAGCGGTCCCTTCTCCGGGTCCTCCCAGCGCGCCAGCGCCTCCTCGTCGCAGACCCTGCCGTTGACGGCGCGAACAATGGGCTGATAGTAGACCTTGATCCAGCGCTCCTCCAGCGCGCGGTCGAAGCTGCCGATGATATAACGCTTGACGTCCGCGTCCTTCTGCATCGACTCGTCAAAATACTTGACGCAGGAGACATAGAGGTTTCGCATCCCGTCGCAGGCGAGCTTTGCGCGGTCGCAGGCGGCGCTGATGGAGGTGCTGTCCGGCTCCATAAGACACACGCCCACGCGCACGGACAGACTCTTTCCGCCGTTGAGCTCGCGGCAGTCCCGGAACAGCTGCCCCAGCGCGCGGTCCAACCCCTCCGCCGGGGTGAGCGCGGCGAAATAATCCTGTCCGAAGCGGCTGCAATTCTCGTTGCCGAAGTAGATGGCAAGCAGGCGTGCGAAGGCGCGCAGCAGCGCGTTGCCCTCGTCAAAGCCGTACCTGCGGTTGTAATATTTCATGCCGCTGAGGTCGATAAACAGCAGCGCGGGCCGGTCGCCGGAGCGCCGGATGCTGTCGCGCTCCGACTCCGCCAGCTCGAAGAAGTGGGTCATGTCGGGCAGGCCGGTCAGAAAGTCGTAGTGCATGCCGAGGCGAACGCTCTCCTCCCGCAGCGAGCGGCTGAGCGCGGCGCCCAGCCTTTTGGGGCTCGCCTGCTCCTCCGCGTCGCTCTCCGGCACGAAGGCGCCCTCGTCCGTATACCAGACGTAGGCGAGGCGCACGCCCTCCGGCGTGAGGACATGCTCGCCCAGCGCGTGGATGATGCGCCAGCCCGACCCGTCGGAGGCGCGGGTGCGGTAAACCGCGTTGTACTGTCCGCCCTCGACGGCGAAGCGATACGCCATGTCCGCGATGCGCGCCGCGTCGTCCGGGTGGTCGTTGACATACATGTTGTGGTCCATGTCGTAGTAGGCCTGCTCCCGGTTCTGATAGCCGAACAGACTGCAAAATCCGTCGGACAGGACGAGCGTCACCACGCGCCGGTTGATGAACTGGTACACGGCAAACGGAACCCTCATGCGCTCCATCATGCGCAGCTGCTCCGCGTCAAACTGGTACTTTTCCATGCTCGCTCCCCCCTGTTCTGTGCTCTCGGCGGCGCCGCGTCAGCGGGCGCCGTCCCTGTTCTCGCTCTTCATGCGTTTTTTGTCTGCGTACATCAGCTCGTCGGCGCGGGAGAGGACGCTGTCCGCATTCGCGTCGCTCTTCGGGTCAAAGATCGCCGTGCCCTTGGCGAGGGAGACGCTTTCCCAGCTCTGCTGCACGACCCTGTTGTGCTCCTGCACGGCGTAGTCAAAATTGGCGAGCAGCGCGTCGCGGTTGTCATAGGACGAGTCCAGCAGCAGCACGGCAAACTCGTCGCCGCCCAGTCGAAACACGGGGCTGTGGGGGAACATTTTGCACACCAGCGTACAGGAAGCGCGCAGATATGCGTCGCCCTTCTCGTGCCCGAAGGTGTCGTTGATCTTCTTGAGGTTGTTGCAGTCCAGCATAACGATGCCGAAGCGCGGGTACTCGCCCGTCGTCTTCGCGGCGCGGATGGAATCGTCCAGCTTGCGCTGGGAGATGGCAAACGCGCTGCGGTTGCGCACGCTGGTCAGCGCGTCCTGATACGCCCGGCTGTTCAGGTCGCTGATGTAGACGTTGAGGTGGTCGACCAGATGCTGGAACGCGGCGGTCAGCCGCCCCACCTCGTCGCGCCCGTTGTACTCCAGCCGCACGTTGTAGTTGCCCTGCGCGATGCTTTCAGACGCCTCCGCCAGCTTTTTCAGCGGCTCCGTCATGTGGCGCACCGTGAGGATGGCGATCACGGTGAAGACGGCAAGGCTGAAGACCGACGCCACGGAAATGCGCGCCATCATTGCGCGCCACGGGGCGTTGATCTCATTCACCGGCGCGGTGACCACCAGCTTCATCCCGTTGGACAGGGTGCTGAAAAAGAGCTGCTGCTCCTGCCCGTCGGTCGCCGTGAGGTGCATGGGCGCGGCGTTGCCCGAATCGCTGCGCAGCATGAGGGCCTCGTTTGCGGTCAGCGAGCCCTCCTTCACTAGGTCGAAGCCGGCGGGCAGCTCCGGGTGGAAGACGACCCTGCCGTCCTCGTCGATCAGGAACGCAAAGCCCGTGTCATAGAGCGAGATGCCGTCGATCTGTCCGGCGAGGGTGTCGCAGCCGATGTCCATGCCCACCACGCCGATGAAGGTGCCCGCCTTGTACAGCGGCGCGACGTAGGAGATCATGCGCATATTCAGGTTTCTGTTGTAATACGGTTCGATCCACGTCGCCGCGCCGCGCTCAAGCGGGATATAGTACCAGCCCACATGCTCCACATCGTCGGTGCGGTAGGCGGTCAAATCGCTCACAATCAGCTTGCGGAAGGTCGAGCGCCCGATGTTTGAATACAGAAAACCCGAGGATTCCTCACTGATCTCGGGGTTGATGCGCAGATAAAACGATACCACGCCGTTCGTTCGGTTGGCGACGCTGCGGAACAGGGTCTCCACGCGGTCGAAATAGCCGCTCAGGTAGGCGTCGAGCCCCGTTTGCTGCGTCTCGCTGCGGCTGCGTCCGGCGGGATACTCACCCGTGCCCTGCAAGCCGACGACGCCGCCCTTGACCAGCTCCACCGCGCTGATCTCGTCCAGCGCGAAGCGCGTCACCATGTCCACCGACTGCTCCACGCTGTTGAGGTAGCTGTCGATGGTCATCGCGCTGTTGTCGCACAGCAGACGCATCATCTCGGCGGAGCTGCGCTCGCCCTCCCGCCGGACGGAGACGGCGCTGCTGCCGCCGACGCCCAGCACGCAGACAATGATCGCCATCATCGTCAGGATGGTAATTTTGAATCGAATGGTCTGCATAAACGTCACCCGTTCTTGTCGTCCACAACAATTTCCCGATAGAAGCCAAAGGACCAGCCGTTCCACGGAATTTCAAAGTTTTTCACGCGGTCGCTGACGGCAAAATAGTGGACGCGGGAAAAGAGCGGCACCCACGCCGCGTCCTCCTGCACGATTTTCTGTTCCAGCGCGCGGTATTCGGCAAGGCGCGCCTGCTCGTCCGCAATGTCGCGCGCCGCGCGCACCCGCGACATGACGGCCTCGTCGCTGTAGCACAGGCCCCGGTACAGGCTGTTCGCGCCGCTGCCGAAGAAGGTGTAGATGAAATTGTCCGGATCGTCATAATCCGCCGTCCAGCCCTGCGCGCATACGGCGAGACGCCCCGCACGGCGCTGCGCGGCGTATGCGGACGCCTCCATGACCCGGACCTCGGCGCGCACGCCGACGCACTGCCACATATAAGCGACGATCTCGACGATGTCCCGCGTCGCCTGCTTGGCGTCGGCGCTGACGGCGAGCTCCAGCGCGAAGCCCTCCGGATATCCCGCCTCGGCAAGCAGCGCGCGTGCGCGCTCCGGGTCGTAGGGGATGGGGTCAAGCGCAGGGTTGAAGCCCTTGAGCCCGTGCGGAAAAATGCCGTTTTCCAAATGTCCGTGCCCATTGTACGCCGCGTCGAGGATCGTCTGCCGGTCCAGCGCGTATTGCAGCGCTTTCCTCACGCGCACGTCGTTGAGCGGAGGGATGCTCTGGTTCAGGGTAAGGTAGCTGATGCCGATCCGCTGACCGGAGCGGATGTTTGCGGCGTATTCCCGGTTGCGGAGGATGTAGTCGGCGTCGCCGCCCAGACCGTCGAGGTCAAGAATGTCCAGCTCACCGTTCTCAAAGAGGGTGAGCTGGGACTCCGCGTCGCTTTGGATCGTGATCTCAACGCCCGGACAGCGCGGCGCGCCCGCCCAGCAGTTGGGATTCGCCGTCAGGATCATCTGTCTGCCGATCGTCCATTTTTTCAGGATGAACGATCCCGTGCCGATGGTGGCGCGGTCATAAATCCCGAACAGGTTGTCCACGCGGTAAAGCGTCTCCTCGTCGAGGATGGAGGCGCCCGGTGCGGTCAGCCAGTCGAGAAAGGCGGCGTAGGGCTCGCAGAGGGTGATCTCAAAGGTCAGCTCGTCGAGCTCGCGAAAGCCGGCGAGGCTGTCCGTCCTGCCGTCGTACAGCTCCTGCGCGCCGAGGACGCTCATCATCAGGATGGCGTTGACGGACTTCGGATGCGTCAGCAGCCGCTCGAAGGTAAAGCGCACGTCCGACGCGGTCAGCGCCGAGCCGTTGCTGAAGCGAACGCCCTCGCGCAGGCGAAAGCGATAGGTCAGCGCGTCCTCCGACACCTCCCACGACTCTGCCAGCGAGGGCGCGATCACCGGCTCGCCGTTCGCGTCGGTCTTCAGCTCGACCAGACGGTCGAAAACGTTGAGCGCGACGAGATAGAACTCGGTGGTGCACTGGGGATCGACCGTCTCCATGTTCTCGCTCACCAGCCGAAGGAAGCCGGTGGTATCGATCGACGCGGCGGAAACAGGCGCCGATTTCACCGGCTCCGCCTGCTCCGGCTCCCTGAGAGCGCAGGCGCCCGACAGGCAGAGCAACGCGCAGAAAAGCGCCGCAAGGCGCGTCCACTTCACACCGACGGCCCCCTTCCGTGTGACAAGAAAAACGCCAGTCCGCCCGTCCCTCGCGATGCAGCCGAAAAAATGGCAATCTGGCGCAAAATCCGCCGTGCGCACAGCAGGCGTACCTCGCCGGAACAAAGACTGTATTTCCGATTTCATGTTGTATTATATCATAATTTCCGGCTCCGCACAACCGTTTTTCTCTGTCAAAGCGAAAAGGCGGCGGGTCCTCCCGCCGCCTCAGACTGTTGCCAAAGCCCCGCAGTCAGCAGGCTCGATCGCCCGCTCTGCGCGGTCTTTCACTCCTGCCCCTCGCACCAGTCCACGATCTCGTCAAACTCCTCGCCCAGTGTCTTGCGCAGCAGTGAAATCAGCGCCACCACGCCGTCCCGCGTCAGCAGGACGCTCGTCAGCGGCTCGCGCTTGCGCACGGACGCGGAGACAGGGCCGTTCTTGGTCATCTGCGTCTCGCCGTCCATGAATTGCAGCATGAAGTCGAGCTGGAGCTCCACGGTGCGCCCCTGCTGGTTGGCGTTGCGCGCAATGCCGAATGCGTTGGAGAAAAAGGGTTTCATGTCGTTAACCTCCCCAAAATGTTTTCTCCGGACAGTATACGCCGCGAGAAAGGCTTTGACAAGCGCAAAGTTCGCATTATAATAGAGGCAAGATTAAAACAGGAGGCACAAGGCATGGAGAAACCGACCGAATACACCCTGACGTGGACCGTCACGGACGACATGACCGCAAAACGCATCGGCAGCGCGGGCGCGAAGATCCTGTCCACGCCGAACATGGTGGCGCTGATGGAGGCGGCTTCGCTGGAGCTTGCCAAGGCGTATCTGGACGAGGGCATGACCACCGTGGGCGCGGAGATACACTGCCGTCACCTCGCCCCCACGCCGGTGGGCATGAAGGTCAGCGCCACGACCCGCCTGCGCAGCATCGAGCGGCGCAAGCTGTGGTTCGACATCGAGGTCAGCGACGAGAACGGAAAGTGCGGCGAAGGCTCGCACCTGCGCATCATGGTCGCGCCGAAAAAGCTCGAAGAAAAAAGCGGGTCGTAAAAAAACGCGCCTCTTTAGGGCCAATGTCAAGAAGATAACAGAATCGAGCAAACATCGAGCGCCACCCTTTCG
>CAMKFK010000038.1 GCA_946411835.1 uncultured Clostridia bacterium
CTTGAGTTGACATAGTATCACGTCGGCTTAAGAAAGTAAATGCTGTCGCCGTGTTTAGGAACCAGCTTTTACTTGCTTTATATGTACACTTTTGCTATAATCTGAAAAGTTTATTGTAACCATTCTACCTGCATAGTAAGGTTTCCTGCTCATGGCGACCAAAGTGTACCTTTGGCACCATGCCCCGGAAACCTTGATACATAGCGCAATCCTTGCAATCTTTGTCCCTCATTATACAATAATTGACAAGAAAAGGCAAGACTATTGTGGTGCCAAAGGTGTACTTTTTTCAAAACAGCCCTCACGCACCTATTTGATAAAGGTCTTGTGGGCTATGCCAAGCTGTTTTGATGCGGCACGAGCGGATATTTTGCCGCATTCCCATTGTTTTCTCACTTTTTCGTATTCTTTTGGCTTTTCCATAGGTCGTCTCCCGAAGCGGACGCCATTCGCCTTTGCCGCCGCGATGCCCTCCGCCTGTCTTTGTCGGATAAACTCGCGTTCGGTCTGAGCGACGTAACTCAACAGCTGGAGCACGATGTCCGCAATCAGCGTTCCCGTAAGATCGCGCCCCTGTCTGGTGTCCAAAAGCGGCATATCCAGTACAACGATCGCGGCGCGCTTTTCTTTTGTGATGAAGCGCCATTGCTCCAAAATCTCTTCATAGTTGCGACCCAGCCGGTCGATGCTCTTGATGATCAGAGTATCGTCCGGCTTTAGCTTTCGCAGAAGGCGCTGATAGCCCGGACGGTCAAAGTTCTTGCCGCTCTGCTTGTCCATGAAGATATTCCTGTCATTGACACCCGCCTCATGCATGGCGATACGCTGCCGCTCCTCGTTCTGATCCTTGCTGGACACGCGGATATAACCGTAGATTTCATGAGACATTTAGATTCCCTCCATTCATTTTTCTCAAGTATAGAGGAAACCTTAGTATATGCAGATTTCAAATTGCTCTTTGCCTTGCAAGACTTGTTAAGAAACGATCTATGCGCTCTTCTCTCAAGAGAGAAGATTTAGGTGTGTCTTAGTCATCGAGTTTCAACAATGGCAGTCCCCGCGCTTTCACATACTCCATCGCGCGATCCACGGCGTCGCCGCGTGCCGTGGCGGGGTCGTAGACGGCGAGCACCATGTCGGCGTAGTCGATGATCCTGCGGTAGGCGTCGTACTCACAGTCCGGCGTCTTGCGGAGGCTCGCCGCCTCCATGACAGTACAGTCGGCAAGGAGCTGGAAGTACCGCTCGCGCAGGTACGGCGCCCACTTCGTCGCCTGCTCCTCATGCGGCGTCACGACGTAGAGCATGAGGTCGGGATCGTATGCTCGCAGGGCGTTGACGCACTCGCCCGCGTACAGCCCAATCCCGTTGTCCGCGACCACGGCGAAGCGCGTCACGTCCCGCTGCCGCAGCTCCATGATTTTCTGCGCCAGCGCCAGTTTGAGCGCGTTGCAGCCCACATCTTCTTCGTCGAAACCCCAAGGAAACCGCATCGGGTGCTGTCCGATGATCGCGCAGGTGAGGTTGTTGTTCATCTCTATCATCCCATTTCAAATTTTTGTTTTGATAACTGTGCCTATAATGTCTATTGCACTTTACGACGTTTTATTGTAGTCAAATTGCACTTACAATTCAAGTGTAATTTCGGCGAGGAGGCATGGTCATGGTCGATTACAAGGACATTGGCAGCCGTATTCGGACGGTCCGCATGGAGCGCGGCATGACGCAGGCGCAGCTTGCGGAGGCGGCGGGCGTCGGCGTGACGCATATCAGCCACATCGAAACCGGCAACGGTATCCCCAGCCTCGCAACCTTCCTGGACGTGGTCAATGTCTTGGAGTGCTCCGCGGACGAGCTTCTGTGCATCGAGGTGGAGCGCGCCCGTCCGATCTACGAGACGTGGCTCAACGACCAGCTCGCGGATTGCTCCCAGCAGGAGTTGAAGCTCATTTCCGACGTAGTGCTTGGGCTGAAAGCCTCCCTGCGCAGGCTGGACTTTGGCAGGGTGGAGTAAGGATTCTTCTCTCTGCCTTGGTATCTCCGGTAGAGTGAGCAGTTCAAGCCGGTTCATGATGAACCGACCCTCGGTCCACAAAAAGAGCATGATCTCCCCTTGGCGGGAGGTCATGCTTTTTTCGCATATCGAATTACGGCGGCGCTCTCGGCTCGGCGCTGATGATGTACAGATTGGATGTGCGGCTTCCGTTCTCGCGGCGGCGCTCCTGCCGCGTGAGGAAGCCCGCGCGCTCCAAGTCCGCCAGCGCCCGCTTGACGGTGGAGCGGGAGAGGTGCAGATCTGCGGCGATGCGCTTGATCCCCGGCCAGCACTTGCCCTCGGCGTCGGAGCGGTCGCGCAGGTACATATAGACGCCGACGTCGCGGTGGGGGAGGTCGGCGGCGTAGATCGAATCGAAATATCCCACGTCGCCGCCTCACTTGCTCCGAACCTGTGACTCGGTTTTCTGCTCTGTCTGCCGTGCTGCCTCATCCATGACAGCATCTGTTGCGCTGTCTTCGGTCGGCTCCTCCGCCTTGATCGTACCGCGCTTCGCGGACAGGATCGCGCTTTCCAGCTCCTTCTTGTCCGCGTAGGCAACGGGGCGCGCCGCCCGCTCCGGCACCTGATACGGCTCGCCGAAGCGGATGCCCCAGTCACGGAACAGCCGCAGCCGCACCTTCATCGGGTGGACGCCGGTTTTCATGACGACGAAGCTGCCCTTCGGCATGGCTTTGAGTTCGTCCGCCGTCATGAGCGGACGCTCCATCATCTGCAGTGTCTGCGAGCTGTCGCGCCCCTTGCTCACGGAGCCGGAGAGGATCGTCTGGCTGCCCAGCGACCGGGACAGCTCCTGTGCCGTCTGCGAGTTCGGCGCGAAGCCGCCGAAGATGGAGACCTGACAGTTGTCCACGATGATCTCCGCGCCCTCCTTGCCGTAGTTCTTCTGGAGCTGTCCTGTGATGGATTGCACGATGGGCACCAGCGTCAGGCCGCGGGAGCGCGAGGCGGAGAACATCAGCTCCAGCGACTGGATAGGCGGGCAGGAGCCCAGCTCGTCGCAGAAGAACACCACGCGGTTCTTGAGCCGCCCGCCGTTCTCGTCCGCGACCTGCAATATCTCGCGGTAGAGGCTCTGGATGATGAGCGACACCATGAAGTATTTGGTCGTGTCCTCCTCGGGCAGCACGACGAAGATGGCGGATTTCTCCTTGCAAAACCTCTCCGCGTCTATGGCGGTCTCGAAGCAGAGGATCTGCTCCATCTCGGAATCGAGGAAGGCGTTGAGCCGCGAGAGGACGGTGGAGAGCACCGACGCCATCGCCTGATCCGTGCTTTTCAATGCTGAGCCAGCGAACCAGCTCGCCTTGTGGTCGGGCGGGAGCTTTTCCAGCAGCTCCTGAAACTGCGTCTTGTTCTTCGTCTTTCCGGGACCGGTCAGCTCCTGCACCAGCTTGAACACGCTGACAATGTGGCGCTGCTCGACAGGGTTCCCATCCTCATCCGTGGTCGGCAGATACTCTGCCGCCAGCAGGAGCATGGAAGTCAACAGTCCCTCCGCGGAATCGTAGAAGAACTGGTTTTGTCCCATGTCCGTGCCCTTGCCGCCCTGCTTGATGAGCGTTTCAGAGAGAATTTTTGCGTACTTCTCCGCCTTTGCCTTCGCCGCGAGATTGGAGCGATCCGCCTTGTAGACGTCCATGTACTTGTTGATGAGGTTGAGCAGGTTGTTGCCGTCCGAGCGCGTCGGATTGCGGAGGTCAAGGACGGAGATGCGGTAGCCGTAGCAGTCCTTGGCGATACCGGCGTAGTTGCGGAACAGGTCGCCCTTTGTGTCCGTGCAGAGGAAGGACATCCCCGAGGCGAGGGCATATTCGATGTTCGGATACAAAAAATACGCGGTCTTGCCCGCGCCGCTGGCGGCGGTCATGAGCGCGTGGATGTCGTCGGTATCCACCAGCGCCGTCAGTCGGTTCTTCCGTCCGATACAGCCGAGGACAAGCCCCTGTTTGTCGGTTGGAAGATTCTCGCCCCTGCGCCATTTCTCCGGCTCGAACAGAACGCTGGCATAGGTTTCGCTGATCTCCTTCGGCGTCGCCCAACGCGCCGTGCCGTGCTGTCCGTTGCCCACGGTGCGCGTCTTGATCCCGTTGAGGGAGTACATCCGCTCGTGAACGCCGATGCCGACCAGCACGGCGAGCATGGCAAGCCCCGCGAACGCCAGCGGCGTGGTGCGCCAGATTGTGGCAATCACATCCCACAGAGTTGTTGGCACGGTGCCTGCACCTCCTCCTGTTCTTCCGCCTGCACGACGAGGTCATCGTTCCAGTCCTTTCGCTCCGGCAGGAGACGCACGATCTCCGCGCCCCACGGCTCCGCCGCCTCCGCCATGCGCTCACAGGCTTTGCATCCCGCGTCGTCGTTGTCGAGGCAGAGGTACAGCCGCTCGATTCGTTCCTGCATCATCCCCGCCATCTGCTGCACCGGCAGTAACGACGTGCCGCAGGCGGCGACGTAGCTATGTTCCTGCCAACGGTCGGGATGCAGGGTGATGTATGAGAGCAGGTCAATAGGCGCCTCAAAGACAAACAGTTCTCCGTCCGTGCCGACGTGATGGAAGCTGTAGCGCGGGTCGCTGCTCTCGACGTTCCTGCGGAACGCCGCACCATAGCTGTTGCTGCTGCGCAGGTGCGCATGGCGGGGCACACCGTCCTCGTCCGTGCCGACGAAGACGCAGTTGTGGCGTGCCGCGTCCTCGTAGAGCATATCGGCGCGGACGAAGTGCGTGATGACGTCCTTGTCGATATGCCGCTGTTTGATGAGGTAGGCGTACAGACGGCGCTGGTTCGCGTTCTTCGGCGGCAGCTCGAAGGGCTTGCGCGGCTGCTCCTGCGTTTCTTGCGCAAGCGGATATGCTTCGCCGCCGAGCAGGAGCGCCATCGCTTCGGGATAGCTCATGCGATAGAAGCGTTCGACGAATGAGATCGGCCCGCCGCCGCATTGGGCGGCGTGGTCGTACCACCGGCTGCCGCGCACGGTGACGCTGTGGTCACTTGCGAGCCGCTTGTCCCTGCCGGACTTGATGAGCCGTTCGCCGCGCAGCCGCAGGAATTCTTCGAGATCGACCGCGCCCGCGCGGAGCTTCTGCTCCTCGGAAAAATGAATGTAGTTTGCTATGTGGTTCACCTCCTACATAGATTGTGTTGGATACTGATACTTGTTGTTGAGCGCATCCTCGTGGTCGTCGATGCGATGCCCCAGCGCGAGGCGTTTTTTCAGCAGCTTGCGCCGCCGCTTGGAATCCGCGCGCGGTCCCGCGGGATTGGCGGGCGGCGGGGTCTCGCGGAAGATCTGCGAGAGGTGGTGCAGGAGGCGCAGGACGGAGAGCGCCACGCTGGGATCGCGGCGCTCGTCCATGTGGTCGAGCAGGTACCGCGCGTACTCGTTGCCCTGGTCTGCCGCGCGCCCCAGCCACTCCGTCGCGGCTTCGACGTCGCGCTCCACCTGCGTGCCTTGCAGGTACAGCTTGCCGAGGAGATACTGCGCCCATTGGTTGTTCTGATTCGCGGACGCTGTCAGCAGCTCGAACGCGCGCTCCGCATCCATCGGGACACCATCACCGGTGAGGTGCAGCTTGGCGAGGCGGTACTGCGCATATGGATTCCCGCACGCTGCCGCGCGCTCCAGCCACGGCAGCGCATCTGCCAGACGCTCCCGCTCCTCCAGCAGCCTGCCGAGCGCGTACTGCGAACGGTCGCTGCCCGCTTCCGCCGCGCGGCGCAGGGCTGCTTCGCGCGCGTCCATGTCGAGCGGATCGGTCTCCGGCACATCGTCCGCGTCCGGTTCGACCATGCGCTCGTCCTCGAACGTCACCGCGCCAAGCCGCAGGTTCTCCGCCTCGCGGATGACCATGTTCTTGATCGCGCGGAACTCCTTTTGCTCCGCGAGCGGGAGGTGCTCACGCGGGCGTTCGCGGTAGTAGCCGTCCAGCTCGTCCTTGAGTTTGTTCCACCGCTCATAGCACGCGGCGACCTCCGGCACCTCGGAGAGCGCGGCGACGATCTCGTCCACCTGCGCCTTGACCGGCTTCTTCAGGTATCCGTACAGCTTCTTTCCCTTGACCGTTTCCAGCGACCGTGCCAGCGCCGACAGCTTCTGTTCGATGCCGGGGGCGACCGCCGCCGCGCCGTCGAGCCGACGCACCAGCTCAGTCATCGCTTCCCGCGCGGCGGCGGTCAGCTCCTTGTAACGTACATCCTTTTCGACGTACAGCTCCTGCAGCTCGCCGCGAAAGATCTCGTTGGTGAGCTTCGATTGAAAATCCAGCAGCGCTTCTTTCGTCAGGAAGCCCTCGCGCGGATCGCTCGACCACGCCATGACGTGGACGTGCGGATGCTTGCCCTCGTCGTGGAACGCGGCGTACCAGCGCAGGTGGTCTGGCTGTATCTTGAGCGCCGCCGCAAGCTCCGCCTGCTTGCCCGTGAGGAGCGTCCGCCAGCCCTCCGCGTGATCGTAGCCGAGGCGCGCGGCGTCGGCGCGGCGCAGGGAGTAGATCAGTGTCCAGACGTTGCCCTCGTGAGCCTCCACCTCATGGAGCGCCGCGTCCATCGACACCGACGCGCCGCTGCTGAACAGCCCGTGTTCGCCGTGGCGCTCGACGCGCGGACGCGTGCCCATGTACTCGAGGTAGCCGCGCCGATTCAGCGTGTCGCCCGCGCGCGTGTCGAGCGCCATTGTCAGGAACGCGGAGGCGGTGGCGGCGGTGGGTGAGGCGAGGTAGTCCTCGTACTCGAACAGGCCTTTCGCGTCGGGACAGTCGCGGAGTAGCCTTGCGATGAGCTGCCGCTGCTTGTGCGAGGCGGGGCCGCTGCCCGCGAGCTTTTCCACGCGCTCGCGGGTGGCGATGTACTTCAGGTAGCCCGACGCCTTGCCCGCTTGGATGTAGCCGGACTTCTGAACCAGCCGCGACATTTATTGCAGCTCCTTCTGGAACTTGAGCGCGTCCTCGAAGCCCAGCGCGCCGTGGGTGCGCATGACGCGCCGGGCGCAGGTGCCGGTCAGCGTTTCCAGTGTTTCGAGATCGACGTCCGTGTCCGCCGCGAGCAGGTTCGCCATGACCGCGTCCTGCACCGCCAGCTTGAACAGTGTCTTGCCGAGCTTCTCACCGAACAGCAGGAGCTTACCCTCCAGCACATCCGCCAGCACCCTCGGCAGGAACGCGCCCGCGTCCCGTGCGTTGCGGTAGCCCGTGTAGAAGCGGATCGCCTTTTCGATGTACTCGCTGCGGCTGATGCAGTTGTCGGCGGCGTAGTGCGCATCGACCATTTCCCGCGCGTCGGGAGCCAGCCAGAGCGCGAATTTCTCCTTACCCTTTACCATAGTCATTTCACCTCCGTTCGGCGCGGGAACGCCTGTATTTTTCCCTTGGTTTCGGGCTTTCCGCCGTATCGGGACATCACCGCCGCACAAAGCCGCCCGTTTGGAACGCCCCGCGCCGACGCACGAAACTGCCCGCACCGCGGGCAGATGTGGGCGCGCCGGGGAAGCCCGCGACCCCGGCTCTTTGTCCTGCTATAATTAACTCACGCCCAAAAACTGCAACTGTATGCAAAGATTCTGCATACCGACCCCGTGATCCTCCTTTGCTGGCAAGGCGGTTTCTCTGCTTTTTCCGTGTGACACTGTTCACTTTACAGCAGTACGAGAGCCGCCTTTCCCTGACGACGGCATATCCCCGCCGCGTGCGGTGGTGATATAATTCCCCGGCAGGCAGAGGTTCACTGCTTTGTCCCTGCGGCTGCGTCCGCTTTATAGCAGTATGGGGCCTCTCTCTTATGAGTTTTCGCTGATAAGCCGGATGCGGGAGCGCAAGCCCTCCGCTGATCTCGACGCAGGATGTGACTCATAAGATCCCGAGGAACTGCTTGCACATCCATACCGAAAGGCAGGTGCATCCCATGTTCATCGTTGGCATCGACGTCGCCAAGCGCAGCCATGAGGCGACCATCATCACCTCGGACGGAGAAATCGTCCAGAGCGCGTTCAGCTTCCGCAACAACTGCTCCGGCTACAACACGCTGCTTGAGCGCGTGCGGAAGCTGACCAACCAGCGGAACCAGATCGTGTTCGCCATGGAGTCCACCGCGCACTACTGGCTGGCGCTGTACGCGCGGCTGACGAAGGACGGTTACCGCGTCCTTGTGCTCAATCCCATCCAGCCGCACGCACTGCGGGACTTGTACATCCGCCCGCTCAAAACCGACGCAAGGGATTCGCTCATCATCGCGGACGTCGTCCGCTTTGGACGCTGCAAGCCGAGCAGCATCCCGCAGGACAAGCTCCTGGCGCTGCGCGAGCTGTGCCGTTCCCGCTCCTATCTGATGGGCATGGCGTCGGACTTGAAACGGAAACTGATTGCGCTGCTTGACCAGGTATTCCCGGAATATGAAACGCTTTTTGACTCTCTCTTTTGCCGATCCTCCGTCGCCGTGCTGCACCGCTATCCGACTCCGGAGAAGCTGAAATACGCGCACGTTGAGAAGCTGAGCGAACTGCTCCGGCAGCACAGCGGCGGGCATTTCGGCGAGTGGAAGGCGAGGCAGTTGAAGGACGCTGCGGTGAGCAGCTTCGGTATCGACGACTGCTGCGGCGTCTACTCCACGCTAATCGCCACGTTCCTCCGTCAGATCGAGGAACTGACCCGCGAGGTGACTGTACTGGAGGGGAAGATCGACGAGCTGTTTTCCGAGTTCGACAACGTGCTGATGTCGATCCCCAGCGTCGGACCGACGCTCGGCGCGGTCATCCTCAGCGAGATCGGCGACGTGACCCGCTTCGCGTCCGCGGGCAAGCTGCTGGGTTACGCGGGGATGGATCCATCGGTTCGGCAGTCCGGCGAGTTCACCGGCACGCGGAACCGAATGAGCAAGCGCGGATCGCCCTATCTCCGCCGCGCCATCTGGATGGCGACAAACACTGCCGTCCATTTCGACCCAATGTTCCGCGCCTATTACGAGAAGAAATTGTCCGAGGGCCTGCACCACATGAACGCTGTCGGCCACGCCACGCGCAAGATGACGGCGGTGATCTTCGCGGTGCTGCGGGACGGGAAGCCATACCAGCCGATGCTGCCCTGCGCCAACTGAAGCGAGCATCCGCCATACCGCCCACGGAAGTGGGCTTGGCTTTTCGCGCCCTTCTTTGCCCTCTGCCATGCATAGAGTGGACATATTTATCCCTTGACAAAACCATAGCCGACTGCTTGTTTTTCGTCTCCGGCGCTTCTCCCTTGTCCGCAAGAGGGCATTTCCAAACACCGCCCGAAATCGCGCCAACACGCGCCAGGTTCACCCGACGGGGCAGCTTGCCGCCCTCGGTGAACCAATCGCACACAGGCGCAACAACGGCGCGACACGGCGTCAGCACATCGTCGGCCCCATAGTCATGTCCTGCGAGGGCTGCGTCAGCTCCCTGCCCCGGAGGTAGCCGAGGAGCTTTGCCAGCCGGTCGTCAGGGGACTCGTTGCTCTTGCGATCCGCCCGATACGCCGCCGTGCGGACGTCCCTGACGGCGTACTGCGACCAGCCGCCGCCGTCCAGCGAGGCGAAGGTCTCCGCGTCCAGATCGATGTCGAACGCGCCCGCCACTCTGCCCGTGCCCTCCATGCGCTCGCCGACGTACTGCTCGTATTCTTCCGGCGTGATGTCCGTTGCCGTGGCGTAGTAGTGTCGAAAGTCCGAGGCGGAATCCTCGCTCGCGTAGTGCCGCATCGAGCGCGCGGCGGCGAGGAGACCGATGGGCTGCTCCACGAGAAAGCAGCTCTGTTCGCCGCGCTCTACCACGCGGAACACGGCGAAGCGGCGCTCCGCCTCGCGCTGCGCCTCCAGCTCCATGCGCTCCTCGTAGACCTCCTTGCCGATCTGCTCGTACTCGTAGTCGGGGAGCAAGTGGTTGCACAGTTCGTCGAGGTAGTTCTCCAACTTCTCCTGCAAGCTCTCGCCCTTGATGTGGCGCTCCAGCGCGTCGTACCATCGCTCGTCGAGCCAGAGGACAATCTCTCTACTGCTCATGACGCGCCTCCTCGATCTTCGTCGGGCGCTTCGGTCTCGCTGCCCTGCCGGTGATGAACGCGCGCACCGGCTCCGGCACTTTCGTCTCGTAGAGCTCGTCGAGCATCTTGTTCAGGTACTGCCGGACGGTAGTGCGCTCCTTCTTCAGCTCCAGCTCCAGAGCGCAGAGCTTCTCCTCGTCGAACTCAATGATGATTGTCTCTTTCATGTGTCCCTCCATTCAGTCGTAGTTGATGTACGGCACTTGCAGCCAGTGGGTGAAGTGCCGCTCCGCGAGTTTCGTCATGACCACACCGCTGCTCGTGCCGCGCGCCTCGACCACATACCCGCCGCCGACGTAGACGCCGATGTGCCCCTCACACCACACGGCGAGCCCTGGGACTTCGGGGATGGTGTCGATGCTCCCGCTGACCGTCGCGGCGTGGTACATCTGGTTCGCCGTCACGTCCGGCATCCCATTCGTGCCGTAGCGGATGGTCAGGGTGTCGGGGTCGAGCCAGCCGTAGCTTTTGATAAGACCGACGCAGTCCGTCGTTCTGCCGCCGAGCCATTTGGCGCGGATGGTACTCTCGTAGCCTCCGACCATCTCCGGGTACTGACGGATCAAAGACTGGAGCGACGCCTCGGTCAACAGGTTGCCGTAGCTGCCCCATACATAGCCCCAGCCGGAGCGCCAAGCATACTCAGCGTAGGCCGCGAGGTCGGCGGCGTTCTTCGTGCCGGGGTTGATGAGGACGGAGGCGTCGAGGTCAATACTCGGCTGGCTTCCGCGCGCACCGCCGTCGCCTCCGCTGTCCGCGCTGCCCGCGATCATGGCGTAGATGTGCTCGATATTCTTTTGGTCGGCGGGCGTGATCTGCCGTCCCAGCAGCACGGCGACGTTGGCATAGGCTTCCTCCGGCGCATACGGAATCGTGACCGCATAGGAATCCTGAACGGTCTCCGGCTCGTCGGGTTCCCGATCCGTCGCTTCCACGGTTCGTGTGCGCGTCTCCGTGGAATAGAAGCAGTCCACGAAGCGGTTCGCGGCGCGTTCGCTGGGCGCGTCCTCGCCAAAGCATAGGGACAGGAACACCGACTCCACGCGAATGAGATCGACGGTTCCGTCCTCCGCCTGCTCGTTGACGGCGGCGACCGCCGAGGACAGAAGGGAGAACGCGGAGCGCATATCCTCAACGTGCGCCTGATACTCCACCGGCACGTCCGAGCTGTACGCCGAGCCATAGAAGCACGCCTTGACCGCCGCGTTGTTGTGCGCCGCGCTGCCGCTGCCGATGGCGCAGAGGACGGCGACGGTGACGATGATGGGGGAGAACACAGCGACGACAGCCCAGCCGAGCGCGCTGCGGGTCTTGTCGTTGGCGAGGAGGACGGCGGCAAGGGTTGCCGCCGCGCTCACGGCTGCATCCCTCCGAACGCCATGCCCTGCTCATGCTCCTGCTTCGGCTCCTGCGCGTACTGCGTCAGCGTTTCGATCACGCCGAGCGGCACGGTGCGGCGGTCGTGGTTCTGCCGCCAAGCGAGATACTCCTCGAAGTCCATCCCCTGATCCAGCAGGAGCTTGGCGGTCTCTGTCGCGCCGTTGACCACGCAGGCGTTCAGCGCGCGCCAGTCGTTCCGCCCGACCTCCATGCCGTTCTCGAGCAGCTGCTCCGCCATCCATTGGTTGCGCCGGTCGCAGGTAAGGTTCTGGAGCACGTTCTCTGCGTTGGCACCGGGCTGGAGCCCCTTGTTGATCAGCATCTGCGCCATGCGCAGCTCACCGCCGCAGCTCATGCGCACGAGCAGGGAAGTGGGCGCGGCGGCGATCCACTCATCGGGGGCTTGGGCGATGAGCGCGAACCCCATCGCCTTGTTCTCGGCGCAGGCGCGGTCGATGACCTTGCCATAGTATCCGGCGTCGGGTTCCGTCACATGGCTTGCGTACTGCTCCATGAGGAACTTGACGCGCTCGGCGTCGCCGATCTCCACGGCGCGCTTGCTCGCGTCAAAGTAGGCGGCTTCAGAGAACCTCTGCGTCTCGGCAAGCAGGCACATCAACATCTTCCTGCCCACGGCTCCGGCGTGTCCCGCCGTCTCCACGAGCAGCTCGTCCGCGTGATCCGTGACCTTGGGAAGCAACTCACGGAAGGCTTCCAGCTCGCTGTCATGGATGGCGAGCACCGCCTTGTCGTAGGCGCTGATTCGGAGCGGGCGCTCACCGACCGTATCCATGTATGCCGTGATGCTGCCCACAGTGCGGCGAAGGAGCTTTTCGACGCTGCCCGTCTGGCTGAGCATCCGCTCCCGCTTTTCCACGAGCGCCTCGACGATCTTCTGCTTCTCCGCCGCGCTGAGGCAGAGCAACGCGCCGTCGCCGCCCGGCTGACCGTAGCCGTGAAAGGCTTTCGTGATGGCGGAGGAGATGAGGAACATCCGGTCAAGGGCGCTGCCGGTTTCCTCCAGTGTCTTGCCGGTGAGGAAGCTCTGCGTGACGCGCTTGCCGTCCTCGTACCATCGGAGGTATGCGTCGAGGTAGATGCCCTCATTCTCGCCGTAGTCGGTGGTGACGAAGATGTCCGCGTCCCGCGGGAGCTCCTTGCCGCCCTCCCATTCCGGCGCGAGGATCAGGTATTCGTCCGGCAGCAGTCCCATGCCGTCGAGCCGCTGTTCCACCTCTTTGAACACCTCCACGCCCGTGCGCGAACCGACGTACTCGGCGTAGCGCGGGTCGTCCGCCTTGGGACGCCAAATATCCATTTCGATAGGTTTCATGTTCTTATTTCACTCCTGTTTGTTTTCTTGATTATCGTCCGCCCGCGTCGCCGAAGAGAGCCTCCTTGTGCTTCGGCGCGTGGACTTCCAGCAGGAAGCGTTCCGCGCCGCACTTGTAGAGGCAGACGCCGTTTTGCGGGTAGCGGATGAGCTCGTACTCGCTCTGCTTCAGCTGAAGGTTGTCCATATAGAACCGCGTGTCCACCGCGCCGCAATGGAAGATGAACTGATGCGTCGGGATGGCGAACAGCGGGCGCGTCAGCTCGCGGATGCCGTCCACGTTGAAGTCCTCCAACTGCTGCGACGCCATGATGAGACTGGACTCCCGTTTTCGGACGCGCTTGAGCGTGTTGCGGATGTACTCGACGGTCATCCTCGAGCTCAGCCAGATATGCAGCTCGTCCAGCACCGCCACGGTGTTGCCCTCTGTGAGCAGCTTGTCACTGAGGAAGGACAGCACGTTGAACAGGAGAGCATCCTTGACGTTGGCGTTGCCCTTGAGCAGTTCCTTGACGCCGAATACGAGGAAGCGGTCGGAGGTCACGTTCGTGTGGCCGTTGAAAAACGAGCTTTCCGCGCCGACGCACATGGAATGCAGCCCCAGCAGGACGTCCTGCAACAGTTCCTTGGGGTAGAGCGGGTTTTCCTCGTTCTCATAGTTTTGGTAGCTGTCCTCGATCACGGCGTAGAGGTCGGAGAGGATCGGATAGTCCGTGGGCTTGAGCTTTGCGAAGTCGGTGCCCTCGTCGATGTCCCAGCGCCGGTAGAGCTTTTCGAGCAACAGCTCGATTGCGTCGATCTGTCGGTCGCTGAAATCCTTGTAGGCACGGAAAAAGTCCTTGAGGAAGCTGATGTGCGCCCCGAGCCGATTTTTCTTGCGGAACGTGGACGGTGCATCAGGGTCGTCCTCGCCGGACGTGTCCCACGCCTTCGGCGCAAGCGGATTTATGATGTATTTGCCGCTCGTGAGGTCGATGTAGCAGCCGCCGAGCCTTTGCGTGAGATACGGAAGCTCCTCCTCGGCATCAAGCGCGATCACGGATTTGCCCGCTTCAAGGCAGTTCGTGAGCAGGAGCTTGAGCAGGTAGCTCTTGCCCTCGCCGGAGTTGCCGAGAATGAGGACATTGGCGTTGGTCTTGTCCTCGGCGCGCTGATCGAGATCCACGACGATGACGGAACCGTAGCGGTCGTTTCCGATGTAGAAGCCGTGCGCGTCGAGTTTGCCGGAGTAATTCAGCGGATACAGGTTGGCAACCGACGAGGCGGGGAGTACCCGCTCGTACAGGCTGCCGAACACGTTCCGGCCCGCGGGGTTGACCGCGCAGAAGCCCTCGCGTTGGCGCAGCAGGATATGGTCGGCGGAGAGCTTGGCGCGCACCAGCTCCGCCAGCACCTCGTTCTGGAGCGTGCGCAGGCCCTCCATGTCCTGCGCCGCCAGCTCAATGAACACGGCGCAATGCATCAGCGGTTCCCGATTCCGGTGCATGGACGCGATGAGGTTCGCCACGTCCTGCAAATTCGCCTCGGCTGTGATGGTCGCGTTCATGTCGTTGGGGTTCGCCCGATTCATGCGGTTCTTGTTCTCGGCGTTGTGGAGGATGCGCCCCTGCTCGGCGAGATCGACCTTGCGGACGTAGATGGAGAGCGTCACGCCGTGCTTCGCGCCGAGGTTGCGAAGCAGCGCCAGCTCGTCGGTGGTGGTGGGGTAGCCGCGCAGGGCGAACACCGTGCGGAAGCTGTTGCCGAGAACGTAGTGGTCGGTGTTGAAGCGCGCCGCGGCGGGGGCGATGATGTCGAGGAAGCCCTTGGGGACAGGCTCGGCGGGCTTCGGCTTTCGCGGCGACGCCCGCCACGGTCGGAACCAGCGTTTGGTTCCGGCTTTTTTCTTCTGCTTCTTTGCCTTCGCCATCAATGGGTGCCTCCCACTACGCTCGTAGGGAGATACCCGAGGGCGGCGTATCCGGCGATGCGCTCCTCCAGCTTCACGCGCGCCCACTCCTCGACATCGGGGTTCTCCGCCAGCTCCGAGGGCGAGATGTAGAAGTCGTCGATCTCACGCTCCTGATCCGCCGAGGCGAAGACCGTGCAATGGCAGCCCGCGTAGCTCTCGCCGAACTCCTCGAGCTCGACGGTCAGACCTTTATACTCCATTTGCTTCCACCACGCTTTCGCCGTCAAAGGCGTCGAAGTGCTCCGTCGTCACGTCCTGCGTGTAGTAAACGGCGAGCATCCGCATGACGTCCTGCTCCTCCACGGCGCGGACGTGAAAGCCTCGGTCGCGGATGTCCTTTGCCATCTGCGCGATCCGCGCGTCCGCGTTCTCGCCGTTCCTGCGCTCCAGCGCGTAGCACACGAGGAACTCGCGCGCCGACGCCGTCATGGTCTGGATGCTGTCGAGGTGCTTTTTGTCCTGCGCGAGCAGCGCGCGGATCGCAGGGTTGGTCTCCTGCTCGATTCGCTGCTGATAATAGATTTTGGGCATGGAGAACGACTCGCGCGAGTCCAGCGCCAGCAGCCGCGCCTGATCCGTGGCGCGCAGAAGCTCCATGAGCGATTGGATGCGTCCGCGTGTCACCTCGGGCGAGAGCACGGAGAGGTTGTCGGGCCGGATCAAAAAATAGACCAGCTCGCCGTGCGGCGTCATAACGCCGTGTCCGGTGAGCCGGTCGATTCCCATGAGCTGCCGCGTCGATTGGCGCTGACGCAGCTCTTTCTTCTGCTTTCTATTCACGGGGTTCCTCCCATTCAAAGTATTGCTGCTGCAACAGCAGGAACCGCGCGGCGAAGCACAGGAAGCCGAGGACGCTGTTCTCCTCCACGCGGATCGACAGGAAAGCGTAAAGCACCGCGCCGATGAGCGGTGCGAACGAGCCGCTCCGCGCCAGCGCGAACACAGAGAGCAGCAGGGCGGCGGCGATGATCGCCACGTCCCGCAGCTCCCACAGCCAGAGCATGGGCTTCGCTTTCAGGTTTTCGGGATAAATAAACATGGCTGCCTCCTTAGCGGGCAAGACATACCCGCTTGACATATACACGGGCTGCGTGTATAATCTTTGCATGATAAAGAGTTTTGCTGACGCGGAAACGGAAAAGGTCTATCATCAGAGCTTTTCCAAGAAACTGCCGCAGACCATTCAGCGAATCGCGCTGCGCAAGCTGATTATGATCGACAATGCAGGATGTTTGGAGGATCTGCGCGTTCCGCCGGGGAATCGCCTGGAACTGCTTCAAGGCGACCGCGAGGGACAATATAGCATTCGGATCAACAATCAGTATCGCATTTGCTTTGTGGCCGATGGCAAGGATTTCACAAATGTCGAAATCGTCGATTACCATTAAAGCCGATACACATACTATGGTGGAGAGGAGCTGAACAGCATGACAGACCATATTCCAACGCCGACCATGGGCGAGATTCTTTCCGAGGAATTTCTGATTCCCATGGACTTGACCGCATATAAACTCGCGCAGGGAATCCATGTGCCGACCTCGCGGATTCAGGACATCCTGCACGGACGCAGAAAGATCACCGCGGACACGTCTTTGCGCCTTGCGAAGTTCTTCGGCGTCTCCGACCGCTATTTCCTTGACCTGCAAAATGACATTGATATACGCAATCTCAAGGAAAACATGGCGCAGGAAATCGAGAGCATTCGCACGCTTGACGCGGTCGGCTATTGATCGGAAACAAGAGGGAGCCTCCTGCCGGAGCTTTGACCGGCGGGAGGCTCTCTGCTTTTCTGTCACGCTTCTTCGGCGAGCGCGCTGCGGATGAGTCCGGTGATGAACTCCTTCTTCGTGAGCTT
>CAMKFK010000039.1 GCA_946411835.1 uncultured Clostridia bacterium
ATTATATCATAGTGGCAAGGATTATTCAATCTTTTTAATTGGATAATAGTATCAGCTTTTGCTCAACGCCGCGCTGTTCGCCGCCGCGCGTTTTGGCGGCGTCTTCGCCGCCATGCTCCTCTACCTTCCGCTGGAAATCGCCGTCTTTGTCTGCGAGGGCACGTTCTACCACGCGAGGTTCGGCGACAGGCGGCGTCCCTATCTCTACGCGCTCACCGCAAACGCGGCGTCCTTTGCGGTCGGCGTCCTCCTCGCGCGCAAGCTCCCCGGATGGTTTTAAGGGAGCGCTGAATCAATCAACGTGCTGGGATTTGTTCAGCGTTTCCCAGACCACACTCTCGCCGGGACGGGGTCGCAGCGTCCCGGTCGAGCGTTTCTGCGCCAGTTTGAGGCGGCCTGCCTTGCTCCTTCACTCAAAGCGATACTTTTCAAAGTCGTTGCTGGTGTATTCGCCGCACAGGGCGAGCAACTTGTCTATGTCGAGTTTCCCCTCGGCAAAGCATTCGGGAAACACCGCGCGGAGCTTGTTCATGTTCGCGTGCTCCAAATCCATCGAAAGACCATCCATCGTGTCAGGCATTGGTTGTGTCTTCCTGCATTTTATATATTTCTTTCTCGTATTGTTCGTGTCCAATAGAATAAAAGAGAACAACCCTGTTGCAGGATTTCAAGTTCTGATTTGATGATATCCTAATTTGAATTTTTTTATGGTCCCTAGCCGGAACAGAAATTGTTCGCACTTCTAAATACGTCGGCGCCATCGCTATCTTTTTCATTGTCGATTTATCATAACATGGTACATTATTTTGTATGAGCAATTCGTTTCGGTAAATGCCACAATGCACATTTTCAATAAAGACGTTTTGGCTCTTATAGTTAATAATCTCTAGTGTAAACTCACCGCGGCTTCCGTGAATGAATCCACCTCGCCCATCAATTTCGGCAGGCAAATCTAACTGCATTTCAATGTTACTGATTGAAACAGCAACTTTCCTAAAAGCAGGAATTAGTTTCTCTAATATCGAAATAATTATATTAATCAACTCAAACATCGCTACGTTCCCTCCATCCTCACAACAAATTCCCACGTCACCTTCGCTGTCAGCTTCTCCTTTGCTATCAGCGCCTTGAGCTGTTCCTCCAGCTTCAAGTCCAGCCGCATCGCGTCAAAAAGCTGATTCTCTTGACGGGATAAATACTCTTTTCTGATCCGGTTGATTTCCTTGTCCAGTGAGAGCCGCTTCAAGCGGTCACCGGTGATTGCGTCGCGCTCGCCGTCAACCGGGCCATCGCGTCACGCTTCCTTTCCGTTTTCCAGCAGCTCCGGGTGCTTGAGATAGCGCTGGAAGCTCGTCCAGAAGCGCGCGTAGTCCACGCCGGAGCAGATGCGCTCGTCCAGCACAGCCTTGAGCGGCATCAGCTTCCGCCGGTACTCGCCGCTGAGGTAGTCCGCCGTGGGCTTGCCCATGCAGAGGAACACGCTCGTCGTGCCGAACTCGTAGCAATGGTGGTAAATGGCCGAGGTGTTGATGCTGGCGAGGTTGGTGATGAACAGACTCGTGTGGAAGGGGCTCAGCTCGATGATGAAGCGCGGCAGAAGGCCAAAACGGTCCAGCAGCCGCGCCAGCCCAATCACAAGGGAGGGCAGCAGCGGCACGGAAAACAGGAAGTCGGCGAACCTGTCCGTGGCGTTGCTGTGGGTGCTCTCGCTGTTCTCGGCAATCAGCGCCTCGAGCTTGGCATTGATGGACACCACATCGTCGTCCGGTTCAAAGTAAGCCTTGAGCGTGGTTTCATCCGGCGTACCGTCCGCGCGGGTCTTGAGCATGACGAAGCTGACGCAGAAGTGCGTGCGCCGGTAGATACGCTTGTTCATGATGAAGCGGTTGATTTTCGGGTGCTCCAGCGCCGCCTTGTGGTACGCCGCGAGAATCAGCGCCATGTAGGAGACGCGCACCCCCTCCTTCCGCTTGCCGTGAATATAGGCGCGCATGACCTCCATGTCGGCATACTCGGTCACATAGTTCATCGCGTCGTAGCGGTGGGGCATGATGTAGGGAATCGCCGCGTTGATGGCGGTCTCCTTGACGCGCCTGCCGTCCCATCTCATAGGATCGTCCTCCTCCGAAAGAATGCACGCTGTCAGTTTACCGTATTTGCCGCCGTCGCGCAAGTCCCAGTTCTCCGCCGCACGCGCTCTTTTGCAAAAAAATTTTTTGCGTTCTAAAAAATTTTTTTGATTTCTCTATTGAGTTTTTCCGGTTCTTGTTTTATACTGAGACCATCCACATTATGTTTTCAGGAGGGCGTACCATGAAATACGATCGTGTCTATAACTTCTCAGCGGGTCCCGCGATGATGCCCGTGCCGGTGCTGGAGGAGATCCGCGACGAAATGCTCAACTACCGGGGCAGCGGCATGTCCGTGATGGAGATGTCCCATCGCAGCGCGGTGTTCCAGCAGATCATCGACCAGGCGGAGGCGGATCTCCGCGAGCTGATGGGCATTCCCGACAACTACAAGGTGCTCTTCATTCAGGGCGGCGCGACGCTGCAATTCGCGGCAATCCCGTGGAACCTGATGAAAAACGGCAAGGCGGTCTACATTGAGACCGGCGCGTGGTCGAAGAAGGCAATCGCCGAGGCGAAGAAGTACGGCGAGGTCATCGTCGCCGCGTCGAGCAAGGACAAGAACTACAGCTATATCCCCGACTGCTCCGACCTCGACATTCCCGAGGACGCGGACTACGTCTATATCTGCGAGAACGAGACGATCCACGGCGTGACGTGGCAGACCCTGCCCAACACCAAGGGCCACGTCCTCGTGTCCGACCAGAGCTCCATGTTCCTCTCCCGCCCCTGCAACGTCAGCGACTACGGTCTGATTTACGCGGGCGTCCAGAAAAACGTCGGTCCCGCCGGCATGGTCGTCGTCATCATCCGCGAGGACCTGATTCGCGAGGACCTTGACCCCAGGATGCCGATCTATCTGCGCTACGACACCCATGCCAACAACGGCTCGATGTATAACACGCCGAACTGCTGGGGTATCTACTGCTGCGGCAAGGTGTTCCGCTACCTCAAGAGCATCGGCGGGCTGGAGGAGATGAACCGCCGCAACATCGAGAAAGCGAAGATACTCTACGACTTCCTCGATTCCTCGAAGATGTTCCAAGGCACGGTGGCGGCGAGCGACCGGAGCCTGATGAACGTACCCTTTGTCACCGGCAGCGCGGAGCTGGACGCCGAGGTCGTCAAGGCGACCAAGGCGGCGGGCTACGACAACCTCAAGGGTCACAAGAGCGTCGGCGGCCTGCGCGCGTCCATCTACAACGCCATGCCCAAGGACGGCGTGGAGGCGCTGGTCGCGTTCCTCAGGAAGTTCGAGGAAACGCACGCTTGAGGCTGAGAAAGGAGGAGTATGGTCATGCGTATTCTGGTAACGGACGGAATGGACAGCGCCGCCATCGCGCGGCTGCGCGAGCAGGGACACGAGGTCGTCGAGCAGTTCTATGAGCCGGACGCGCTGGGCGCCGCGCTGCGCGAGGCGGACGTGGCGGTCGTGCGCTCGAAGACGAAGGTGCGCAAGGAGCACATCGACGCGGCGAAGGGCGGCAAGCTCCGCTGCATCATCCGGGGCGGCATCGGCATCGACAACATCGACGCCGATTACGCCAGGGCAAACGGCATCGCCGTGCGCAACACGCCCGACGCCTCCACCGAGTCGGTGGCGGAGCTGGCGCTGGCGCACATCCTTGCCTGCGCGCGCTACGTCTCCATCGCGGGCGCGTCCATGCGCGAGGGAAAGTGGGAGAAAAAGGCCTACGGCAAGGGCATCGAGCTGATGGGCAAGCGCCTCGGCATCTACGGCTACGGGCGCATCGGCAAGCGCCTGGGCAACATGGCGAAGGGCCTCGGCATGAACATCCTCGCCTATCGCCGCAGCTCCACGCCCGAGAGCATCGACGATGTGGGCACCATCTACGTCAGCGAGGAAAAGCTCATCACGACCTGCGACTTTATCTCGATCCACTCGCCCTCCTCCCCCGACGGCCCGATCATCACGGCGGAGAAGATCGCGCGGATGAAGGACGGCGTGGTCATCATCAACACCTCGCGCGGCGCAAACGTGGACGAGGCGGCGCTGCTTGACGCGCTCAACAGCGGCAAGGTGCGCGCGGCGGGCATCGACGTCTGGGCGGAGGAGCCGACGCACAACCTGGCGCTGCTCTCCCACCCCAACGTCTCCTGCACCCCCCACATCGGCGCGGCGACGGTCGAGGCGCAAAAGCGCATCGGCGCGGAGATCGTGCGCATCATCGGCGAGCTGTAAAAGCAATTGAAAACAGCATAATTTACCCCTGAGCGGATGGTTTCGGCAATCCGCTCAGGGGTTTTCTATTTTTCTCCTTCGTCCTGACCGTCGGCAAGGCCGTTCATGTATGCCTCGGCCAGCTCCCTGTTCCGCTCGCTCAGGCGGTCCCAAAGCTGTAGGCAGCGCTTTTGCTCGGGCGTCAGGAGCGCGATTTCATCCGCGTCGGAAAAAAACTGGGACAGCGTGATGCCGAACCCGTCGCATATTTTCGCAAGCGAGGGCACGGAAGGGACGTTGCTCTTGTGAAGCATGGTGTTCAGCGTCGAATACGGGATGCCGGACGCCTTCGCGAGCCGGTAATACGTCCAGCCGCGCGCCTTGCACAGCGTGTCGATCCTTGCCACGATCCCCATATCATCCATATATCCGCCCCCTTTGAAACCATTTTATCCACTGGTGCGGAAAATCGTTAGATGTTTTTCGCCGTCATATGGACGTTGACTTTATGTCGTTTTTTCGTTATAATGAGGGAGCGAACCGTGCCGTGCAGCTCGGAGCAAGGGGGGATATGGATGCATCCAAACACCGCAAGACGAAGGGTCCTGCTGCTGATTTTGCCGTGTCTGGCGGCGGCCGCGTTTGCCGCCGCGGGCCTTTGGCAGCCGTTTCATCCGTTTGATATCCCTTTGCTGTTCGTCAATTTCCTCTGTCTCCTCTGTATCGCGCCGGAGCTGGCAAGGGCGTTCACAGAGGGCGAGAATCGCTGGAAAGCGTGCGGCTTCATCGCCTCCGCAGCCATCGGCGCGATTGCGGGGCTGCTCAACATCGCCGGCGACGCGGCGGGCGGCGCGTTCCGCTTCGGCGCGCTGTCCGTTGAGAGCTGGCTGTGGCTCGGGCTGTTCCTGCTGTCGGTGGTTTCGCTGGCGGTCGTTTTGGTGCGGATGCTGCTGTGGGATCAACAGCAATGGGAGCAGCACCGTCTGTGGCGGCAGAACGCCAGAAACGAGCGCAAGGAGCAGCGGCGCGCACAACGCAGCGCGGCGAGGGACAGAAACGAGGAGGCCCGGCGGGAAAAGCAGCAGCGGAAGCTGGCGCGCATTGCCGCCGCAAGAGCGCGGATCGCCGAGCGACTGGGGCTGTTCCGGGAAAAAATCACCGGAAAGCGGGAGCTGTTCCGCGAGTGGCTGGCGGCAAGGCGCGCGCGGCGCAGCGCGGCGGAGGACCGGAGAGAGGAAGTCAAGCGGGCGAAGCAGCGGCGCAAGCTGGAACGCATCGGAAGCGGCGAAAGCGTCTGGGCGGACGCCAAGGGGTGGTTCGTAGCACTGCTTAAGGTTTTGACGGTCCTCACCGTTCTTGGCGCGGGACTGGTGCTATTTTCAGCCTGTATGGGCTACAATCTCATTCCCTGGCTGAACCTTGTGGGCAGTCGCATAGACAGCATCGCAAATGTTGTCAAAACACCCTACATTGTTTGGCTTAAGTTAATTTTTCTCATCGGTATGACAATCTGTCTGACGATAGGGCTCTGCAAGGTCATTATCTTAGCGATAGATAAATTAACCAAAAATAACACAAACGGCGGCGGCAAGGTCACCAATGACGAGGCAGAGGAGGAAAGACGTCGCATCAATATTTTAGCAATCTGCATTGTACTGGCGATTGCTTTTCTGTTTTTCGTTACACCCATCAATAGCACTCTTAATAACGCCTTACAAACATGGGTGCGTAATGCCTCAAAACTGGCAGAACGTTTTAACTTTATTGGCTTAGAAGGATCAAACTCAAAAACCGGGAAAGAAAATTTTCTGTATCCGTTTTTGGAGTATCTTCTTTTCTTTATTCTTTTGATTTCCATCGCTTGGGTGCTTTGGTATCTGGGCTATGTTATCTATGACACACTGGCGTATTTTATTGACCCAAACCATTCCAAGCGCAAAAAACGAGGAAATGTCTTAAGCCTATATTCCACGCCTTTTGCAGTTCTGATTGTTTCTCTTACGGTTATGCTTGCGTTTGGCGGATCCGACATGAGTTTTCCGGAACACGTTTGGTCAACGCTTTTTGTCTGTATCCTGTTTCTCCTGGTCGTAATGGTTTCGATCGGTCTTGTAAAGCACATCTTGGAACAGATGGGCACAGCGGATTCGCTGTTGCAGGTGTTTATCCGATTGCTGTTCATCGCGACGATGGCGGTTTTCTCCGATTTGATCTTCGGCGTAATCATTACGGCGGAGACCGCTCTCGGTACAACGAACCTAACAAATTTCAATTCCATTATCAATGACGTCAGAAGCTGCTTTCATGAGATTTTGCTTGATGAAATACGACGGGTCAGAGTGCGCCGCAAATGGTCATTCTCGAAAAGAAGGATATGGAGGAGGAAATAGCCGTGAATAACAGTCGACAGCAAAACCAAGACACACAGCGAAGCCAAGACATTTTGAATATGCTTCGGGTTTGTACGCTTCTGCTGGCCGCCGTCTCCTTCTGGAGCACCGCGCAGGGGATGAGGGAGTATACCTTTCCAGCCGGTTGGCAGCCTTATCTGGCGTCCCTCGGCGTTCAGGGGCTGCTGCTGGGGCTGAACTTCTCGTTCTTCCGCTTTTGGCGGCTGTCTGAAACGCGCGCGCGCAGAGCTACGCTGGTCATTCTGACCTTCGTCGTCCTGCTCTGCTCCTCGTGGTTCAGTTACCTTTATATTGCGCAGAACGCATACGGGCAATCATGGGAAACCGAGAGCGGGCTGCTGGCTCAGGGCGCCTATCGAAACGAACTGTTTGAAGCCGATACCTACCTCGCGCAGTACGGCGACGAAATGGAACAGGCGCTGGCAAATCAAACCTCAGATTTGTACAACCGCGCATCACAAATGGATTCCGGCACGGTCGATGTGGCAGGCAACCTGGACTGGGGAAACGAAAGAGTCCGTTTCCTCAACAGCGCCGCGCGGGACAGCATGGATGTCATCATCGATGCCATGGAGCAGGCAACGGCGGCGAATGCGACGCAGGACGCGCGGCAGCAGTCGGCGGAAATCGTCGACACCCTGCGGGACAGCCTGCAACGCACGATCGAACAGCTTGCCGCACGAATCAGCGAGGCAGACGAGCGTGTGGAGCAAAGCAGAGTCAGCGTGCAAGCCGCAAAC
This sequence comes from uncultured Clostridia bacterium, assembly GCA_946411835.1. Lineage (GTDB taxonomy): Bacteria > Bacillota > Clostridia > Oscillospirales > Oscillospiraceae > Hominicoprocola. The sequence continues at coordinate 7,463 of CAMKFK010000039.1, forward strand.
CAGAGACTTGCAAATGCAGCTCCCGGTTCTGATACGTCAGCGCTGCAGCGAGGCCTCAATACCGCGTCACAAACACTGGAGAACGCCATCACAAGGCAAAGCGAGCTGGTTGACCAGCGTCAGGACTACCAAACCGCTTATGACCGCGCGACGTATTACGCCACGCTTCTGGGCATGACAAACGAGGGCGTGTCCAGCTACTATGTGGGCGGAAAGCTGCGCGAGATACAAACGGAGCTGTTCAACGAGGAGCCCGATTCCGGCAAAATGCTGAATCTGGCGACCGACGTGTTTGACCGTCTGCAAGGCAACGTGAATTTGAGCGGAACAGGCGACTATCAGGAGCTGCTTTCGGATATGAACCGCTTCGTGCGCAGCATCGGGAATTACGACGCTCTCAAGACGCGCAGCGCGGAAATCCAGACGCTGATCGACGCGCTTGCCGAGGGAAGCCTCCTCACCTTCGCCAAAGCCGATGACGACGAGGACCCCTCCGGCTGGATGACCGACTGGCGGCAGCAGTTCAACGAGCTGAAATCCACCATCAGCGGCTTGCCGGTCTACACGGGGACGGCGGGCAGCGAAGCGCTGCGCTCCTACAGCCGCGAGGAGGCGACGGCGCGGCTCGACAAGGCGATCCGGGACTACCTGACCGAGCACAACGCGGCGCAGCAGGGCTTGATCTACCTCGCCAGCCCCTACCGCAGCATCGCGATCTTCTCGCTGCTGCTCGCGCTTCTGCTGGACCTTGCCGCCTTTGTCACGGGCTTCGTGATCGACCGGGCGGACGTGACCGAGCCGCAGGACAAACCCGGCGACGCAAGGCAGGGCGGCATATGGAGCCGGGGCAGGGCGAAGCAAATGCCGGGCGCGGCTGAGCCGGATCTGGATCAGACCCTGGCATGGAACGCCATACCGCCGCTGAATCGCTACACATTCCTGACCGGCGACTATCAGTATCTGGACGGGATCAAAACCTACCGGGCAATCGAGGACGGGGAAGAAACCGAAGTGGATTGCGAGGACGATCTGCCCGCCGGCTTCTACAGCCGGAACCGAAACAAGCTGGTGGGCGCCGCGCCTGCCGAGCTGCTCTATCAGGGCGCGGACGGCGGGCCGAGGGACGGCGTATACGAGCACGCCGTCCTGCAATACAACGATCAGCTCCTGCTGGTTTCGCAGGGCAAAAGCAGCCGGTGTATCGGAACCGTCGACCCGAACACGCCGGTCTACCTCGTGTCGGACGACGGCTATGACATGACGCCCGCAAAGGATATGCTGACAATCCGGTGCAAGCTGGCCGTCGTCAGTCTAAACGAAACCGGGACGCGAATCATAGCCGTTTATGCCGTCAACGAATAAAAAAACGACCGCGCCCCATATAACAAAAACCACCCGAAACCGGGTGGTTTTCTGTTATATGGATCATCCGCGCTCAAATATCCGCCTCACGCGGAGGACGCCTTCGATCTGCTCGAGGCTTGCCACCGTGTCGGAGGGCATGGGCTGGGCGAGGTCGAGGAGGGTGTAGGCGTACTCGCCGCGCGCCTTGTTGGCGAGGTTCTCGATGTTCAGGCCATGGTTGCCAAAGAAGGTCGTGATCTGGGAGAGCATATTCGGGATGTTGCGGTGCAGCACCGCAACGCGCGCCTCGGCCTCGCAGACGCCGGCGTTGACCTCCGGGAAGTTGACCGAGTGGGAGATGTTGCCGTTGTCGAGGTAGTCCTGCAGCTCATCGACCGCCATGATCGCGCAGTTGTCCTCCGCCTCCAGCGTGGACGCGCCGAGGTGCGGCAGGATGACGGCGTTCTTCATCCGCACGCTCGTCGGGTTGGCAAAGTCGCTGATGTAGCAGCGCACCTTGCCGCTCGCCAGCGCCGCCGCCATCGCCTCCTCGTCCACAAGCGCGTCGCGCGCGAAGTTGAGGAAACGAACGCCGTCGCGCATCTTCCCGATCTGCTCCGCGCCGATCATGCCCCTGGTCTTCTCCGTGGCGGGAACGTGGATGCTGATGTAGTCGCAGGCGCCGCAGATCTCCTCCACGCTCTCGGCGTGGCGCACGGCGGGGCTGAGGTGCCACGCCGAGCGGATGGACAGATAGGGGTCGTAACCATAGACGGTCATGCCGAGGGCGACGGCTGCATTCGCCACCAGCACGCCCACCGCGCCGAGACCGATGACGCCCAGCGTCTTTCCCATAATCTCGTTTCCGGCGAACTGCTTCTTCGCCTGCTCCGCGTCCCTGGCGACGGCGGCGTCGTCCGCATTGGCGCGCACCCACTCGCTGCCGCCCAAGATGTCGCGCGAGGCGAGCAGCAGCCCCGCGATGACGATCTCCTTGACGGAGTTGGCGTTCGCGCCCGGCGTGTTGAATACGACGATGCCCTGCTGGGTGCAGCGGTCAACGGGGATGTTGTTCACGCCCGCGCCCGCGCGGGCAATGGCGCGCAGCTCGCGCGGGAAGCTCATGTCCTTCATCTCCGCCGAGCGCACGAGAATGCCCGCCGCCTCGTCCGGCGTGTCGACGAGCGTATAGCCCCTGCGGAAGCGGGCGGTGCCGACCTCCGCGATGCTGTTCATGCAGTGGATTTTGCGATCCTTGCGGTCTTTCATCATAAGAAACGCACCCTTTGTCTTTCAATTTGTCCCAATTATCGCACAGTGCGGCGCGTTTTGCAAGCGCCGTCCTGTACACAATTCACAGGACAAGCATGTTGTTTTTGGTGGTTTTTGCAAGTCTACGGCTCTTCCTCGTCCAGCAGCTGCATCACGCTGACCTCGTAGGCGGTGCGCTCCACGCTGCCGCCGTCGATGACCTTGGTGTAGCGCCGACTCTGAACACGCCCCTCCAGCGCGAGACGGTCGCCCACGGCCATGCCCGCGACGATTGCCGCCACCTGTCCCCAGGCGATGCAGGGCAGGTAATCCGCGCGCCCGTAGTGCCGGTTGACGGCAAGGATCACGTCGCAGATGCTGCGTCCGAGCGGGGTCCGGCGCAGGTACGGCTGCTTGCAGATGACGCCGGAGAGCAGGATGCGGTTGAAGAACGCGCCGTCGCCCCGCGCGAGCTCCTGCGCGAGCACGGTGATGACGAGGCGGCTGCCCTGCCCGCTCTTGTTGTTGTAGGAGCGGAGCTGCCCGATCACGCGCAGGCTGTCCCCCGCCGCCACGCGCAGGCGCGCGAGCTGTTCCTCCCCAGCCACGACGACGGGCCGATCCGCCTGCCCGGAAAGACGGTCCACCCGGAGCGGGAACTTGTAAAACCGCTGTCCATGGTTCTCGTGGGAAAGAATCGGCTCCGCCTCCGCGACGCCCCAAAGCTCGACGTAGTTCTGGCAAATATCCATAGGACTTCACATACCCCTTTGTTGGCAGTTTGCTCCATCCTATGAAAAAAGGCGCCGCAGTATGCCTGCGGGGCTAAATCGTCGACAAAGGCGTTCGCCTTTGCCGACGAGAAGGTTTCGCTCCGCTTCTCGCACGATTTGTCCGCGCCTCGCGGACAAATCGCACGTGTCACCGTTGCGCCAGCCGTTTTCCGCTCCCTTCGGTCGCGGAAAGCGGGGCGCTGCCTCGAAACAGCCTCGCTTGCTCCGCCACCGGCGGCGCTTCGGCTGTTTCCACTCCGCGCAAGGTGTTTTTCTGACGCGCATGTCGTCAGAAAAAGGAATTTAAGTTCCTTTCGCGCCTGCGGGCGCGAAACCCTGCAGGGCTTTTTTGACGGACTGTAGGCGAAGTAATACCGGAAATCTGCCCTGCTGTACTATCTTTCGGTATCATTCGCTTCCACGCACTCATGATACAACAAACAAGGAGCGCTTCCCGGCTTTTTGCTGAGAAACGCTCCCTTCTTTGTCGGGGGTTACAGTCCCGTTTGTTTGATGCTATTGTATTTCCCCCGCCGTGCCGAACACCTTTTCGCGCAGCGCCCGCCCCGTCTGGGTCGCGGCGAGGCCGCCGGCGGCGGTCTCCTTGAGCGCGGCGGGCAGCGCGTCGCCCACGGCGCGCATTGCGTCGATGACCTCGTCCACGGGGATGTGCGAGCGGATGCCCGCCAGCGCCATATCCGCAGCGGAGAACGCCGTCATCACACCCGCAACGTTGCGCTTGATGCAGGGTATCTCCACCAGCCCTGCCACGGGGTCGCAGACCAGCCCCATCTGGTTCGCCAATGCGATGGCGCAGGCGTCTCCGCACTGGCGCGGCGTACCGCCCATCAGCTCCACCAGCGCTGCCGCCGCCATGCCTGCGGCGCTGCCGCACTCCGCCTGGCAGCCGCCCTGCGCGCCCGCGATGCTCGCGTTCTTCGCGATGACCATGCCGAACGCGCCTGCGGTGAACATACTCTGCACCACCGCGTCGCGCTCGACGCCGCGATCCTCGTAGAGCGAGACGAGGCAGCCCGGCAGGATGCCGCAGCTCCCCGCCGTCGGCGCGGCGACGATCTTGCCCATGGAGGCGTTGCAGCCCGCGACGGCGAGCGCGCGGGACATGGCGCGCGTCAGAAACGCGCCCGACAGCCCGCCGCCTTCACTGTAGCGCAGCATCCGGTACCCCTCGCCGCCGGTGAGCCCGGACATGGACTTCTGCTCCTCCCGCTGCCCAAAGCGGATGGCGTCCTCCATGACGGAGAAATTGAGGCACATCTGGTGAAAGAGCATCGCCTCGTCCTGGCACAGCTCCTCCGCCTGGTCGCGCAGCGCCAGCGCGCCGATGGTGCAGCCAGCCGCCTCCGCGCCGTCGATCAGCTCCTGTACGGAATCGTAGCTCAACATCTCCTCACCCCCTCACAGTCGCTTGATGACCAGCGCGCTGATGACGTTGTTCACCTCGCGCAGGTCGATTGCCATGCCCTCGGTCGCCGCGCCGTCGATCTCGATGGTCATGATCGACTCGCCCCCGCGCTCGCGGCGGGAGAGACGGAAATTTGCGATGTTCGCGTCCGGGTACTTCGTGCGCATGAGCTGCGTCACGTCCGCGATGACGCCCGGGCGGTCGAGGTGGATGATGAGAATGGTGCTGTAATCGCCGTTGAAGTCCACGCGAAGCCCGTTGACCTCGTCCACGCGGATGTTGCCGCCGCCGACGCTCGCGCCCACGACGCTGCCCGTCTCCCCGCCCGGCAGCAGCCAGTGGATGGCGGCGGTGTTCGGATGCGCGTTCGGCAGGTCGCGAGCCACGAACTCATAGTTCAGCCCGCTCTCCCGCGCAATCTCCAGCGCGTCGCGTATCTCGGCGTCCCAGCTGTGGAAGCCGAGAATGCCCGCGAGGAGCGCGCGGTCGGTGCCGTGGCCCTTATAGGTGCGGGCGAACGAGCCGGAGAGCGTGATCGTCACCCGCTCCGGCTTCTCGCCGTCCAGTATCTTATTGACCACACGGCCCAGCCGCACCGCGCCCGCCGTGTGCGAGCTGCTCGGCCCGATCATCACCGGCCCGATGATGTCAAAGATGTTCACAACCTCATCCCTTCTGCTGTGGAAGGAGGCGGATGACCGTCCGCCTCCCCGCTTATGCCAGATGTCCCTTTGCCCGGATCACGTCGATGACGCTGTCCACGTACTGCTCGCAGACCTCGTCGCTTCCGGCCTCGACCATGACGCGGATGACCGGCTCGGTGCCGGACTCACGTACGAGGATACGCCCCTCGTCGCCCAGCGCGTCGGCGACCTTCTGCACCGCCGCCTGCACGTCCGGGTCGTTCTGCGCGTCGGGCTTGCTCTTGACCTTGACGTTCTTGAGCACCTGCGGATAGAACACCACGGGCGCCGCCAGCTCGCTCATCGGAACCTTCCTGGCAAGCAGCACCTCCATCAGCTTGAGGCTGGTGAGGATCCCGTCGCCGGTGGTCTCGTACTTGGAGAAGATGATGTGACCCGACTGCTCGCCGCCGATGCGGTGCCCGTTGAGCACCATGTTTTCATAGACGTACTTGTCGCCGACCTTGGTCTTCTCGTAGCCAATGCCGACCTTGTCCAGCGCCTTGTAAAGCCCGAAGTTGCTCATCACGGTGGTGACGACCGTGTTGTTGAGCAGCTTGCCGCGCTCCTTCATGTACAGGCCGTAGATGTAGAGGATATGGTCGCCGGTGACGACGTTGCCCTTCTCGTCCACGCAGAGGCAGCGGTCCGCGTCGCCGTCGTAGGCGAAGCCGACGTCGAGTCCGTTGTCCACGACGAACTTTTGCAGATGCTCGATGTGGGTGGAGCCGCAGTCGGTGTTGATGTTGTAGCCGTCCGGCGCGTCGTTCATGACGTAGGTCTTCGCGCCCAGCGCGTCGAACACGGAGCGGGCGATCTGCCACGCCGCGCCGTTGGCCACGTCGAGACCGACCTTCATGTCCTTGAAGCCATACTTGGACATGCCGATCAGGTGCCCGATGTAGCGGTTGCGCCCGGCGACATAGTCCACGGTGCGCCCGATCTCGTGCCGCTCCGCCACAGGAACCTCGAGCTCACCGTCGAGATACGCCTCGACCTCAAGGATGGTCTCCTCGTCCATCTTCTCGCCGTTGCCGTTGATGAGCTTGATGCCGTTGTCGTAGTACGGGTTGTGGGACGCGGAAATCATGATGCCGCAGTCAAAATCGTCCACGCGCGTGATGTATGCGACGGAGGGCGTGGTCGTGACGTGCATGATGTAGGCGTCCGCGCCGCTCGCCATCAGACCGGTGCACAGCGCGTACTCAAACATATAGCTCGAACGGCGCGTGTCCTTGCCGATGACGACCTTCGCCTTCTTGCCCTGCTTTGCGCCGTAGTACCAGCCGAGGAAGCGGCCGATCTGTACCGCGTGCTCGAAGGTCAGGTCCTTGTTCGCTTCCCCTCGGAAGCCATCCGTTCCGAAATACTTGCCCATTACGCCTCTTCCTTCTTTTTGATGATCTCGCCGGTGTTCTTGTGGATGCTGTACGCCGGGACGACGCCGCGCACGCAGGACGTGGGATAGACGTTGCTGTGCCGTCCGATGACCGTGCCGGGGTTGCAGACGGAGTTGCAGCCGACCTCGACGTAGTCGCCCAGCATTGCGCCGATCTTCTTGACGCCGGTCTCGATCTGCTCCGCGCCGTTGTGGATGACGACGAGCTTCTTGTCGGATTTCACGTTCGAGGTGATGGAACCCGCGCCCATGTGGCTGAAGTAGCCGAGAATGCTGTCGCCGACGTAGTTGTAGTGCGGGGTCTGGACATGGTCAAAGAGGATGACGTTCTTCAGCTCCACGCTGTTGCCCACCACACAGTCCGCGCCGACAAGAGCGCTGCCCCGGATAAACGCGCAATGGCGCACCTCGGTGTTCGGACCGATGATGCAGGGCGCGCCAAGGAAGGCGGACGGAAAGACCTTCGCCGTCTTGTGCACCCAGACATGCTCGCTGACCTCGTCATAGTCCCCGCCCAGCGTGGGACCGAGGCTGAGGATGAAGTCCTTGATGCCCTTAAGCGCCTCCCACGGGTAGGTGAACCGCGCGAGATAGTCCTTCGCCAGCGTATGGTCAAGGTCGTAGAGATCGCGGATGGTCATCATGCTCACAGTCTCTCCTTCTTCTCAATGTCGAGGAAATACTTATAAGTGTCCACGGTCAGCTCGCCGCAGGCCGCCTCGTCGCAGGCGATGATGGCGCCGTTGTGCAGCTGGAGCGCGCTGCACGTCCACTTCTGGCTGACGCCGCCCTCAACCGTGGCGGCGAGGGCGCGCGCCTTGTTGTGACCGTTGATGAGGATCAACACCTCCCTGGAATCCGTCACCGTGCCGACGCCGACGGACAGCGCCTGCGCGGGCACCGCCTCGGGATCGTTGCCGAAGAAGCGGCTGTTGACGATGCGGGTGTCGGTGGTCAGGCTGCGCAGGCCCGTGCGGGAGCAGAGACTGGTGAACGGTTCGTTGAACGCGATATGCCCGTCCACGCCGATGCCGCCCATGAAGAGGTCGATGCCGCCGTAGGACGCGATCTTCGCCTCATAGCGCGCGCACTCCGCCTCGGGGTCCTCCGCCATGCCGTTGAGGATGTTGATGTTCTCCGGCTTCATGTCGACCAGGTGGTTGAAGAAATTGTCGTGCATGAAATACCAGTAGCTCTGGTCGTGCTCGTGGGGCAGGCCGACGTACTCGTCCATGTTGAAGGTGACGACGTTGGAAAACGATACCTCGCCCGCCCGGTTCATGCGCGCGAGCTCCCGGTACACGCCGATGGGGGAAGACCCGGTCGGCAGACCGAGGACGAAGGGACGCGCCTCCCTGTGCGCGTTGATTTTGCCGGCGATGTAGCGCGCGGCCCAGAGACTCATGTTCTCATAGTTTTCCTGAATGACAACTCTCAAAAGATATCACTCCTTTGGGCGAAACGCCCGTATTTTTTTGATGCTGCGGCGTCAAGGGAACCTCTGTTGCGGTGTTGATTCCGTTTTTTTCTTTCCCTCTGCGGCCCGCCGCATAGCCGTGGCAGCATCCGCCGAATCCTTCGATCACTGCCAGCCTCGTCACCCGTTTGTCGGGCCCGGCGCTAACGATCCCCGCGTCCTCCCGCGCGGAGCAACGTTTTACAAACGAAGCTATTTTACTGCAAGCACAAGCGCGCTGTCAAGAAAAAAGCCTCCTTTCTGCCGCTTTTTGCCAGCGCGTCACACCCTGCCGCGCCGTCCCGCCGCCGTTTCATTCATGCGGCACAAAGCGCCGACGCTCCCGCGCGATGATTTTATGTGTTTTTTCCGCTTGACATTCCACGCCCTTTGTGGTTTTATGTCAGTAATAAGTAAAGTAAATACGGCAATGAAGAGATAGAGGCGCGGTTATCAAGAGTAATGCGGACGGGACAGGCAGCAGAGCCGTTGTCCGCGCGAAAGGGGTCGCCGCCGAAGCGGAAGCGTCGCGCGCTTCTGCTGGGCAAACGGAGAAGATCCGTTTGACTGTCGCGTTTGCGGAGTGCTATCAATTGATTGCGGCTTTCCCTCCCCTCCGGGCGGAAAGCGGGATTGATTGTGCGACACAGCGGACGCGGCGTATGTCCAGCTGTGTTTTTATTCTGTCCAAATTACAAATCAAAATATGCGTATCGGGTTAACTCAGCATAACACAAGATGTAGCGACAGCTCTTG
>CAMKFK010000040.1 GCA_946411835.1 uncultured Clostridia bacterium
GCGGCAGCGAGGAATACCACATGAACCTGCTCGCCGACGAGCTGGAGCCCTATCTGCTGTCCAACGGCATCCGCTTTCTGCGCAACTCGCCGGACATGACCGCCGCGAGCGCCATCCGGCAGGCGAACAGCATCGGCGGCTTCGACTTCTATCTTGCTCTGCATTCCAACGCCTCCGGCGCGGGAAATGAGGGCAAAAACAGAGGCATACTGGTGTTCTACTATCCCACCAGCGAGTCCGGCGCGCGCGCGGCGGAGCTGTTCGCGGCGCGGCTGCGGGAGGTCTATCCGCTGCCCGCGCTGGTGCGCACGCAGACCACAACCAGCCTCGGGGAGGTGCGCCAGCCGCGCTTCCCGGCGAACCTGATCGAAATCGGCTACCACGACAACGTGGAGGACGCGCGCTGGCTCGAAACAAACAAGCCGCAGATCGCCGAGGCGCTGGCGCGGGGGCTGACCGACTACTTCGGTCTGCCGTTCATTGAGCCGACGCCGCCGCGCGCCGGGATCGTGACGACCGGCGGCGCGCCGCTGCGCCTGCGGGACTATCCCGGCACGAACGGCAACGTGCTGACCATGCTGCCCAACGGCGCGCGCGTCGAGCTCTACGGCGCGTGGCAGGGCTGGTACGTCGTGCACTACGGCGCGTATGTCGGCTACGCCGCGCAGGCGTATATCCAGTAATAGGAAAACGGCTTCCCGATGTCGGGAAGCCGTTTTTGGGAGCGCGTTATTTGGCGTACTCGACCGCCTTTACCTCGCGGATAACGTTGACCTTGATCTGGCCGGGGTACTCCATTTCGTCCTCGATGCGCTTGGCGATGTCGTGGGCGAGGATGACCATCTCGTCCTCGCTGACCAGCTCGGGCTTTATCATGACGCGCACCTCGCGTCCCGCCTGCACGGCGTAGCTCTTCTCCACGCCGGGGAAGCTGCCCGTGATCTCCTCCAGCTGCTCGAGGCGCTTGATGTAGTTCTCCAGATTCTCGCGGCGCGCGCCGGGGCGTCCGGCGGAGATCGCGTCGGCGGCCTGAATGATGAAATCCAGCACCGTGGTCGGCTCAATGTCGTTGTGGTGGGCGTGCACCGCGTGGATGATCTCATCCTTCTCGTGGTGCTTGCGCATGAACTCGACGCCGAGGGAGACGTGGGTGCCGTCCATCTCGTGGTCGACGGACTTGCCGATGTCGTGCAGCAGACCGGCGCGCTTGGCGGCGGCAACGTCCGCGCCCAGCTCCGCCGCCATCATGCCGGCGAGGTGGGCGACCTCAATGGAGTGCTGCAGGACGTTCTGTCCGTAGCTCGTGCGGTAGTGGAGGCGGCCGAGCATCTTCACGAGCTCAGGGTTCAGCCCGCGAACGCCGGACTCCAGAACGGCGCGCTCACCCTCGGACTTGATGACGGCGTCCACCTCGCGGCGCGCCTTGGCGACCATTTCCTCGATGTGCGTGGGGTGGATACGCCCGTCCGCAATGAGCTTTTCCAGCGCGATGCGCGCGACCTCACGGCGCACGGGCTCGAAGCAGGACACCGTGATCGCCTCGGGCGTATCGTCGATGATGAAATCGACGCCCGTCATGGTTTCAATGGTGCGGATGTTGCGGCCCTCGCGGCCGATGATGCGTCCCTTCATCTCGTCATTGGGCAGGGGGACCACACTGACGGTGATTTCGGCGGAATGATCCGCCGCGCAGCGCTGGATCGCGGTGGCGATGATCTCGCGGGCGCGGGTATCCGCCTCGTCGCGGGCGCGTTGCTCCAGCTCCTTGATCTTGAGGGCGGTCTCGTGCGTCACTTCGCTCTCGACCTGGTCGATGAGGTACTTCTTCGCGTCTTCGGCGGTAAAGCCGGAAATGCGCTCGAGCATCTCGGTCTGGCTGCGCTTGATGATGCGGATCTCCTCCGCCTCCTTGTCAGCCGCCGCGTGCTTCTGGGCAAGCGCCTCTTCCTTCTTCTCAAGGGCTTCGGTCTTCTTGTCGAGGTTTTCTTCTTTTTGCTGCAGTCTGCGCTCCTGCTTTTGCAGGTCGGCGCGGCGCTCCTTGTCTTCCTTCTCGGCCTCGTTGCGCACACGCATGATCTCTTCCTCCGCCTCGAGCAGCATTTCCTTGCTCTTGCTCTCGGCGCGCTTGTGCGCGTCGTTCTCGATTTGCAGCGCCTTTTGCTCGGCATCCGCAATGGTCTTTTCGGCTTTCCGCTCTGCGCGGATCCTCAGCCAGATGCCGAGAAGGACGCCCAGAGCCAGCAGCACGAGCCCGATGATAATGTGTACGGGCCCGAACAACATGATTCTCTCCGGCATGGTTCCTCCTCTGATTATTCTCATTTTAATCTATTAAAATGGGCGTTTTGGTTCTTCGAGGGGAAGTCCCCTTATACTCCCCCTAAAAATCCAAAGTATATATTACTCGTTTCGGGAGGATGTGTCAAGGAAAAAACAGACAAAAACCCAAAAAAGCATGAAACAGATGTTGCATTATTTGGAAGCCTGTGTTATACTCCGGTTAAGGAAACGCCGAGGGGGTTGACGCCATGAGCAAACGAGCGGAGATGCAGCAGCGCATTTACCGGTTTATCCTTGCCTACATCGGAGCGCACGGTTACGCGCCCTCCGTGCGCGACATCTGCGACGCGGTTGGCCTCAAATCGCCCTCGACGGTGCACTTCCACCTGAAAAATCTCGCGGAGCTGGGCTTCATTGAAAAGGGCGCGTTCAAGGGGCGCGCCATTGTGCCCGTGGACCGCGAGGCCGCGAAAAAACAGGAGGAGACGCCCGAGCTTGCGCCGCCGCCGGAGCTCCCGGCGAAGCGGGTGCCCATCGTCGGAAACGTCGCCGCAGGCAGCCCGATCCTCGCGCAGGAATGCGTGGAGGATTATCTGACCTTCGACACCGGCGGGCGCGACGGGGAGTATTTCGCCCTGCGCGTGCGCGGCGAGTCGATGCTGGGCGTCGGCATCCTGCCGGGCGACCTCGTCGTGGTGCACCAACAGCCCACGGCGATCACCGGCGAAATCGTCGTCGCCCTGCTGGAGGACGAGGCGACGGTCAAAACCTTCAGCCGCCGGAACGGAAAAATCTGGCTCCTGCCCGCCAACCCCGACTATCAGCCCATCGACGGCACGTACTGCACGATCATGGGCAAGGTCGTCGCCGTGGTGCGTCAATACTGACGCCGTTTCCCTTTCCTTGCGGCATATCCTTCAACGCTTTGTTTTTTCGCCGTCATCCTGTATGTTCTTGCCGGTCTGATTCGTCGCCGCGCGCCCGGTACGCTGTGTATATAAAAAATGCCTGAGATTGGCAGGAGTGTTTTGCGTCCGATTTCGCATACTATGGCTCGGGTATTGCAAAACCATGGGAGGAGATTGGCACGATGAGAAGAACCCTTGTCTTGACGGCGGTGACGGCGGCGATGGCGCTCTCGCTTGCGGCCTGCGGCGCGGAGCGTACAAACAACGGTGTACCCGATTCGGGCAGCATCGCCGGCGGCACCACCGCCACGGACACCATGCGCGACAGCGGCGGCACCGGCACGGGAACGCACAGCGGCGCGGCGACGAACCGCGAAACCACCGCAAACGAGCTCACCGGCGTGACCGGCTACGCGCTCGGCGGTCCCAACAGCAGCGTATACGCCGCCGCCAACAATCGCGGCGTAACGCAAGAGCAAGCGGCGGCGCGCAGCCGTCTGGCGCAGATGATGGAAAACGCCCGCGTCCACGACACGGACGGCTTCCTGCTCGACGGCGAAAACGCCAGCAACAGCACCTTCTGACAAAAATGACGCCTGCCGGGTCGGCAGGCGTCACTTTTGCTGTTTTCATACTGATTTCAAATCAGCTTCCCTAGAGCGATTCAAAAAGGTTGGTCAGGTGTTCAGCGAAGCGGGCAATGTGGAAGCCGTCGATAAACCGGTGGTTGACCTCCATGGACAGCCCAAGCGTCCGTCGCCCGTCCCGCTCGGTAAACCTGCCCCAGTTGACGCGGGGAATGGCGTCGTCGGTCGCGTTGGGCGCGGTAAGGTCGCGTTCGTTCGAGCAGGCGGTGAGGTCGAGGACGGGCGAGCAGCTCAGGTAGACCAGGTCGCTTCCCTCGCCCGTGTCCAGAAAGCCGGTGCGCGTGCGGCTGCGCTCCGCCGCCTCGCGGCAGAAGGCCGCCGCGTCGCCGCCGAACGCAGGCATATTGACAAAATAGAACTGCTCCTCACCCGGACGGATGTCGGTGAAGCTCGCGCGGCGTCCCGGCAGGCGCACCAGCTCGCCGTCCTCGACAGAGACGAGGAAGCCGTCCACGCGGTTGAGCGCCTCGGTGCAGGCCCAGCACATGGCGTAGTAGAAGGACAGCCGGTTCGCCTTTGTGTACCGGAAGAGCGCGGTGACGTCCTGGCGGAACGTCACCATGTAAAAGGGGTTCGAGACGCGGGAAAAGAACGCGAAGGCGTCCCGCCGCGCCCAGGTTTCCGGATTCAGCTTTTCCATGCGCAGACCTCCTTTACCACGTCCACCCGCTCGATCCCGTAGTAGCGGAACGCGCGGATCGCGGCCTCGTCGATAACCTCGCCGCACAGCAGGATCGGCACGGCGGGCGGACAGCTGACGCCCGGAGACGCCAGCACGCGCCCCGCCGCCCGGTCGACGGGCATCGTCTCCGCAGGCGCGAGCATCGCCTCGCGCGGCGTCAGCACGCGCCGTGGCGCGGACAGCGCGGGCGGCTCCTCCGGGATCGGCTCGCGCGGCGCGGCGGCGCGCAGCCCGTCCAGAAGCGTGCCGCAGCAGCGCGCGGGCAGAGACGGCGCAAACATGAACACGACGTGGTCCGGGTCGGCGAACTCGCAGAAGATGTTCCGCCGTTCCAGCAGCGCGGCAAGCTCCGCGCCGGTATACCCCCGTGATTTCGGGCAAAGCGTCAGCTTCAGCGGCTCGTCGCCCACGCACGTCCAACCCTCCGCCGTCAGCGTCCAGCGCAGAGCGGCGACGCGCGAGGCGGTCGACAGGACGGTTTCGGCATATCCGTCCGCCAGCGCCGCGTTCATCCGGTCGAGAGATTGCAGGATCAGATACGACGGGCTGGTGGACGCGAACAGCGACATGGCGCGGTCGGCGGCGTCGCGGAGCGTGGGCGGCGCGGACGCGGCAAGGTGCAGGTACGCGCCCCCGGTCAGCACGTCCAGCGTCTTGTGCGCGCTGTCGCAGCAGAGGTCGGCGCCCAGGTCCATGGGGTGGCGGGACGGCGTCAAAAAGCGCAGATACGCGCCGTGGGCGTTGTCCACCAGCAGCAGCGCGCCGCGGGCGCGGCAGACCGCTGCCAGCGCCGCAAGGTCCGCGCAGTTGCCCAGATAGTCGGGCGACGTGACGTAAACCGCCGCGTATTGCCCGTCCGCGAGCCGCCCGTCCAGCGCGCCCGGGTCGACGGCGCAGGAGAGAACGCCCCCCTCTGCGGGGAACAGCCAGTCTACGGGAAGGTCCAGCAGCGCCGCGGCGGACAGGAGCGCCTTGTGCGCGTTCCGCGCGGCGAGGATGCGGGGGGCCATGCCCCGTTCCCTCGCCCAAAGCCGGGCGAGATACAGCATCGCGCGAATGCACAGCGACGAGCCCTCGGTGGAATAGACCGTCCTGCCGCTGCCGAACTGCGCGGCGGCGTTCGCCTCGCTCTCGGCGATGACGCCGGACGGCCGGTACAGCACGTCCGCGCCGGGTATCTCCGTGACGTCCAGCGCCTCGACGCCCAGCGGTCCGACGCCCTTGTGCCCGGGCATATGGAGCCGCAGGGGGGCGCGCGCCGCGTAATCGCGGACGAAGTCGCAAATCGGCGTATTCATGCCTCGACCTGCCGCGCGACCGCCATCATGATCGCGCACTCCATGCGCTTTTTGAACAGCGCGCAGCCGGTTTCGTACACGCCGGCGACGGAGCCGGCGGCGTGCCAGGCGTTGGCGGCGCAGCCGCCGGAGCAGTAGAGCCGCGCCCAGCAGTCGCGGCACGCGGGCTTTGCGTAGACGTTGCAGGCGGCAAATTCCTCCTGCACGGCGGCGTTGGTCACGCCGTTCCAGACGTCGCCCAGCTTGAACGCCTCCTCGCCGACGAACTGGTGGCAGGGGTAGAGGTCGCCCCACGGCGTGACCGCCATGTACTCCGTGCCGGAGCCGCAGCCGGAGACGCGCTTGTAAATGCACGGACCGCCCGTCAGATCAATCATGTAGTGGTAGAAGGTGAAGGGGCGCCCCTCCTTCTCGCGCGCGAGCATCAGCTTCGCCAGCGCCTCGTACTGCGCCATGACGACGGGCAGATCGTCCGCCGTCAGCGCGTTGGGATCGTCCGGCGCGGCGACGACGGGTTCCATGCTCAGCTCCGTGAAGCCGAGGTCGAGCATGGTTTCGATGTCCTTGAGAAAATCGGGGTTGTTGTGCGTAAACGTGCCGCGCATATAATAGTTCCTGCCGCCGCGCGCCGCGACGAGCTTTTGGAACTTCGGGACGATGCGCTCCCAGCTGCCGTTTCCGGCGTAGTCCACGCGCCAGCGGTCGTGCACCTCCCTGCGCCCGTCGAGACTGAGGACGACGTTGTGCATCTCGCGGTTGGCGAAGTCGATCACATCGTCGTCGATGAGCATGCCGTTCGTGGTCAGGGTGAAGCGGAAGCGCTTGCCCGTCTCCTTCTCCCTCTCGCGGGCGTAGCGCACCAGCTCCTTCACGACCGCCCAGTTCATCAGCGGCTCGCCGCCGAAAAAGTCCACCTCGAGGTTGCGGCGCGTGCCGGAGCGCTCGACCAAAAAGTCCAGCGCGCGCTTGCCGACGTCGAGGGACATCACCGCGCGCTCGCCGCGATATCTGCCCTGGCTGGCGAAGCAGTAGGCGCAGTTTAAGTTGCAGGTGTGGGCGACGTGCAGGCACAGCGCCTTGACCACGCCCGCGCTCTTCTCCTTCAGCCTGCCCGCCATCGGCGCAAAGGTATCCGGCGCGAACAGCCTGCCCGCGTCCTTGAGCGAGAGCAGCGCGTCGTAGACCTCGTCCAGCTCCGCGTCTGCGGCGCCGGGGTGCTTCTCGCGCACGGCGGCGAGCGCCGACGCGCGGTCGCGCCCCTCGAAGAGAGCGACCATATCGTAGGTCAGCTCGTCCACCGCGTGGACGGAGCCGGAGCAGACGTCGAGCACGATGTTGTAACCATTGAGTTTGTATTGATGGATCATAACCCTGTCCTCTTCAACAAAAAAGCCGCCTGACGGCGGCATTTTTGCTTGTTTTCTCAGCGATTCCCGTTTTCGCACTGCTGATTTGCGATGCCGCAGCTGGTCTTGCAGGCGCTCTGGCAGGAGGTCTGGCACTCGCCGCAGCCGCCGTTTTTGGCGCTTGCGCACAGGTCGCGGGTCTCAAGGGTCACAATGTGTTTCATTTCCATGATCGTATCCTCCAAAACATTGTCGGATAATTTATACCATGAAACCGCCGTCAAGTCAAGCCTTGGCGCGACAATTTGTGAGGGATCGCCGTCTCGAACAGCCCATGGCGGTTGCAGCAGGCGTACACACGCGCGACGCCGCCGCGCGGAACGGGCCGAAAAAACAGCTGAATTTTCTCCGGCGCGGTGTTGATTTTTTTTGCGCGCGGCTTTATAGTATTTCTATACGATTTTTTGAGGTGAGACATGGCATGAAGGAGCATCTTCGCGACAAGAAATGGTACCCCGGCACGGTTACGGCCTGCGTCGCCGTGACGCTGTATGTGGTGCTGACGCACCTGGCGCCCGTGCTCGGCGCGGTGCGCACCTTTTTGGGCTACTTCGGCCCGCTGTTTCTCGGCAGCGTGCTGGCGTACCTGATGAACCCGCTGGCGATGCTCTACCGGCGGACGCTGTTCAAAAAGCCGGGCAGGGAGACGCTGCACTGGACGGCGTCCATCGCGCTCGCGGTGCTGACGCTGCTGCTGTTTCTGACGTTCCTGCTGGGGACGCTGATCCCGCAGCTGGCGGAGAGCGTTACCATGCTGGTCAACAACATGGAGGGCTACCTCGCGTCGCTGCATGCGCTGACCGAGCGTCTGGGCGTCGCGGAGACGCTGAACCTTGACCAGCTCGTCGGTACGTCGGGCGACCTCATGAACCGGGTGCTGTCCTTTCTCAAGGACAACGTGGAGGGCATTGTCAACGCCTCCGCCGCCGCCGGAAAGGGCGTGGTGCGCTGGCTCATCGCGCTGATCCTCTCGGTGTATCTGCTCGCGTCCAAGGCGTCCGTCAAGGGCTTCGCGCTGCGTCTGCTGCGCGCGCTGCTGAGCAAGCGGGCCTGTGAGAGGACCGTCACCTTCTTCGCCCGCTGCGACCGGATCCTCGTGCGGTACATCACGTTCAGCCTGCTGGACGCGCTGATCGTCGGCGCGGCGAACGCGGTGTTCATGATGTGCCTCGGGATGCAGTACACCGGGCTGGTGCCGCTTGTGGCGGGCGTGACCAACCTGATCCCGACCTTCGGCCCCATCATCGGCGGCGCGATCGGCGCGTTTATCCTGCTGCTGGTCAACCCCGTCCATGCGCTGATTTTCATCGTCTTTACGCTGGGACTCCAGTTCCTGGACGGTTACATCATCAAGCCGAAGCTCTTCGGCAACTCGCTGGGTGTGTCCGGGCTGCTGATCCTGATCGCGGTCATCGTCTGCGGCAATATGTTCGGCATTGTCGGCATCCTGTTCGCCATCCCGCTCGCCGCCATCCTCGATTTTATCTGCGAGGAGGCGCTGCTGCCCGCGCTGGAAAAGCGACCCAAATCATAATACTTGATCCGGTCGGATCGTCGGGGACGGCTTGCCCCCGACGATTTTTTTGCGCGACCCCAAAATCCGGAACCGCCGCTCCGAATGATATGGCAGAGGGGAAACGTCCCCCAACAAAACAACAAACCATTCCGAAAGGATGAAAGGCGGTAACAAACATGAAAAAGAAATTTGCAACAGCAGCGACGGCGTGCGGCCTGTGCCTGACGCTTCTGGCGGGCGCGGTCGCCGTAAACGCGGACTACACCGGCGCCGGAACCTTGACCGGTTTCCGCACGGCGTTCACCCAGATGGGCCAGATGGGCCAGATGGGCGGCATGCCCGGCGGGCAGATGCAGCAGAACGTCCAAAGCGCCGGCTCCGCCGGTACGCTCGTCACCGGTACGACGACCAACAGCGCCGCGTCCCTGACGGCGGATTACGCGAACGCGACGACCATCACCATGAGCGACGAGAACAACACGGTCAAGATCAAGGAGGCGGGCACCTATCTCATTACGGGCGCCTGCGCCGACGGCAGCATCACCGTCACCAAGGGTACGACGGGCGTGGTGCTCGTTCTGAAGGACCTTGACCTGACCAGCACGACGGGCGCGACGCTTTCGATCAACAAGGGCGCGGAGGCGAAGATCGTCGTCGCCGGCAGCGTGACCCTGACCGACGCGGAGGACGCCTCGCTGGAGGACGTGTCCGAGGATTTTGACGGCGCGGCGCTCAAGGTCAAGTCCGGCGCGAGTGCGTACCTGACCGGTACGGGCACGCTGACCGTCAACGGCAGCACCAAGAACGGCGTCAAGGTCTCCGCCAATGAGGAGGACGGCAACGGCAGCCTCGTCATCGACGGCGCAACGGTCCATGTCACGGCGGTGAACGACGGCTTCAACGCCGAGTACGATCTCGCCATCCTCAGCGGCGCCGTCACCGTCAGCGCGGGCGACGACGGTATCCACGCCGACCGCGTCCTGACCATCGGCTCGGAGAGCACGTCCCCGACCGTCACGGTCAGCAAGAGCACGGAGGGCATCGAGGCGACGGTCGTGAACATTGCGGGCGGCACGGTCGAGGTGACCTCTTCGGACGACGGCGTCAACGCCGCGAACAGCGACGGGACCTACGCCTCCCTCGGCTATTCCATCAACATGACCGGCGGCAGCCTGACCGTGAGCGCGCCCCGGGCGGACGGTCTTGACTCCAACGGGAACATCAATCTGATTGCGGGCAGCGCGACGATTAGCAGCGCCAGCAACGGCGGCGACGCGGGACTCGACTATGACGGGCAGCTCTACGTTTCCGACAGCTTCCGGCTCGACAACCAGAGCGGCGTCGCGTCCATGGGCGGCGGCATGATGGACGGCGGCATGATGGGCGGCGGCATGCGGCAGAACGGCCGGCAGCAAGGCAGCGCGGCGCAGACGCCCACGCAGGACGGCCAGATGCCCACGCAGGACGGCCAGATGCCCACGCAGGGCATGAACCGGAGCGCGCAGCCCGGCGGTATGGCGGGCGGCTTCGGCGGTCGGATGGGCGGTCCCGGCATGGGCGGGCAGCCGTACGGCGGCTTCGGCGGTTTCGGCGGTCGGATGGTCAGATAAAGAAAGGAGCGGTGACACATGAAAAACAAGAGCATATTGGCACTGGCGCTGGTTTCGGTCCTGTCCGTCTCCGCGCTGCTTCCCGCCGCGTTCGCGGCGACCGGTGACAGCGCTGCGGAGGCGACGGTCGAGGAGACGCAGAAGCGCACACGCCACGGCAGACGCGGCGGCGAGAAGGTCGCCGAACCGGAGGGCGCCGTCGGTAAGGACGCCGCAAAGTCGGCGGCGCTCGCGGACGCAGGCGTGACGGCGGAGCAGGCGGGCAAGGTCAAATCCCGCGTCTCGCAGCTCGACGACGGCACGGTGATCTACAAGGTGCGCTTCACCTGTGACGGGCAGCGGTATTCCTATCAGATCGACGCGGCCACCGGCGCGGTGCTCGACAAGACCGTCGAGGAGGCGACGGCGGAGGACGCCGCCGTCAGCGCCCACGGCCACGGCAGGCGCGGCGGCGAGAAGGTCGCCGAACCGGAGGGCGCCGTCGGCAAGGTCGCCGCAAAGACGGCGGCGCTCGCGGACGCAGGCGTGACGGCGGAGCAGGCGGGCAAGGTCAAATCCCGCGTCTCGCAGCTCGACGACGGCACGGTGATCTACAAGGTGCGCTTCACCTGTGACGGGCAGCGGTATTCCTATCAGATCGACGCGGCCACCGGCGCGGTGCTCGACAAGACCGTCGAGGAGGCGACGGCGGAGGACGCCGCCGTCAGCGCGCACGGCCACGGCAGACGCGGCGGCAAGGGCAAGACCGCGAAAGCGGCGACCGTCGATGAAGCGGCGGCAGCCGTATAATTCAGCAAAGCGGCGGCGGTCCGCGACCTCTTCGGAGGGCGCGGACCGCTGTCTTTTTCCATGTTTTTCCCGCCCGACCCCAAAAAACGGGCGACCGCCTCCGAATATGATACCAGAGGACGGGAGGCATGACGCCCCGTCCAAAGGAGGCAAACGAAATGAGCGACATCCAAAGCTGCTTCAAGCGCTACGAAAAGAAATATCTGTTGACGCGCGGGCAGTATCTGGCTATGCTGAACGGCATGGCTCCCTATATGAAGCCCGACGAGCACCCGCGCTATTCGATCGGGAACGTCTATTACGACACCGAGCAATACGACCTGATCCGCGCGTCGCTGGAAAAGCCGGTCTATAAGGAAAAGCTCCGCATGAGGAGTTACGGCGTGCCCGGCAGCCGGGATACGGTCTTCGTCGAGATCAAGAAGAAGTACGACGGCGTGGTCTACAAGCGCCGCGTCACGATGGAGATGCGGGACGCGCCGCTCTACCTCTGCGGCGCGCGCAAGGGCGACGGCAGCCAGATTTCCCGCGAGATCGACTGGTTTCTGCGGTTCTACCGTCCCGTCCCAAAGGCGTTCATCGCCTACGACCGCGAGGCGTATGCCGCAGCGGACGGCGGCGAGCTGCGCATTACCTTCGACACCAATCTCCGCGCCCGCGCCAACGACCTCGACCTGCGCCTCGGCGACGGCGGCGTGCCGCTGCTCCCGGACGGGCTCTATCTCATGGAAATCAAAATCCCCGGCACGGCTCCGCTGTGGCTGGCGCGGTTGTTGAGTGACAACGGCATTTTCTCCGCATCCTTCTCCAAATATGGAGCGTACTACAAGCAATATGTGCTCGGCGGCAAGTCCGCCGTGATCCAAAAGGAGGTTCTTCTCAGTGCTTAACTCGATCATCACCGGAACCGAAATCACGGCTTCCGCGTTCTTCATTTGTACCGCCGTTTCCCTCGTCCTCGGTCTCGGCGCGGCGGCGCTATCCATGTATAAGTCCAAATACTCCCAGAGCTTCGTCCTCACGCTCGCCATGCTGCCCGCCATGGTGCAGGTCATCATCATGCTGGTCAACGGCAACATCGGCGCGGGCGTCGCCGTGGCGGGGGCGTTCGGGCTGATCCGCTTCCGCAGCGCGCCGGGCAGCGCGAAGGAGATCGGCATGGTGTTCCTCGCCACCGCCATCGGCCTTGCCACGGGTATGGGCTATGTGGCGCTTGCAGCGGCGTTCTTCGCCGTCATTGCGGCGTTCGTGCTGCTGCTGACCGCCGTCGGCTTCGGCGCGGGCGCGGCGGACGAGCGCGAGCTGAAAATCACCATCCCCGAAAGCCTCGACTACGACGGCCTGTTCGACGACCTGTTCCGCACCTACACCCGCTCCGCCGAGCTGACGCGCGTCAAGACCACGAACATGGGCACGCTCTACGAGCTGGTCTACCGGATCACGCTCCGCGATGCGAGCGCGACCAAGGCGTTTCTCGACGCGCTGCGCACCCGCAACGGCAACCTGACCATCACCTGCGGCAAGCCGACGGCGCGGGAGGCGCTGTGACGGCGAAGCGCGCCGCCGCGCTCTTGCTCGCGCTGACGCTGTCGCTGACCGCCTGCGGCGCGAAAAAAGCGCCGGAGACGGGCGCGGCGGCGGACCTGGAGGTCCACTTCTTCGACGCGGGCGCGGCGGACGCCGTCCTGCTGACGACAGAGAACAGCGCCGTGCTGATCGACGCGGGCGAGCAGGGCTTCGGCAAGACCATCCTCGCGTATCTCGCGGAGCGGGGCGTCAAACGGCTGGACTGTCTCATTGTCACGCACTTCGATCAGGATCACGTCGGCGGCGCGGCGAAGGTGCTCAACAGCGTCGAGGTCGGCGCGGTGCTGCAAAGCAATCGCCCCAAGGACAGCGAGGCGTACGAAAAGTATCTCCGCGCGCTGGAGAACGCGGGCGTCGAGCCGGACACCGTGCGGGAGACGCGCGCCTTTACGCTGGACGGCGTAAGCTACGAGATCGACCCGCCGCGCCGGGCGGATTACGCCTCGGACGAGAGCAACAATTCCTCGCTGATCGTGTCGGTGACAAATGGAGAGACCCGCTTCCTGTTCACCGGCGACGCCCAGACGGAGCGGCTGGCGGAGTTTCTCGACGCGAACCGCGCCGCCTGCGACGTGCTGAAGGTCCCGCACCACGGGAGAGACGAGCCGCTGCTCCCCGCGCTGCTGGAATCCACGAAACCGACGTACGCCGTCGTCACATCCTCGGACGAGGAGCCGGAGAGCGCCGCAACGGTCGAGGCGCTGGAGCGCGCGGGCGCGACGGTGCTGCTCACCCGCGACGGCGCGGTGACGCTGTACAGCGACGGCGCGGTCGTCCGGACCGACGGTATGTCCGTTTCCACAAAAAACCAATTTGCAATTAGGCCGTAACGCGAATTGTTTTTTTGATTGCTTCGTGTTACATTTAATTTGACCGTAAGGTTAATTTAAGTGTGTGGGGTGTTGACATGAAGCGAAACTTCCTCGCGGTGCTGCTCTCGCTTGTCATGGTGCTTTCTCTGTGCGCACCGGCGGCGTTTGCGGACGGTACCGCAACCGAACCGAGCGTGAAAAACGCGATCCTGTATCAGATCAACGCAGAGAACAAACTGGAATACAACGTGACCCATTCCGGCGCGCTGGCGGCGGACGTCGCCGTCACGGACGGGACCGGCTGCGGCATCGACAGCCCTGCCGCGCTCAAGGCGGTCATGGGCGAGGCGGACAAGCCCGCCGTCGTGCACGGCACAGACAAGGGCGAGCGCACGCTGGGCAAGGCGGTTCGCGCCGACCTGACCCTGAACGCCGACGGCGACGTGCTGGCGATTGCGGTCGTCTCCGTGACGGATCGCCCGACCATCGGCATTTCCTGGAAGAGCAACAACATCGGCAGCGACTATCAGGGCTTCGCCGAGGCGTATGAGCGCAACGGCGCTTACGCGGTCTACCTGCCGCAGGTGACGACCGCCGAGCAGGCGCAGACGGTCCTTTATGAGGTCGATGGCATCTTCATGACCGGCGGCGAGGACTGGAACCCGAAGCTGTACGACCAGAAGCAGAGCCCGCACGGCTCCTCCGGCTACAACGACGCGCGGGATACCTCCGACATCCACCTGATGCAGCAGGCCATCGCGCTGGACGTGCCGATGCTGTGCGTCTGCCGGGGCGAGCAGGGCTTCAACGTCGCCATGGGCGGCGCGCTGGTTCAGGACATCCCGTATTATCTGGGTCAGAAGGTGCTCTCCGGCGAAATCGCGGCGAGCCGCGTGACCGCCGTCGTCTCCGGCAAGATCCCCGAGACGGTCGAGGGCTATGACGCGCTGCCCGAGAGCATCAAGGCGGCGGCGCCCGACACCGGCTATACCTATTACGATGAAAACGGCGCCCGCGTCGGCGCGACCTACAATCGCAGCACCGGCGAATACGCCGACTACGACACGGGCTGCGAGGAGGGTCACCTCCGCGTCCAGATCGACGGGCTGATCCACAGCGGCGGCACGGGCTACCACGTCCTCGCGGGCGGCGTCGGCAACGACAGCATCGCCATCGACAAGAGCTCCAAGTGGCTGTACGACATCTTCGGCTCTGAGACGCTGGAGTTCGTCGCCACGGCGCACCACCAGTCCGCCGATCCCGAGCTGCTGGGCGAGGGTCTGACCGTGGTCGCCCGCTCGTCCGACGGTATCGTCGAGGCGATCGAGTATCAGGACGCCACCTTCGCGCTGGGTCTGCAATGGCACCCGGAGCGCGACGCGCTGCGCGATACGAGAAGCGTGGACGTGGACCAGGACCTCTGCAACGCCCCGCTGCAGGCGCTCGTCCAGTACGCGGGTCTGAACGCCGACCGTCCCGAGGAGAACGGCGTCTCCCTTCAGGTCAGCGGCATGAACGCCGGAGTGAACACCATTTAGGCGAAGCTCACCGCGACGGCGCTCAAGGATCTCGGCGCGCTCGTCCTTGCGCTGGATTATGACAACAGCATGGAGCTGACGAAGGTCGAGGGCGTCGAGTGGACGCCGGGCGACAAGAATCTGGTGCTCAATCAGGACATCGACGTTGGCGACGCGGCGACCATCACGCTGACCTTTGCGCCGGTTTCCGGCAAGACGCTCAATCCCTACGTGCGGGCGACCGTCCGCTTCGCCGCCGCGCAGGACGGTACGGTGGATTACGCCTCCGGCACGTTTGGCGTCGGTCGGGCGTACCTCGTCGGCGACGCGAATGACGACGGCAAGGTCGTCGCGAGCGACCTCGTCCGTCTGCGCAATTACATCGGCGCGAACGGCGAGAACATCACCGTCGGCCCCGGCGCTGACGTCAACGGCGACGGGACCGTGAACGGTCTTGACCTGACCGCCCTGCACCGCTACTTCGCCACGGAGTTCTGATATACGGCACAGGAATCAAACAGGCAAAGCAAAAACGGCGGCGGTACTCTTTTGAGTACCGCCGCCGCAGTCTTTGATTGACAGCGCCGAACCATGGTTTTATCCTATTATCTGATTAGAATATCGGAAAAATCTCCGAGCAGTTTTTTCGCCAGACGA
>CAMKFK010000041.1 GCA_946411835.1 uncultured Clostridia bacterium
GTGTTACCGGTCGTAGTTGGATTATCAATTGTTTTATTTAGAGTTTAGTATGAATCTTTCCAAAGTAGGAGTTTTAACCGATTACCACAAAAACACCGGATTTCGCAAGAAATCCGGTGTTTTTATTACACATTTAAACTGTGCCCACTTCGCATCTATACCCTCGGCTATGCCGCCTGACTGTGTTGTACATTTTGCGAGTTTTCACTCTGCACTTTTCTTGACAGGTTCAGTTTTCTCTTTCTGAAAGTTAATTTTTACTCCACTCTATTTTACACCCTCCGCGATTTTGCGGCTCCCGCGCCGACCTGCAAGCGGACAGCAAAAAAAGAGCATCGGCCGGGCGAAACGGGATGGTTTTCGTCCGGTCAAGCTGTTTCCCCCTGCTTCACAGCCTCTTCACCTTGACCGCGTCCATCGTTTCGGGACGGTACATCCCGCCCACCGTCGGCGGGGGCATGTCGGGGCCTTTTTTGGGAATAACCCCGAAAAGGCGGCTTTTTCGTATCAAGCGCAATATGGTCATATGATATGCCCGGGTTGATTCCTGAGGAATTTGGGCAAACTATGACGCGCAATATGAAAAGAAAGGTTGACGCGCACCAAAAACGTGGTATTATGTAAATACACGCACGCGATGCTGACCGCCCTGCCGGGCGAGACGATACAAGGAGAACACAATGGATTTGATTAAATGCCCGATCTGCGGGGAGGAATATTCGCCCAGCTACAAAAGCTGCCCGTTCTGCGAGGAGTACGACGAGCATCCCGCAAAAAAACGCGCCGCCAAGCGCCACATCACAAGCCGCCGGAAGATGCAGTCCGCGCGCGGGGGCATCATCGTCGTGCTGGCGCTGGTGCTTGCGCTGTTCGGCTGGTATCTGTTCGGTGACAAGCTGCCCCAAAATGACGTCCAGACCGAGCCGCCGTCTGAGACGGCGCATCCTCCCGCGCAGAGCGCCGACGAGCCCTCCGACGACGAACCGCCGGGCGAGACCGGGCCGGTCGAATCCGACGAGCCTCCCGCGCCCGCAGTCCACGTCGACGCCGCGTCGCTGGCGATCAAGACCAACGTCAGCGGCACGCTGTCCAAGGACCCGGCGAGCGGGTTCTATGACTGCTCCGTGAAGAAATCGGACCAGATCCGCCTGATCGTCACGGGTACGGACGTGGAGGTGTCCGAGTGGAGCGCGGAGGACAGCGGCGTCGTCGCGGTGGACGGCGAGGGCTGGCTCAAGCCGGTCAAGTCGGGCGTGACCAACGTCACCGCCACGGTGGGCGACGCGAAGGTGACGTGCATCGTCCGCGTCCGCTGAACGCCGGGTGCGCGGCCTGTCAAAACATAGAAAAATGAAAAAAAGACGGTTTGCCTGGGCAAGCCGTCTTTTTTTACCTTGCATGTAGAAAAGGTTTGTGATATGTTATAAAAGAGTTATATTATGGGAAGGGAATGCCGAACCGATCCCGCGCAGGACATGGCCCGGCGGGGACGGAAACGAAGCATGGCGGAAACGGCGCCGAAGCGAATGGCCGGATGGAATATTCGTATGAACGGGAGGCGGCGCGAGCGCAATGGACAAGAGAACGCTGCTGGATCACGCCGCGCATAGCGCGGAGGAGCGGGTGCTGCTGGCGCAGGTGCTGGACAAGTGCGAGCTGTGCCGCAGGCGGGACGTTCCCGCGTATACGGATTTTCTCAGCCCCGCTGAACAGAAAAGCGCGGAGGAGCTGCTCCGCGCCGCGCGCGAGCACGAGGGCTGGACGGCGCTGGGCGGCTACCCGGAGGCGGAGCGAAGGCGCCTGTGCTTCCTGCCCGCATGGCAGGAGGAGCCGGACGCGGACGAGGCGCTCGCCGTCCTGCGCGCGACGTGGTACGAGGGCGATGCGCCGGGGCACCGGGACCTGCTGGGCAGTCTGACGGCGCTGGGCGTCGCGCGGAGCAAGCTGGGCGACATCCTCGTCTCGCCGCAGTCGGCGGACGCGGTCGTCTGCGCCGACGTCGCCGACTATCTTGCACGGGAGTGGACGCAGGCGGGGCGCGTGAGGCTCCGGGTGGAGCGCGTCGACCTGCATGCGCTCAGCGTCCCCACGCGCAGGGTGCGCGCGATCCGCGACACGGTTGCCACGCTGCGGCTGGACGCGGTGGCGTCGTCCGGCTTCGGCATGAGCCGGGGCAGGGCGGCGGAGCTGATCGTCTCCGGGCGCGTACAGCTGAACCACCGCGAAACCCTCAAGCCGGACGCGCCGGTGCGCGAGGGCGACGTGGTCTCCGCGCGCGGGCTGGGGAAGTTCGCGCTGAAGGAGGTCGGCGGTCTGAGCAAAAAGGGGAGGACCGCAATTCTGTTGGAAAGGTATCTGTAAGGGAAACTATGGATCAGAGGAAAATCAACCGCATCAATGAGCTGGCGAAAAAGGCGAAGACCCTCGAGGGCCTGACCGAGGAGGAGATGATCGAGCGCACGATCCTGCGCCGCGAATATATCGACGCCGTGACCGGAAACCTCCGCGCGCAGCTGGACAACACCTATATTGTGGACGAGCGGGGCAGTCGGCGCAAGCTGACGCCCCTCACCGGGAGAGGCACATCATGAGCGAGTGGAGATACGACGAGAACAGCGGTTCCTTCCGCCGCACGGACGGTTATGGGAACGGCGGCTACAACCGCTACAACGGTTCAAAACATGACAGCGACTGGGGCAGCTGGGTGCTGATCGTGACGATGTTCGCTTTCGGCCTTTGGCCGATCGGGCTGATCCTCCTGATTTCCAAGCTGAACGACAGCTCCAGGAAGAAGCCGGCGCGCCAGAGCGTCCAGCAAACGGCGAAGAGCGGCGAGAACAGGGTGCAGCAGGCGGCGAAGAAGGTCACGCGCACCCCGAACGACACGGCGAAGACCGCGCGCGTGCTCCAGATCGTCGGCGCCGCGATTATCGCGGTGTTCGGGGTCGCGCTGCTCTCCGAGGCGGGGGGCGCGCTGGGCGGCTACTGGATGGACTGGTCGTCTGTCTTCTCCGAGCTGGGCTTTGTCGTGGGCGGCGCGGTGATGGTTTTTTCGGGGCGCAGGATGATGTCCCGCCGCAACCGCATCGAGCGCTGCCGCGCTGTGCTGGGCGAGCGCGACTTCGTCACCGTCGAGGAGCTGATGGCGGTGACGGGCAAGCGGCGCGCCGTCGTGGAGAAGGACGTCGAGTATATGATCGAGAAGAGCCTGCTGGGCACGGGCGCGTTCTTTGACGCCGGACGCGGCATCCTCTTTCGCAGCGCGGACGCCTACCAGCGCTATTTGCAGGAGCGCACTAAGAAGGAGGACCTCACGCCCAAGGAGGCGAAGGAGGGCTATTCCGGCGCGCTGCGCGCCATCCGCGAGGCGAACGACCGCATTCCCGACCCCGTGTTTTCCGAGAAGCTGGACCGCATGGAGGTCGTGGCGGGGAAAATCTTCCGCGAGGTGGAGGCGCACCCCGAAAAGCAGAAGCAGGCGTCCACCTTCTTCGACTACTACCTGCCCACCACGCTCAAGCTGCTGGGCACCTACACCGAGTTCGAGGAGGCGGGCATCGAGGGCGAAAACCTCCGCCAGGCGAAAAGCCGCATCGAGTCCATCATGGACAATCTGCTCGAAAACTTTGAAAAGCAGCTCGACGAGCTTTACCGCAGCGAGGCGATGGACGTGGACGCGGACATCCGCGTGATGGAGAACATGCTCAACCGCGACCTCTCCAGCGTGGAGCGCGATTTCGGGCTGGGCGGCGGAGCCGCGACCGCAAAGCGGCCAAAGGAACAGGAGTAATCAGGAAAATCATATCGCTGACAGCAGAAAAGGGAGGAACTTATGGGAGATTTGATGCATCTCGATTCCATGGCATTCTACGGCGGCAACCTCTACGACGGGTATGACTACTTCGGCGCGCATCCGGCGGAGCGCGACGGGCAGCAGGGCTGGCTGTTCCGCGTCTGGGCGTCCAACGCGCAGGGCGTGGCCGTCGTGGGCGATTTCTGCAACTGGGACAGGAACGCCTGGCCCATGTACCGCAATGACCAGAATATGTGGGAGACCTTCATCCCCGGACTCGCCGAGTATGACGCCTACAAGTTTGCCGTCACGGGCGCGAACGGCGAGGTGACGCTTAAGGCGGACCCCTATGCGTTCCATGCCGAGACCCGCCCCAACACCGCCAGCAAGCTCTACGATCTCAAGGGCTACGAGTGGCACGACGGCGCGTGGATGAGCGCGCGGCCGGGCAGGCTGGTCTACGACCACCCGCTCAATATCTACGAGGTGCACCTTGGCTCCTGGCGCAGGCATGAGGACGGCTCCGTGTTCAATTACCGCACGCTGGCGGAGAACCTGTCCGCCTACTGCGCCGACCTCGGCTACAACTGCATCGAGCTGATGCCCATCACAGAGTACCCCTTCGACGCCTCGTGGGGCTATCAGGTCACGGGCTATTTTGCCGCCACCTCCCGCTACGGCACGCCCAAGGATTTCATGTATTTCATTGACAAGATGCACGCGGCGGGCATTTCCGTCATCCTCGACTGGGTGCCCTCCCACTTCTGCAAGGATACCCACGGCCTGCGCGACTTCGACGGTACGAGCTGCTATGAGTACGAGGACCCGCGCAAGCGCGAGCACCTGAGCTGGGGTACCCGCGTGTTTGACTACGGTCGCGGCGAGGTCAAGAGCTTCCTGCTCTCCTCTGCGTCCTTCTGGCTCAAGGAGTTCCATGTGGACGGTTTGCGCGTGGACGCCGTGGCGTCGATGCTCTATCTTGACTATGACCGCCGCGCCGGTGAATGGTCGCCCAACGAGTACGGCGGGCACGAGAACATCGAGGCGATCGAGTTTTTGCGCGCGCTCAACCGCATGGCGTTCTCCTATGACCCGGGTCTGATGATGGTGGCGGAGGAGTCCACCGCGTGGCCCAGCGTCACCAAGCCGCCCGAGGACGGCGGCCTCGGCTTTAACCTCAAGTGGAACATGGGCTGGATGAACGATATGTGCCACTACCTCAAGCTCGACCCGTGGTTCCGCCAGTTCCATCACAAGGACATCACCTTCTCGTTCATGTACGCCTTCTCCGAAAACTTCGTCCTGCCCATCTCGCATGACGAGGTGGTGCACATGAAGGGATCGCTGCGCGGCAAGATGCCCGGCGACGACTGGGGACAGCTCGCCGGCGTGCGCGGCTTCACGGCGTACCTCTACGCCCATCCCGGCAAGCAGCTGACCTTTATGGGCGCGGAGCTGGGCCAGTGGCACGAGTGGGATTTCGCCAACCAGATCGACTGGTATCTCCTGCGCGAGAATCCCGAGAACCGCATGACGCAGGATTTCTTCCGCGCGATCAACCGCTTCTACCTCGATTCCCCCGAGCTGTGGGAGATCGACTTCAGCTGGGAGGGCTTTGAGTGGATCGTGCCCGACGACAACCAGAACAACGTCGTCGTGTTCATCCGCCGCGACCGGAAGGGCAACGAGCTCGTCGCCGCGATCAACTTCTCTCCCAACCACTACGAGAACTACCGCTTCGGCGTCCCGCCGAAGAAGGAATACGTCGAGGTCTTCAACACCGACCGTCCGGAGTACGGCGGCAGCGGCTGGAACTACAACGGCACGGTGCCCGTCGAGCGCGTCGGCTCCCACGGACACGACACCTCCATCGCCGTGACGCTCCCGCCCTACGGCGCGATCTATCTGCGCGGCCGGGGCGTCCTGCCCACGGAGGAGGAGCTTGCCGAGCAGGCGGCGCGCGAGGAGCGGGAGAAAGCGAAGGCGGCGGAGCAGGCGCCCGCGAAGCGCAAGCCCGGCAGACCCAAGAAGACCGCCGACGCCGCCGCTCCCGCCGAGAAACGCAAGCCCGGCAGACCAAAAAAGACTGCTGACGCCGCCGCTCCCGCCGAGAAACGCAAGCCCGGCAGACCCAGGAAGAGCGACGCCCCATCGGAAAAGCGCAAACCCGGCAGGCCCAAAAAGTCGGCCGATATCAGCAAACCCAAAACCGAAAAGAAGTCATAAAGGAGGGCCCCCAGCATGAAAAAAGAGTGCATCGCCATGCTGCTCGCCGGCGGACAGGGAAGCCGGCTTTACGTCCTGACGGAGAACATGGCAAAGCCCGCCGTTCCCTTCGGCGGCAAGTTCCGCATCATTGATTTTCCCCTCTCCAACTGCACGAACGCGGGCATTGACACCGTCGGCGTTCTGACGCAGTACCGCCCGCTGGAGCTTAACAGCTACATCGGTTCCGGCCAGCCGTGGGATCTCGACCGCGACGATGGCGGCGTCCACATCCTGCCTCCGTATCAGAGCGCCACGGGCGCGAGCTGGTACAAGGGCACGGCGAACGCCATCTACCAGAACATCGGCTTCGTCGATATGTACGATCCCGAGTATGTGGTGGTGCTCTCCGGCGACCATATCTATAAGATGGACTACGCCGAGATGGTCGCCGCCCACAAGAAGGCGGGCGCCGCCTGCACCATCGCCGTCATGGAGGTGCCCTGGAGCGAGGCCTCCCGCTTCGGCATCATTAGCGTGGACGGCGAGGACAACATCACCGAGTTCGCCGAGAAGCCCAAGGAGCCCAAGAGCAACCTCGCCTCCATGGGTATCTATGTCTTCACTTGGAGCAAGATGCGCGAGTACCTGATCGCGGACGAGAACAACCCCGACAGCGAAAACGACTTCGGCAAGAACATCATCCCCACCATGCTGAACGCGGGCGAAAAGATGATCGCCTACCGCTTCGCCGGTTACTGGAAGGACGTCGGCACGCTCGACTCCCTCTGGGACGCGAACATGGATATGCTCGCCAACGGCAGCGGGCTCGACCTGTTCGAGCATGACTGGCCCATCTACGGGCGCAGCACCTCTGCGCCCCCGGCGTTCCTCGGCAAGACCGCTGCGACGCACCACAGCGTCATCACCCGGGGCTGCGTGGTCGAGGGCGAGGCGGAGAACTCCGTCCTCTCCGAAAACAGCTGCATCGAGGAGGGCGCGAGCGTCCAGTATTCCATCCTGATGCCCGGCGCGGTCGTCAAGGCGGGCGCGAAGGTGGCTTACGCCATCATCGGCGAGAACGCCGTCATCGGGGCGGACGCCGTCGTCGGTTCCGTGCCGGACGGCGCCGAGGGCTGGGGCATCACGGTCGTCGGCCCCGAGACCAGGCTCCCTGACAAGTATGAGCTCAAGGCGAATCACATGCTCAGCAAGAACATGAAGGAGGTAGTGAGATGAACGGACTGCACGGCATCATTTTCTCCTACGAGAAGGAACCCGGTCTGCGCGAGCTGGTAGAGAAGCGCATGCCCGGCTCGATCCCCTTCGGCGGCCGCTACCGCATCATTGACTTTATGCTCTCCAACCTGCAAAACGCGGGCGTGACCGACGTGGGCATCGTCCTGCACGGCAACTACCAGAGCCTGCTTGACCATGTGGGCAACGGCAAGACCTGGGATATGTCCCGCAAGTACGGCGGCCTGCGCATTCTGCCGCCCTTCGCCGACAACCGGAAGTACCGCAGCGGCCAGGAGTTTGAGGGGAAGATGCAGGCGCTCGCCGGCGTGCGCTCCTATCTGGAGCAGATCCGTCAGGACTACGTTGTCCTGGCGGACAGCGACCTCATCATCAACATTGACCTTGCGGACGTGTTTGAAAGCCACCTCGCGTCCGGCGCGGACATCACCTGCGTCTGCACCGCCAACTACAAGCAGACCAGCGATGCGACGTTCTTCCTGCTCGGCGCGGACAACAAGGTCGCCAAGACCCTGTGCAGCCCCAAGAAGCCCGAGGGCTATCACTGCCTCGAAATCTACGTTCTCAGCAAGGAGCTGCTGCTCCGCCTGGTGGACGAGTGCGAGGCGGAGGAGAAGATCAGCTTCCGCAGCGACGTGCTAAACGGCATGGGCGACAAGCTGGACATCCGAGCCTACGTATTCAGCGGCATCGCCGCGCAGATCCGCACGGTCAAGGAATACTACGACCGCAGCATGGACCTGCTTCAGCCGCGCGTCTATCAGGAGCTGTCCACCAAGGCGCGCCCCATCCGCGCCAAGGAGGACGACGAGACCCCGACCTACATCGCCCCGGAGAGCAGCTGCTCCAACTCCCTCATCGCCGACGGGTGCAGCATCGTCGGCACGGTGGAGAACTGCATCATCTTCCCGGGCGTCACGGTTGCCAAGGGCGCGACGGTGAAGAACAGCGTCCTGTTCAAGGGCGTCACCATCGAGGAGAACGCCGACGTCAGCTATGTCATCGCGGACAAGGGTGTTACCGTTCGCCGCGGCGGCAAGCTCGTCGGCCATGAGAGCTACCCGATGGCGATTTCCAAGGGCAGCACCATCTGAGGGGAAACGCAAATGAGCGGAAGGCGCGTTCTGCGCCTTCCGCTCAGGAAAGAAGGAAGGCAGCTTGAACATTCTGTACGCAACCAGCGAGGCGGCGCCGTTCTGCCGGAGCGGCGGCCTTGCGGACGTGGCGGGAAGCCTGCCCCCCGCTCTGGCAAAGCAGGGCGACCAGGTCGCCGTCATCCTCCCCCTGTATCAGAGCGTGGCGGACTGCTTCAGCAAAAGCGCGGAATTGAAGATGGAGTTTGTGAAGTGGACGTATGTGCGCCTCGCGTGGCGCAGCGTCTACTGCGGGCTGTTCCGCGCCAGATACCGGGACGTGGACTGGTACTTTCTCGACAATGAGTACTATTTCCACCGCCCGGAGCTCTACGGCTACTACGACGACGCGGAGCGCTTCGGCTTCTTCTCCCGCGCCGTGACGGAGATGCTCCCGGACCTTTCCGTCAAGCCGGACGTTGTCCATTGCAACGAATGGCAGACGGCGCTGATTCCCATCTATATTCACGACGAGGCGGTGCGCACGGCGTTCTTCCGGGATATTCGCACCGTTTTCACGATCCACAACATAGAGTATCAGGGACGCTACGGACGCTCCCTACTGGAAGACCTCTTCGGCCTGCCTCCCGGCTGGTACGACGAGGGGACGCTCGCCTATGAGGGCGACATCAACCTGCTCAAGGGCGCCATCGTCAACGTCGACGCGGTGACGACCACCAGCCGCACCTATGCGCAGGAGCTGAAATACGCCTATTATGCCCACGGACTGGAGCGCGTGATCTCCGCCTGCGGGGATAAGCTCCGGGGTGTGCCAAACGGGATCGACGTGCGGAGCTTCGACCCGCAGCACGACGAGGCGCTTGCCCGGACGTACGGTGAAGCCTCGCTCGACGGCAAGGCGGCCTGCAAGCGGGCGCTGCAGGAGGAGCTGGGGCTGGAGCAGCGCGCCGACGCGCCCATCGTCGCCATGATCTCGCACCTCGTGTCCCCAAAGGGACTCGACCTCGTGTGCGAGACGCTGGAGGAGATGCTTGAGCAGGACGTGCAGTTCGTCCTGCTCGGCAGGGGGGACGCGCAGTACGAGTCGTTCTTCCGCGACGCGGCGCAGCGCCACCCGGGGCGCATGGCGGTGCGGCTGGAACATCCCGATCATTCGCAGCCACTCAGCCGCCGCATTTACGCCGGAGCCGACCTGTTCCTCATCCCCTCGAAAATCGAGCCGTGCGGGGCGTCTCAGATGATTGCCATGCGTTACGGCGCCGTGCCCATCGTGCGCGAGACCGGCGGACTGAAGGACGCCGTGTGCAAAAACGGGGAGCATGAGGCGCGAGGCGTCAGCTTTGCCAACTACAACGCGCAGGATATGCTTCGCGGCGTCCGCGAGGCAATCAACCTTTACCGCGATGATCCCGCCGCCTACCGTACGCTGCAAAAACGCGGCATGACTGCCGACGATTTCAGCTGGGAACGCTGCGCCGAAGAATATCATAAAATCTATCAGCAACTCTATGCGAAAAAAAGCTAATAAAACAAGGACGGAGACTTGAATGACCTCAATCAAAACAGTTCAGGAAATGAAGGACGCGATCTGCGACAAGCTCAAGCTGCGCTTCGGCTGCGGCGTGGAGGACGCGGATGAGAGCCAGATGCTCTACGCCAGCGCGCTGGCACTGCGTGAGATCATGGCGGATATGGAGATTTCCAGCAAGCGCGAGCTGCGCGACAAGAAGGCGCGGCAGGTGCACTATCTGTCGATGGAGTTCCTCATCGGGCGCAGCCTGATGAAGAACGCCTACAACCTTGGCCTCGGGGATATGCTGACACAGGCGATCGAGGAGCTTGGCTTCAAGTCGGGCGACGTTTTTGAGGCGGAGCCGGACGCGGCGCTGGGCAACGGCGGCCTCGGCCGTCTCGCCGCCTGCTACCTCGACTCCATGAGCACGCTGGAAATCCCCGCCACCGGCTACTCCATCTGCTACGAGCTTGGCATCTTCAAGCAGAAGATCGTGAATGGCGAGCAGGTCGAGCTGCCCGACATCTGGAAGGATATCGGCGCCGCCTGGCTCGTCACCAAGCCGCAGGAGACCGAGACGGTTTACTTCGGCGGGACGCTGCGGCGCTTTGTGGACAACGGCCAGCTCCATATCGTCAACGAGGGCGCGACCGAGGTGCTGGCGGTACCCTGCGACATGGAAATCGCGGGCTACAACACCGACCATGTCAACGTCCTGCGCCTGTGGGACGCCAAGTCCCCGGCGATGATGGACATGGCGCTGTTCGCCAAGGGCGAATATCTGCGCGCGGTCGAGCAGCACGCCATGGTTGAGACCATCGCCAAGGTGCTCTATCCTGACGATACGCATGAGGAGGGCAAGCTCCTGCGCCTCAAGCAGCAGTATTTCTTCGTCTCCGCGACCATGCAGTCCATCGTGCGCAAGCACATCGAGCAGTGCGGGACGGTGATGAACTTCCACGAGAAGAACGTCATCCAGATCAACGACACGCACCCCACGCTGGTCATTCCCGAGCTGATGCGCATTTTTATGGACGATGTGGGCCTGTCGTGGAACGAGGCGTGGGAGATCACCCGTCAGTCTGTCGCCTACACCAACCACACCGTTCTCTCCGAGGCGCTGGAGCGCTGGCCGCAGAGTCTGATCCAGACGCTCCTGCCGCGCATCTGGGAGATTATTGACGAAATCGCCCGCCGCTGGCAGCGCCATGTGGACGAATACTATCATGATACCGCAAAGACCGCCGAGATGGCAATCGTCTGGGACGGTCAGGTGCGCATGGCGAACCTGTGCGTTGCGACCTGCACCGCCGTCAACGGCGTCAGCGCGCTGCACTCCGAGATTCTGCGCAAGGACCTCTTCAAGTACGCCTGCGCCATGATGCCGGAGAAATTCCGGAACGTCACCAACGGCATTGACCACCGCCGCTGGCTCAGCGAGATCAACCCCGGGCTCGACAGCCTCATCAAGGAGCTGACCGGCGGCGACGCCTATCTCATGCGCCCGCTGGAGCTGAAAAAGCTCGAAGCCTATGCCGATGATACCGCCGTGCTGGAGCGCCTTGCCAAAATCAAGCACGACAACAAGGAGAACCTTGCTAGGCACGTCAAGCGCGCGTCCAACATCGTGCTCAACCCCGACGCAATTTTTGACGTGCAGGCCAAGCGTCTGCACGAGTATAAGCGCCAGCTGCTCAACGTGCTGCACATCATCTCCCTGTACCAGCGCATTCAGGACGATCCGGGCATCCGGATGCAGCCCCACACCTTCCTCTTCGGCGCGAAGGCGGCGCCGGGCTATTTCGTGGCGAAGCGCATCATTCACCTCATCAACTCCCTTGCCGATCAGGTCAACAACGATCCGATCTGTAAGGATAAGCTGCAGGTTGCCTTCCTCGAAAACTACCGCGTCTCCCTCGCGGAGGTGCTGATGCCCGCCTCCGAGGTCAGCCAGCAGATTTCGCTTGCCGGCAAGGAGGCGAGCGGCACGGGCAACATGAAGTTCATGATGAACGGCGCGCTGACCGTCGGCACGCTCGACGGCGCGAATGTCGAGATGCACGAGGTCCTCGGCGACGAGAATATGTTCCTCTTCGGCATGCACGCCGACGAGGTCGTGCGCGTCAGGCAGCAGGGTTATATGCCGCAGATCCACTATGCGCAGAACTACAACCTGCGCCGCGTCATCGACCAGCTCAAGCGCGGTTTCCGCGACGGCGTGAGCTATGACGATCTTGCCCAGCGCCTGCTGATGAACGACGAGTATATGCTCCTGCAGGACTTTGACGCTTACTGCCAGGCGGAGCGCCGCGTGGCAGAGACCTACGCCAACCCCGGCAAGTGGAACCGCATGTCTCTGCTCAACATCGCGCGCAGCGGTATCTTCGCCGCCGACCGTTCGGTGGCGGAGTACGCCGACAACATCTGGCACGTTCCGCACCGATAAGACACAGAGGATAAACTATGGAATTTACGCAAGGCGTGCGCTTTGACAGCCTTGGCCTGATGCCGGAGATGCAGCGCGCGCTGGAAAAGAAGGGGATCGAGGTCTCCACGCCGATCCAGGCGGGCGCGATCCCGCTGATGCGCGCGTGGAAGGACGTGATTGCCAAGGCGCCCACCGGCACCGGCAAGACCTTTGCCTTTGGCATCCCCATCATTGAACATATCGACGCGGCACGCGAGGAGACCCAGGCGGTCATCCTCGCGCCCACGCGCGAGCTCGCCCTGCAAATCACGGACGAGCTGCGCCTGCTGTGCGCTTTCCTGCCCGGTATCCGCACCATCTGTCTTTACGGCGGCGCGCCCATCGGCAGGCAGATCGAGCAGCTTAAGAAGAAGCCGCAGATCATCGTCGCCACGCCGGGACGGCTTGGCGACCACCTCAAGCGCCGCACGGCGAAGCTGGACGGCGTGGACACAGTGATTCTGGACGAGGCGGACCGGATGCTCGACATGGGCTTCGTCCACGACGTGACGCGGTTGCTGGACAAGATGAAGGGACGCAGGAACCTCGGTATGTTCTCCGCGACCATCTCCCGCGAGGTGCTGGACATCAGCTGGATGTACCAGCGCGACCCGGAGGAGATCACCGTCCGCGCGGAGGAGGAGAACAAGCCCGACATCCTGCAATACCGCATTGACGTTGACCAGAACGACAAGGTCGCCGCCGTGGCGCGCATCATCCGTCAGGGCGAGCTGGAGCGCGTGATCGTGTTCTGCAACACGAAAGGCATGGTCGAGCGCCTGAAAAAGTACCTCGAGCTGGAGGGGTTGGACGTGGACTGCATCCACGGCGATATCCCGCAGAAAAAGCGCGAGCAGGTCATGGCGCGCTTCCGCCGGGGCGAGCTGCCCGTGTTCATCGCAACGGACGTCGCCGCGCGCGGCATCGATGTGGACGATGTGGACGCCGTGTTCAACTACGACGTTCCGCAGGAGAACGAGTACTATGTCCACCGCATTGGACGCACCGGGCGCGCGAAGCGGCGCGGCGTCGCCTTCACGCTGGTGGCGGACTATCCGTCCAAAATGAAGCTGGACGAGATTGCCAAGGTCACGGGCAGCACGCTGCTGACCGCGCATTTTGACGAAACCGGTACGCTCGTCGAGGGCGAGCTGCCCCATTGATTCGGAAGGAAGCGGAAGACGATCCATGCCATACGCCAAACGACTCATTGCCCTGCTGCTCAGTGCGCTGGTGCTCACCGGCGCACTTTTCGGCTGTGCGGAAGAGCAGGGCGGCGAGGACGCCGGCTTCACGATGAACGCCTGCGTCTGCGCGCCGCTGGAGAGCGTCGATCCCGCGTTCTGCGTCGACGCGGAGACCGAACCGGTATTCCGCGCGCTGTTTGAGAACCTGCTGCGCACACGTCTGGACGAGGACGGCAATCGCGTGCTTGAGCCCGCCGTCGCCAAGGAGTATACCGCCGTGCAGAATTTTGACGGTACGGTGGACTATGTGTTTTCCCTGCGCTCCGCCGCCCGCTGGTCGGATGGGACGCGCGTCAAGGCACGGGACTTCGTCTACGCATGGCGCCGCCTGGTCGATCCTGCCACGGGCTCGCCCAACGCCGCCGTGCTCTCGATGGTCAGCGGCTATGCCGAGGCGCGCGAAACCGGCGACGCGACCAGGCTCGCCGTCACGGCGGAGAACGACGCGACCCTCCGCGTCACGCTGGACGCGCCCTGCGCGTGGTTCCTCAGCGATGTCTGTACCGCCGTGGCGACCATGCCGCTGCGCAGCGACGCGGCGGGGAAGTACCCCGACTGGGCGACCGGCGCCAATATGCCCGGCTGCGGCGCGTACTGCCCGAGCGTTTGGCTCAAGGAGCAGTCGCTCTATCTGTGCCGCAACGACTACTACTTTGACAGCCATGCCGCCGCGTCGAACGCCCTGCGCTTTGTCTTCGCTGAGACGGCGGAGCAGCGCGCGGCGCGATACGACAGCGGCGAGGCGGACTATCTCCTTCCCGCGCCCGGCGACGCGGAGGGCGCGCAGCCGCTCCCCCTGCGGCAGACGATCTGTGTGCTCTACAACCACGTCAGCGATGTGTTTTTCAGCGCGAATGTGCGCAGCGCCTTCGACCTGACGCTCGACCGCGCCGCGATTGCCGGGGCGCTGGGCGGCGGACAGACGGCGGCGACGGGCCTGGTGCCCCACGGCGTCGTCAACCAGCCGGATGACGGGCGCGACTTTCGCGATGTGGGCGGCGACCTGCTGGCCTCCGATCCGGAGGAATACGCCCGCCGCTGTGCCGAGGCGCGCAGCGAGATTCACGCCGACGGCTATTGGAGCGGCGAGAGCTTCCCGGAGGTGACGCTTCTCTGCCCGGCGGGGGAGGGGGATTGCGCCGCCGTCGCGCGCGCCTGTGAGCGCACATGGTCGAAACAGCTGGGCGTGGTCGTCCGCGTTGAGGAGGCGGAACGCGCGGACTTTGACGCGCGGCTGGCGGCGGGGGATTACGATCTCGCCGTGGACAGCCTTGCCCCCGCGATGGGCGACGCGCTGGCGTGGCTTGCGCCCTACGGAGGGCTGGACGGCGCAAACGCGCTGCACTATGTCAGCAAGCCCTACGATCTGCTGCTCAGTGTGGCGGAGACCTCCCGCGACCTTGCCGCCCGCGCGGCGATGCTCCACGACGCGGAGGCGCTTCTGCTTGAGGAGACGGCGCTCTCG
Organism: uncultured Clostridia bacterium; assembly: GCA_946411835.1. Lineage (GTDB taxonomy): Bacteria > Bacillota > Clostridia > Oscillospirales > Oscillospiraceae > Hominicoprocola. Next base: position 15,042 of record CAMKFK010000041.1, read on the forward strand.
CCGGTCGTTTTCGGCGGGCGGAGCGAGCTGCTGCGCGAGACCGTCTCCGGTCTGCGCCACAATGCCGACGGCTGCCCCATTTTCAGCAGCGCGGCGCCGACGGCATAAAAAACAGAACCGCTCCCGTTGGCAGCCGGTCGATCGGGAAGGAATCTGAAAAGATTCACAGGCATGGTAAGGGTGCAAAACGAATCCGGAAAAGCGACCTGCTTTTCCGGATTCGTTTTATCTTTGCACATTTGCCTTTTCTGTTCGGCTTTGTTGTATCGTAGCTTTCCTTCACAGGAGTTTCTGCCCGCAGGCGGAGTGACTTTTTCGCCGCCCTCGCCCCTGCGGGGCAATGTCAGAAAGATAAGATAGCAACGCCCTCCCGTCACAAGAAAAAAGTG
>CAMKFK010000042.1 GCA_946411835.1 uncultured Clostridia bacterium
CTTGAGTTGACATAGTATCACGTCGGCTTAAGAAAGTAAATGCTGTCGCCGTGTCTGGATAAAATGTGCGGTTGTCAGAACCGAACTTTCGTGGTATACTGCCAGAGGCGTTTCAAATTGCTTCACGAAGGGGGCGATCGCCTTGCATCGCCGCGGCTCCGGCATCTTCACCGATATCCTGCGCCAGTCGGACTGGTTGCTCTTCACCTTGTGCTCGCTCGCCACGTTTTACGGCATGGCGCTCATCCTCAGCGCCACGCACACGGTCTACAACGGCACGCTCAAATATGTCATCGTGCAGGGCGTGGGCTATGGGCTGGGCATGATCCTGTACTTCCTGCTCTCGTCGATCGACGTGGCGGAGATTTCAAAGAATTGGAAGTGGATCTTTGGGTTCAACGTCGGCTTCATCCTGCTCCTGCTCACGCCGCTGGGACTGACCCGAAACGGCAACCGCGCGTGGCTGGGCGTGAACGGCTTCCCGCTGCAATTGCAGCCCGCCGAGATCGTGAAAATCACGTTTGTCATCCTGCTCTCGCAGCAGCTCGTCTACCTGCGCGAGGAGTATGACCTGCGCCGCTTCGTCAACGTGATGCAGCCGCTCCTTCACGCGATGTTCATGTTTGCGCTGTACTACGTCGTCTCCCGCGACGCGGGCAGCGGGCTGGTGTATCTGTTCGTGTTCATTTGCATGGCGTTCGCGGCGGGCTACGCGCTGCGCTGGCTGGTGCTCGGCGTCGGCGGCGCGGCGGGGGCGCTGGTGGCGGCGTGGCAGCTGGAGCTGCTGCGCGGCGACTGGTACAAGCGCATCAAGGTCGTGCTCGACCACGAGTATGACCCGCTGGGCAAGGGCTGGCAGCAGACGCGCGGAATGCTTGCGCTGGGCAGCGGCGGCTGGACGGGGCAGGGGTTGTTCCGGGGCACGCTGACCCAGTCGCCCTACCGTTCGTCGCTCCCGGAGCGGCAGACGGACTACATCTTCTGCGTCTGCGGCGAGGAGCTGGGCTTTGTCGGCTGCGCGGTGATCGTCGTGCTGCTGCTGGCGATCGTCATCCGCTGCTTCATCGTCGCCCGTGACGCGCGCACGAGGCTGGAAAGCCTCGTCTGCGTGGGCATGGCGGGGATGCTGATCTTCCAGACTGTGATGAACATCGGTATGTGCCTGTTCCTTCTGCCCGTCGTCGGTCTGACCCTGCCGTTTTTCAGCTATGGCGGCACCTCGGTCATGACCCTCTACGCCGCCATGGGCGTCGTGTCGGGCATCAAGAAGCGATCGAGACCCGAGTGGCTGATGAACTCGTAATATAATTGCCCGCGTCGCTCGACGCGGGCAATTATATGCTTGACTTACATAGATTATCTATGTATAATATACCTAGATAATCTATGTAAGGAGGCATCGTATGAAAAAGCAAAGCATTGAGCATACGCAGCTGCTTGTCCTTTCTCTTCTCGCGTCGCGGGACATATACGGCTATGAGATGATCGTCGAGCTTGCGCGGCGGTCACAGAACGTGTTCGAGATGAAGGAGGGCACGCTCTATCCCGTCCTGCATGCGATGGAGAAGGCCGGGACGGTTGCCGCCTACGAGCAGACCGCACCGACGGGACGGACGCGCAAGTATTATCGCTTGACGCAAAAAGGGCGCGGCTGCCTCGCCGACGAGAAAGCGGCGTGGGCGCGCTACGCCGACGCGGTGAACGCCGTGCTCCGGACGGAGGCGCTCTCATGAACCGGGAGGAGTATCTGAACGCGGTGGCGGCGGAGCTGCGCGGGCTGACGTCCTATGAGCGCGCCGCCGTGCGGCGGGAGCTGGAGGGGCATATCGAGGATCACGCCGAAGCCCTGCGCGCCCACGGCTACCCGGAGGACGAGGCGGAGGCGCGCGCTGCGGAGCGGATGGGCGACCCGGCGGAGACCGGGCGCGGCATCGCCAGACTGTACCATCCCGCCTGGCTGTGGGCGGAGCGGGTCGCGGGTGCGCTGATCGCAGTCATGGCGCTTGAGCTGTTTTTGGGCTTTGGAGGGCTGGGCGGTGTGGCCGGCAGCGTTTACGCCCGGTTCTGCAAGCCGGACGACGCGCATGTGACCGCGCTGGACGAGCGCATGGAGATCGGGAACGACGTGGTGCGGCTGTACGGGATCAACCGCTATTCGGACGGGCAAGAGGACGGCGTCGAGCTTTGGCTCTGCGCCTACGACCGTGTGCCGACGGGCGTGGTGGCCCAAAATATCTGGGGCTGGTCCGCAGTGACTGCAAACGGCGAGGAGCGTGTGCGGTACGCCGACGGGGGCGGCTGGTCCAATGCGCGCGTCACATACTGTCACATCAAGGTGCCGCTGGAGCCGGGGGACAAGACCGTCGCGCTCCGCTTTGAGCGCTTCGGCGAGGCGGTCGAGCGCGCCGTGGACCTGACGGAGGTGCTGCCATGAGAAACGTAAAAAGGCTTTACACCAGGCGCGCCCGTGCGCTTCGCAGGGCGGCAGTCGCGCTGGCGCTGCTGCTCTTCTGCAACGTTGTGCTGCACATCGGCTATTTGCTGCCCATACAGGCGATCCGCCTCGTCGAGGAGAGCGAGGGCGTCTACGAGCCGACGCGCGCGGTCATGAAGCAGTGGCGACCCAATATGATGCACCTGACCGACCGTCTGTATCTCAACGAGGGGGAGCACAGCCTGTCGCTGGGCTGCACCCATCTCACCCCGCTTGGCTGGGACGACTCCTTTGTCTGGCCCGGCGACGCCTTCGACGGCGGCGACGTACAGGCGGGCGTGGTGGATATGTCCCGCAAGGGCCATGAGCGCCTGCTGGTGTTTTACGGGCGCGTCAGGGGGACGGAGGACGTGACCCTGACCGCCAATGCCGTCAGGCGAGATTGGGACGACGCGGCGCAGACCGAGCGCATCCGCGTCTACGGGCACGGCGTCGGCGAGGAGGACTGCCTTGTGCGCGGCGGCTATACCTACTTCATTTTCGTTGAGCCGGATCCGGTGATGGAAAAATTGCAGCAGTTCCCGACCTCCTATCAGCTCGTGGTCAACCGGGGCGAGGAGCATTTCAGCTGCGACATAGAGCGTACCGCGTCCGTGCTCTGGGGCTGATCCACAGAAAAACCCCCTTCCGTTATCGGAAGGGGGTCAAATAATATCGTTATATCGTGCCCGGATCGTCCAGCGTCAGCTCGATGGGCGCGCCGACCTCCTGTGCGAGGGCGCTGTCCCGCAGCTCGGCGTCCACCGCGCTCGCCGCCTGCGCGAAGCGCTCCGCCTCGGCCTCCTGCCGCGCCTGCAAGCGGCCCTCCGCGTGCGCCTGCCGCGCCGCCTCGCGCCCGGCCTCCTCCGCCTGCGCCACTGCCGCGTCTTTTTCCTTCGCGGCGCGGCGCAGCTCCTTTTCCATCAGCTTTTTGCTGTGCTTCTTCTCGACCCGGTGCATGACGTGGGCTATGGTCGCCATAATAATCAGCGCGAGTCCCAGCCAGCTTGCGACGCCGAGGATGAACAACTCCTTGAGCCTCCAGAACGCAAAATGCACGCCGAGGAACGCAAACAGCACCGCCGCCGCCAGCGCCGCGCCGAACAGCAGCACCCAGATCACCGACTTGACCGCCGACTGCTTGCGCACCAGCAGGTAGTTGACGAGGAACAACACCGCCAGCAGCGCCAGCGCGGGATATTGCGCCAGCAGGAAGTACTTCCAATTCACCATGACTGCCTCTCCTCCTCCCGAATCACAGGGCGCAGCGCCCGCGCGCAAGGTATTGCCCGTTTCGCGCGCCGACGACCCTGCCGCGATCCACCGCCAGCGCGCCGCGCAGGTACACCGAGCGGATGGAGCCGCTGGTCGCAAAGCCCTCAAACGGGGTGTAGCCTGCCCGACTCGCCAGCTCCGCGCCGCACAGGACGTGATCCGCCTTCGGGTCGTAGACCACGATATCCGCGTCGCTGCCCGGCTCCAGCGCGCCCTTGCGGGGATAGAGCCCGTAGAGCTTCGCGGGGTTCTCGCTCAGCGCGCGGCACATCCCGGCGAGGCTCATGCGCCGCGCCGCCACGCCGCCGGTGTAAATCAGCTCGCCGCGCGTCTCCACGCCCGGAAGTCCGCCGGGGATTTTCGTGAAGTCACCGCGCCCGGCGTCCTTCTGGGCGGGGGTGAAGGAGCAGTGGTCGGTGGAGATCGTCTGCACCTCGCCGCGCCGCAGCGCCTTCCACAGCGCGTCGGCGTCCGCCTTCTTGCGGATGGGCGGCGCGCAGACGTACTTTGCCGCCTCTGCCCAGTCGGCGTCGTAGTACACGGAATCGTCCAGCAGGAGATACTGCGGGCAGGTTTCGACGTAAACCGTCTGCCCGCGCCTGCGCGCCGCCGCCGCCTCGCCAAGCGCCTCGCGGTTGGTCGTGTGGACGAGGATGACGGGCGCGTCCGCCGCCTGCGCGATGCGCAGCACGCGGCCCACCGCCTCCGCCTCCGCGTAATCGGGGCGCGCGAGCGGGTGGGCAAACACCTTGTCGCTGAGCCCCGCCGCCTTGAGCTCCGCGATCCGCGCGTCGATGACGCCCGCGTTCTCACAGTGGAAGCCGCACACGCCGCCGCGCCTGCGCAGCGCGACCAGCGCCTCGTAGAGCGCGCGGTCGGGCAGCATCATCGCGGGGTAGGTGAGATACATCTTAAAGGACGTGACGCCCGCCGCGAGCATATCGTCCAGCTCGCGCTCGATGTCGGGGTTCCAGTCGTCGATGGTCATGTGGAAGCCGTAGTCGCACCAGCACTTGCCGTCCGCCTTCTCGTGCCAGAGCACCAGGCCATGGGCAAGCGTTTCGCCCTTGTTGGGGCAGGCGAAGTCGACGACCGTGGTCGTGCCGCCCCGGATGGCGGCGCGGGTGCCGCTGTCGAAATCATCCGCCGTGGTGGTATCGCACACATCGAGGTCGAAGTGCGTATGCGCGTCAATAAAGCCGGGGAAGAGGTAGCAGCCGCTCACGTCCACGATCTCGGTGTCCCACGGCGCGTCCGCCATGACGTGACCGAGCTTCTCAATCTTTTCGCCGTCGACGAGCACGTCCGCCCTGCGGCAGGACTGCCCCGTGACGACAAAACCTCCGCGCAGCAGCTTTTTCATAGAGCCACACTCCTTTGCTTGAAGTCTTTCCTTAGCATAGCACAATTTTTGTGGAATTTCCACATAAAAAATAAGCCTTGCTTGAAAAAGGGGAAACGCCGCAAAGCGTCTCCCCTTTATCCATATCGCTTATTGGTACAGATACGAATATTTGTCGCGGATGGTAAAGATGAACTCTTCCAGCTCGGCGGGCAGGCCCGTCTCGTTTGCTGAGAGGTCGACGTCCTGCACGCCCGAGAACATTCTCACGCGTATCTTGTCGCCGCCGAGGAAGAGGACGCCCGCGTTCTTGCTGTCCGCCATGTCCTCCGCCGTCTGGAACAGGGTGAACTTGTCGCGGCAAGGCTCGCTGGCGTAGGGGCAGAACTGGGTGCAGTTGCCGCATTCGTTGCACATCTTGTCGATGTGGAGGATTTGGTGTGAGTTGTCCGAGAGCTTGATGAACACGTTCGCGCGGTTCGGGCAGGAGTCCACGCAGTTTTCGCAGACGACCTTGCATTGCAGGCAGCGCTCGCCCTCGCGCCCGGCGTCCGACGCCATGGCGAGGACGCCCTTCTTGGCGATCGCCTCAGCGTGGGAGGGGTACGCCTCCTCCGGGATATCGTAGGCGTGCTTCCGACCCGTCACCGCCTCGCAGAACGCCGCCGCGTCGGCGATGCCCTCGACAATGGTGGCGGGACCCCGGTGCGCGTCGCCCGCGCAGTAAACGTTCTCCACATTCGTCCGGAAGGCGGGGCCCTTCTTGCCCATCTCAATGCCGTTTGCCGCCATGAGCGCGTCGTCCACCTTTTCGCCGACGGCGGAGATCACGAGGTCGCAGGGGATCGTGAAGGTCTCGCCCGTCGGCTCAGGGGAGCGGCGGCCGGAGGGATCGGGCGCGCCCAGCCTCATCTTCTCGCACACCAGCACCCCGTCCGCCTGCTTGACCGGCGCCGCCAGCTCGATGAAGGTCACGCCCTCGTCGATGGCAAGCCGGAGCTCGTGCTCGTCGGCGGGCATGTATTTTTTCGTGCGGCGGTAGAGGATGGCGGACTGCGCGCCCATGCGCTTTGCCACGCGCGCGGCGTCCATGGCGGTGTTGCCCGCGCCGACGACGACCACGTTCCCGCTGAGGCTCGGCTTGACCTGCGTTTTCATCTCCTTCATCCACTGGATGACGCCGACGACGTTCCCCTCAATGTCAAGGCGTCCGGCTTTCCACGCGCCGGTGGCAAAGAGGATGTGGGTATAGCCCTGCGCCTTGAGCTCCGCAACGGAGGGGGCGGGCGCGCCGCACCTGACCTCGACGCCGTATTTCTCCATCAGGGCGACGTCCTTGTCAATCGCCTCGTCGCTGATGCGGAACGCGGGAATGACGTAGCGCGGGACGCCGCCCAGCTTCTCCTCCCGCTCGAAGATCGTCGTCTCCACGCCCGCGCGGCCGAGGAAGTACGCCGCCGCGATGCCCGTCGGACCGCCGCCGACGATGGCGGCCTTCTTGCCCGCAGCCTTCTCCGGCCTGCGGATGGACGCCATCAGCGCCGCATAGCCGTTCTTCGCCGCAACGAGCTTTGCGTCGCGGATGTGGACGTTCTCGTCGTAGAAGTTGCGCGAGCACTTGCCCTGACAGCGGTGGGCGCAGATCGTGCCGGTGATGAAGGGCAGGGCGTTCTTCTCGGTGATGAGTCGGAGCGCGGGACCGTACAGCCCCTTCCGCACCAGCTCGAGGTACTCCGGAATGTCCTGTTCGATGGGACAGCCGCCCTTGCAGGGGGCGAGGAAACAGTCCAGCCACGGCACCTGCTCGCTGCTCTTGCGCGAGGGCAGGGGCTTGATGGGCTTGACGTGATGGCAGTCGTGCTGCGCGGCGGCGGCGAGGTCGGCAATGGCGGCGGAATCGGTGCCCGCGAACGCGCGGTAGGGCAGCGTCTCGACCTTCTCGACCATCTGCCGGAGCCGGTTGTATCCGCCGGGCTTGAGGATCGTTGTTGCGACGGTGATGGGCCAGATGCCCGCCGCGAACAGCTTGCCGCAGTTGAAGAAGTCCGCGCCGCCCGCAAAGGAAATGCGCATTTTTCCGCCGAACGCGCGGGAGATGCGGCTGCACATCTCAATGGTCAGCGGGAACAGGCTGCGTCCGGACATATACATTTCCTGCCCCGGCAGCTCGCCGCGCGTGGTGTCCACGGGGAAGGTGTTCGAGAGCTTCAGACCGAACTCCACGCCGGTCTTGTCCGCCAGCGCCTGCAGGCGCGCGAACATCGGCACGGCGTCTTCCCATTGCAGGTCCTCGTTGAAGTGGTGCTCGTCAAAGACGATGTAGTCGTAGCCCATGCCGTCGAGGATGCTTCGCGCGGTCTTGTAGCCGAGGATGGTCGGGTTGCATTTGACGAAGGTGTGCAAACGCTTCTCAGTGATGAGATAGGACGCGATGCGCTCGATCTCGTCGGGTGGGCAGCCGTGCAGCGTGGAGACGGTGACGGAGCGGGAGACGCGCGGGGAAATGCCGTCGATCAACGCCGCCTCGTCGGGGAACAGCTCCTTCAAAACGCGCTTGCACTCGACGAACTGCGGCTCGGCGCTCGCGTCCATCATGGCGTCGATGTAGGCGTTGACCTTGTCGCCCCGGATGCCCGCAAGATCGTAGCCGACGGACATATTGAACACAAAGCCGTCCGGGTCGCCGAGACCGTAGACCTTGGAGAGGACCTTCAGCGCGCACCACGCCTTGATGTACTCGTCCCGCGCCTGCGGCACGGTCAGCTCGGTGCTCCACTCCTGGTTGTAGCCCTCGTCAGCGGCGAGGATGCAGGGGCGGGGGACGCAGGCGGCGAGCTCTTGTCCGTCCATTTTCTGCACTGTCTTGACCTCAAAGAAGCGCGCGCCGGCGAAGTAGGACGCAATGATGTTCTGCGCGAGCTGACTGTTGGGACCGGCGGCGGGGCCGAAGGGCGTCTCAATGGTCTCGCCGAAAATGGGCAGGGTTTTTCCGCCCGCGCGGTACGCCTTGTGGACGCCGAACACGTCGCCGCTGCGCGCGTACTCGGTCGTGACCCAGTTCATCAGCGACGAAAAGGGGATGGGATACATTTTCTCGGACATATCGGATGACCTCCTTCGTGATGATGCACAAATTGTTTTGTCAATACTGACAATGGTTCAGCTCGCCCCAGAGCTTCTTCGCCGCCTCGAGGATGTGGGCGTTGACCGCCTCCTCGTCCACGCCGACCAGCTCGCGGTCGCGCATCAGCAGCTTGCCGTTCGCGATGGTCGTCTGGCACTGGCGCCCGGTCATGCCGAAGATCATGTGCCCGTCGATGTTTGCGTCGGAGAACGGGGTGAAGGGCTTGTAGTCCATGACGATGATATCCGCCGCCGCGCCGGGCTTGAGTACGCCGAGCGGGTCGGGGAAGTATTTCGCGCCGATCTTCGCGTTGTTTTTGAACAGCATGTCCGTGACCTCGACCCAGCCGACGTTCGGCAGGCAGGCGTTGGCGCGCTGGGAGCAGAGCGCGACCTTGAGGGATTCCAGCATATCGTTGGTGTAGGCGTCGGTGCCCATACCCAGCAGGATGCCCGCCTTGTACAGCGGCAGCACGGGGCAGATGCCCACGGCGTTGCCCATGTTGCTTTCGGGGTTGTTGACGACCATCGTGTCCGTGTTTTTTATCAGTTCGATCTCGGCGGTGTTGACGTGGATGCAGTGGCCGAGGATGGTCTTGGGGCCGAGGATGCCGTGGTCCTGAAGCCTCTGCACCGGACGGCGCCCGTAGTTTTGCAGGCTGTCGTACACGTCGTTCATGCCCTCGGAGACGTGGATGTGATAGCCGGTGCGTCCGTTGTTCGCCTCCACCATGCGGTCGAAGGTCTTGTCGGAGATGGTGAACAGCGCGTGTCCGCCGAACATCGCCGCGAGCATCGGGTCCTTATTCTTCTCGCACTCAGCGATCCAGTCGGCGTTCTCCCGGATCGCCTGGAGGCACTTTTCCTCGCCGTCGCGGTCGCTGACCTCGTAGCAGAGGCAGGAGCGGATGCCGAAGGCCTTCGCGCTCTCGGCGATGGTATGGAGCGTGCCGGGAATCTCGCCGTAGCTCGCGTGATGGTCAAAGACGGTGGTGACGCCCTGCTTGATGCAGTCGAGGTACAGCGCGTCGGCACTCGCCTTCGTGCCGTCCATGTAAAGGTGACGGTCGATCGCCCACCACGTCCCGTCCAGCACCTCGTAAAAATTCGTCGGATTGTTGCCCCGGATGGATAGTCCGCGCGCGAGGGCGGAATAAATATGCGTGTGCGCGTTGATGAACGCGGGCATGATGACGCCGCCGCGCGCGTCGATGACCTCGGCGTCCGGATACCTTGCGCGCAGCTCGGTTTCCGTGCCCACGGCGACGATTTTCGCGCCCTCATAGGCGACCGCGCCGTGCTCGTAATAGCCCTGCGCGTCCGCGTCGCGGGTGATGAGTTTTCCGTTTGTTACCAGTGTCATGCAGCATTCCTCCTTAACCTTTCATAAAAAAGTGCCTCGCAAACGGGAATCCGAGCCCGTGCGCGAAGCACTGCGTTTCAGCTGTGGCACCATTTTAATTCAATTTGCATGAAAAATCAAGAGGCGGGCTAAAAGTTTTTGATATTTTTCAGAAACAGCAAAAAGATACCCCGCGAAAGCCGTGTAGCGAACGTTATAACCTGCACCCAAAGGCCAGGTGGGTCGCCTCCGTCCGGCATCACTGCTTCCAACGTTCGACCGCAAAGGCAGCCGAGAGGCCTGCAAACCGCCATCCGAGCCGGCATCCCGTATAACGAAATGTGGGTTAAAAAGAAACGCTATCACGAACCCCGCAGGGTATTGTACAAATGAAACGGGCTTACTCCTCATCCTCAAGGATCTGCTCCATAAAGAGGTCGTAGACCTCGTTGATCTCATCCTCGCTTTCGATCTGGACGAGAAACTCCTCGCCGTCCACCGTCTCCGCCTTGAGGATGATGAGCCCGTACTGCTCCTCGTCCTCAGTGGAGGCGTCCTCGTCCACGACGGGGAAGAAAGCGCGGTAGACCGTGCCGTTATGCTCCAGCGCGTCGATAAATTCCAGTTCGATCTCCTGACCGGTTTCCTCGTCCACGACGGTGACAATGTTGGGACCGAAATCTTCGCTCATGGATGATTCCTCCAAAATGTATTCTTTGCATAGTATAACCGATAAACGGAAAAGAAGCAAGACACTTTTACAATTTGAGCAATGTGCACAAAAGAGAATGACAGCGCGAAATGTCAGCTCTTGACAGACGCGGCAAGATAGTTCATACTAAATAAGAATCGCCTTATGCGCTACCAGGGAAAGGAGGCCGCCGCCATGGGACAGACCGCTGCAGTGACGCACAGAGCCGCGCGCCGCAGAAAGAACCCCGTTTTGCGTTTCCTCTTCGGCTTTGTCAGGACGGTTTTGCTCACGCTTGTCACCATCCTCGCCATCGGCATATTCACTGCGGGGCTTTTCTATCGTACCTTTGACCATTACGTCAACACGGTGCTCGAGCCGGAGATGGACGTGGACATCAAAGCGCTCACCCTCAAGCAGAGCTCCACGGTCTATTATCGGGACAAGGCGAGCGGGCAATGGCTGGAGATGACCAAGCTCCACGGCAGCGAGAACCGCACCATCGTCACCTACGACCAGATTCCCGACCATGTGGTCAAGGCGCTCATCGCCGTGGAGGACAAGCGCTTCTACGAGCATGACGGCGTGGACTGGCTGGGCACGGCGGGGCAGATTCGCAATATGCTCACGGGAAAGGATGTGCGCGGCGCGTCCACCATTACGCAGCAGGTCATCAAAAATGTCACCGGCAACAATCAGGTGACGATCCGCCGCAAGGTGCTGGAAATCTTCCAGGCGCTGCGCGCCCACAAGAACTATTCCAACGAGGAGATTCTGGAGACCTACTTCAACCTCGTCTACTACGGCGACGGCGCGTACGGTCTTGAGGCGGCGGCGGAGACCTACTTCGGCAAGACGGTCGAGGAGCTGGACGTTGCCGAGGGCGCCTGTATCATCGGCATAACGCAGTATCCTTATATGTATGATCCCTCCCGGGGCGAGAAGTACCGCCAGGCGAACAAGGAGCGTCAGGAGTGGGTGCTCAAGAAGATGTGGGAGCAGGAGTATCTGACCGAGCAGGCGTACAACGACGCCAAGGCGGAAAAGCTCGTCTTCGTCTGGGACGATAACTTTGCCGGGGGGGACGTGGACAGCGGGGAGACGGATGCGTCGAGCGAGCTGGACTCCTTTTTTGTCGAGCAGGTCTATCGCGACGTGGTCGCCGCGCTGGTCGCGCAGGGGTACGACGAGCGGGTCGCCTCCCAGATGGTCTACAACGGCGGCTATCAGATTTACTGCACCGTCGATCCCGAGATACAGACGTATGTCGAGCAGGTCTACGCGGACCGCGCCAACTTCAACTACACCTCCTCCAGCGGCCAGCAGCTCCAGTCCGGCATCACCGTCATCGACAACGCCACGGGCAACATCGTCGCCATCGGCGGACGGGTGGGCGAGCGCAAGGGCGCGCTGGAGTGGAGCTACGCCACCAGCACCAGCCAGTGCGGCAGCGCCATCAAGCCGCTGTCCGTCTACGCGCCCGCCATCGACGCGGGGGTGCTCTCCGCCGCCAGCGTGATCGACGACTATCCCGTCATGATGCTCAACGGCAGCGCCTGGCCGGTCAACGCCTACTCCGGCTATCGTGGTCTGATCACCATTCAGGACGCGCTGCGTATTTCCTCCAACACCTGCGCCGTGCGCGCGCTGCAAATGCTCACGCCCGCCGCGTCGTACTCGTTCATGGTGGACAAGCTGGGCTTCTCCGCGCAGCACATCGTCACGCAGGACATCTCCGCCGTCGGCGCGCTGGCGCTGGGCGGGCTGACCAAGGGCGTGTCCACCGTGGAGATGGCGGCGGCGTATGAGACCTTCGCCAACAACGGCGTCTATGTCGAGCCGCGCACCTTCATCGAGGTGCTGGACAGCAAGGGCAACGTCGTCATCGACAACACGCAGGACACCTGGGTCGCCATGAAGGAGACCACGGTCTACACGGTCAACGAGCTGCTGAAAAACGTCATGAAGAGCGGCGGCACGGGCACCAGCGCCGCCTTCTCCGGCATGACGCAGGCGGGCAAGACCGGTACGACCAACTCCAAAAAGGACCGCTATTTTGTCGGCTACACGCCGTATTACACCGCCGCAGTCTGGAGCGGCTTCCCGATGCCGGAGCGAATTAACACCAACGACAACCCCTCCGCGCTGACGTGGAAGCTGGTCATGCAGCACATTCACGAGGGGCTGGCGGACCGCGATTTTCCCACGACGTCCGTCGGCATGACCCGCGTCACGGTTTGCAACAGGACCGGGCTGCTGGCGGGCGGCGGCTGCGGACAGACGCGCAGCGTGCTCGTGCCCGAGGGCAACGCCCCCACGCTCGTGTGCGACGCGCATGTCGCCGTGCACTACTGCTCGGTGAGCGGGATGCCCGCCGGGGCGTTCTGCCCGGTGGAGACGCAGGAGACGCACTATGCCGTCGATCTCAACCGCTCCAACACGTCGCGCGGCTTCGGCTACACCCGAAAGCTGCTCTATCGCGGCATGTCGGACGATCAGTACGCCAATTACAAGATACAGGTCGAGGCGGGGCTGCGCGCGTCCATGCCCGGCGGCGCGCCGATTTCCGCGCGGGACAGCGGCTCCGTGCTGGCGGACATCCGGACCATCGGCACCTGTACCTGGCACCTGGCGCCGTATGTGGAGCCCGACCCCGAACCGAACCCTGACGCGCCGGAGGAGCCGCCGATCACGGTCGAGCCCGTGGACGAGCCGCCGATCACGGTCGAGCCTGTGGACGAGCCGGAGCCGGAGCCGCAGCCGCAGCCCGAGCCCGGGGAGACGCCCGCAGAGCCGGAGCCGCCGCAGAAGGACGAGTCCTTCTGGGTCGATCCCGAGGAGCGCCTGCACCACCAGCAGCAGGAGATCGACGAGGAAAAATACCGCGACGAGCTGTTGAATCTGGACTGAGCATCAAAAAGCACCGGACGCTGTCCGGCGCTTTTTTCACGGTTGACGCAGGGCGGGGATTGGGATAAAATGGAGAAAACGCGCGAAGGGAGGCGAGGCCGTGATTACGATCTTCCACCTGTCGGATCTGCATATCGACCCGAAGGCGGACAACCACCAGTGGGAGCGCATGAAGAAGGAGCTTCTGGATATTGCGCGCGAGCAATCGAACGAGCAGCAGCGGATTCTGATCGTCACGGGCGATTTCCACAACTATGCGGACGCCGATTATCAGAAAGCATATGATTTCCTGATCGAGTTGACGGACGCGCTGGGACTTGAACGGAAAGAGGACTTGTTCGTCATCCCCGGCAACCACGACGTGGGGAGCGAGGAAGCCGTCAAGCGGCATTTCAGCGGAGAACGGGGCTGGAAAACGCCAAGTTCGGCGGAGAGAAAGTGGAACGAAAAGAACACGCGGCAAAGGGAAGTCGTAGCCTGGCTGAAAACCAATTCCTCCGATGACAGCTTGTATAAAACTGAAATCGAGAAACGTCTGGAAGCGTACCAGCCCTATTGCAAATTTGTCCGTTCGCTGGGGCTGTACGAGGGGATTGACGATGAGCTGTATCCCGCGCGCGTCCATGTCCGCTGCTGGCGCAGCCGCCTGAACATCCTGCACCTGAACACCACGCTGGTTGCCGCCGGAGAAGACGAGCGCTCCGAGCAGGTTGACATAAAATCTGCCGAGGGCGACGCGATCTGGCAGGGCAGGAACCGGCGCTTCCCCGCGCTGGCGCTGGGGCACAACAGCTTTTTTGACCTGAACGAAGCGCATCAGAATCGGCTCAAGAGCGTGTTTCGGGACAAAAGCGTCTGCGCCTATCTCTGCGGCGACGCGCACAAGGTGGAAGAGGACCCGAACAGGCAGAGAATCGACCTCAATCCCAATCGCGGAGCGACAGAGCACCCGATTCTGAACGTGGTGGGCATCAAGGGGGCGGCGAGCGCGGCGGACGCATTCTCCGATTTCGGGCTGTACGTGCACCAATGGGACGAGGACACGGACAGGGTCCGCCTGAAGCTGTACCGCTGGCTGTCCAAGGCGGCGCAGCCGCATTTCAGGATAGAGGACGAGCACGACGACTACTATATGCCGCGTCCGAAGCCGGACGAGCTGCGCGAAGAGAACCGCGCCATGCGAAACGAGCTGGAGCGTCTTCGCGAGGCGCTGAAAGAGAAGGACGGCGCGCCGCTGCCCGAGACCGACTGCGCGCAAAAAGCCCGCGTCCTGTGGAGCGAGGGGGAGACAGACGCGGCGCTGGCGCTGTTGTCCCGTGACAGACGCAAGGAGCGTATGAGTGAGGACGTCCGCCGAAGCATCAGCGAATCCCTGCTGCAAATCGACATTCTCAAGAGCAAGGGCTTGAACCGCGAGACGATCCCCGAAATCCGCGCCTGCTACGAGGAGTGCGTCGCCCTCGCCAAGGCGCACCGCGTCGGCGTCTATGTGCTCTACGACTACGCGGCATTCCTCTATAATTTGAACGACTACCCGCCCGCCATCGAAGCGGCGCGCTGGCTGCTGGATTATGCGCGGCAGGAGCGCGCGCCGGAGGAGAATCAGGCGGCGCTGGAAAACCTGCTGGGCGTTCTGCTGAAAAACACCAACCGCATGGCCGAGGCGGAGGAGCAGTACCGCGAGGCGCTGGACGCATACCGCCGACTGGCGAAGACGAACCCCGCCGCGTACGAGCCGGACGTCGCGATGACCTGCAACAATCTGGGGAATCTGCTGAAAAACACCAACCGCATGGCCGAGGCGGAGGAGCAGTACCGCGAAGCTCTGACGATCCGCCGCCGACTGGCGGAGACGAACCCCGCCGCATATGAGGCGGACGTTGCTTTAACCTGCAACAATCTGGCGAATCTGCTGAGTGACACCAACCGCATGGACGAGGCGGAAGAGCTGTACCGCGAGGCGCTGACGATCCGCCGCCGACTGGCGGAGACGAACCCCGCCGCG
>CAMKFK010000043.1 GCA_946411835.1 uncultured Clostridia bacterium
GACAATTTCTCTCTTGACCGCGTCTTTGCGCAAAAGTAAATGCTGTCGCCGTGGGGAGAGCGGCAGGATTTGTCGCTTTCCGGCAAAAATTGAGAAAGAGAGGACACCCTCATGACCGATCTCGCAAACGAAGCCATGACCATCAAGCTGGATCATGATCTGCCCGCGTATCCCAAGATGGACCCCCGGTATCGCCGCGCCCCGCGCCGCGAGTCCCATCTGTCGCAGGCGGACAAGCTGCTTGCCATCAAGAACGCCCTGCGCTACATCCACCCCGACCATCACAAGCAGATGGCAAGGGAGTTTGCCCAGGAGCTGGAGGAGCACGGCCGCATCTACGGTTATCGCTTCCGTCCCGAGGGCAAGATATTCGGCAGGCCCATCGACGAGTATAAGGGCAAGTGCATCGAGGGCAGGGCGATCCAGGTCATGATCGACAACAACCTCGACTTTGACGTGGCGCTCTACCCCTACGAGCTGGTCACCTACGGCGAGACCGGGCAGGTCTGCCAGAACTGGATGCAGTATCGCCTCATCAAAAAGTATCTGGAGGAGCTGACCGACGAGCAGACGCTGGTCGTCATGTCCGGCCACCCGCTGGGCCTGTTCCACTCCCACAGGCTCGCCCCGCGCGTCATCATCTCCAACGGCCTGATGGTCGGCGCGTTTGACGATCAGGAGAACTTCAACCGCGCCGCCGCGCTGGGCGTCGCGAACTACGGGCAGATGACCGCCGGCGGCTGGATGTACATCGGGCCGCAGGGCATCGTCCACGGCACGTTCAACACGCTGCTCAACGCGGGCCGCCTCAAGCTCGGCATCGCGCAGGACAAGGACCTCGCGGGCAAGCTGTTCGTCTCCGCCGGTCTCGGCGGCATGAGCGGCGCGCAGGGCAAGGCGGCGGAGATCGCCGGCGCCGCGTCCATCATCGCGGAGGTGGACGATTCCCGCATCGACACTCGCTACACTCAAGGCTGGGTCAGCCACCGCACCGCCAGCATGGAGGAGGCGGTCCAAATCGCGACCGACTGCCAGAGGGCGGGCAAGCCCTGCGCCGTCGCCTATCACGGCAACATCGTCGACCTGCTCGAATACCTCTACGAGAAGAACGTCCACGTCGATCTGATGAGCGACCAGACCTCCTGCCACGTCCCCTACGACGGCGGCTATTGCCCGCAGGGGCTGACCTTCGCACAGCGCACCGAAATGCTCGGCAAGGACCCGGAGGGCTTCCGCAAGCTGGTCGACCGGACGCTGCGGCATCACTATGAGATGATCTGCAAGTTCCACGAGCGCGGCACCTACTTCTTCGACTACGGCAACAGCTTCCTCAAGGCGGTGTACGACGCCGGCGTCAGGAGCGTCTGCAAAAACGGCGAAAACGACCTCGACGGCTTTATCTTCCCGTCCTATGTCGAGGACATTCTCGGACCCTGCCTGTTCGACTTCGGCTACGGCCCGTTCCGCTGGTGCTGTCTGAGCCGCAAGCCCGAGGACCTGCACAAGACCGACGTCGCCGCCGCTGAATATATCAAGGCGCACAACCGCCGCTATCAGGACTATGACAACTATGTCTGGGTCCGCGACGCGGAGAAGAACAAGCTGGTCGTCGGCACCCAGTGCCGCATCCTGTATCAGGACGCCATGGGTCGCATGAACCTGGCGCTCAAGTTCAACGAGATGGTCCGCAACGGGGAGATCGGGCCGGTCATCCTGGGGCGCGACCATCACGACACCGGCGGGACCGACGCGCCGTTCCGCGAGACCTCCAACATCAAGGACGGCTCGAACATCATGGCGGAGATGGCGACCCAGTGCTACGCCGGAAACGCAGCGCGCGGCATGAGCTACATCGCGCTGCACAACGGCGGCGGCACCGGCATCGGCCGCGCCATCAACGGCGGCTTCGGCATGGTGCTCGACGGCTCCGAGCGCGTCGATACCATCCTGAGGATGGCGATGCCCTGGGACACCATGATCGGCGTGTCCCGCCGCAGCTGGGCGCGCAACGAGAACGCCATGACCACCGCCGCCGAGTACAACAAACTGTACGCCGGCAAGGACCACATCACCATGCCGTACCTCGCCGACGATCGGCTCGTCGCAGACGCGCTCGCGAGCGTGGAGGGCTGAGAGACCATTCGGGGGGAGAGGGCTTGCGTCCTCTCCCCTGAAAGGATAACAGAGGCTATGAAAAAGGTTTTAGTCAAAAACATCGGTATGCTCGCGACGCCCGAGGGCAGAAGTGCCCGCCGGGGAGCGGAGCAGGGGACCGTCCGGACGCGGAAGGACGCCTGGGTCCTCATCGAGGACGGCGTGATCGCCGCCGTCGGCACGGGCGCCGCGCCCGACGCGCCGGAGACCGTCGACGCCTGCGGCAATCTCGTGACGCCCGGCCTTGTGGACGCGCACACGCACCTCGTTTTCGGCGGCTGGCGGCAGAACGAGCTGGGGCTCAAGCTGCACGGCGCAAGCTATCTCGACATCCAGAACGCCGGGGGCGGCATCCAGTCCACCACCAACGCCACACGCGGCGCGAGCGAACGGGAGCTGGCGGACAAGGCGGCAAGGGCGCTCGACGAAATGCTCGCTTTCGGCACCACGACCTGCGAGGCGAAAAGCGGCTACGGTCTTGCCACCGAGCATGAGCTCAAGGAGCTGCGCGTCATCCGCGACCTGAACGAGCGCCACCCCATCGACCTTGTCGCAACCTTTATGGGGGCGCACCTCGTCCCCGCAGAGTACAGGAACGACCGCGCGGCATACGTCCGCCTCGTGTGCGAGGAGATGCTGCCGCTGGTGGAGGAGCAGGGCGTCGCCGAGTTTTGCGACGTGTTCTGCGAGGCGGACACCTTCACGGCGGAAGAGTCCCGCAAAATCCTCGAGGCGGGGCTCAGACACGGGCTGCGCCCCAAGATCCACGCCGACGAGATCGAGGCCATCGGCGGCAGCGTGCTCGCCGGGGAGCTCGGCGCCATCTCGGCGGAGCACCTGATCGTCTGCCCGGACGAGGGCATCGCGAGCATGGCGAGGGGCGGCACGATCGCGTGCCTCCTGCCCGCGACGAGCTTCAACCTCGGCGCGGCGTTCGCCCCCGCGCGCGCCATGGTAAACGCCGGCGTGCCCGTCGCCATGGCGACGGATTTCAACCCCGGCTCCTGTCCGTGCCTGAACATGCAGTTCGTCATCAACCTCGGCTGCCTCAAATATAAGCTCACGCCCGAGGAGGTGCTCACCGCCGTGACGCTCAACGGCGCCGCCGCCATCGACCGCGCGGGCACAATTGGCACCGTCGAGCCGGGCAAGCTGGGCGACCTCGTCATCTGGGACGCGCCGGACCTCGACTACATCTGCTACCGCGTGGGCAGCAACCTTGCCAGAACCGTTATCAAACAGGGCGTTGTCGTCCGCTGAGGAGAAAGGGGCGCGGCATGGACCGGACGGATTACAGGATTCTCAACCTTTTGCAGGAGGATTGCCGCAGGACCCTGCGCGCCGTCGGCGAGCAGGTCGCGCTGACGCCGCCCGCCGTGGCGGAGCGCATCCGCAAGCTGGAGGAGGAGGGCGTCATCGACGCATACGGCGTCCACATCGACCGCACGCGCCTGGACTGCGGCATCACGGGCTTTATCCTGGTCGCGCCGGAGCCGGAGAAGTACGCCGCGTTCTGCGCGTTTTGCGAGAGGGCGCCGGAGATCACCGCGCACAGCCACGTGATCGGCGCCTATAACGCCATGCTGCGCTTCGCCGTGCGCGACACCAACGCCCTCGACGGGCTGCTCGCGGAGATCAAGCGCTTCGGTGACTCGCGCACCTCCGTGGAGCTGAAAACCTACTTCCGCGTCAAGGAGCTGCCGCTGCCGTGACGCGGGGGGGGGCGACCGGGCGACCCGCGCCGTCCCCGTTTTGCAAAAAAGCGAAGCGCTGCGGCGTTTTGCCTTTGGAAAAAAGGCGCGCCGCGACATTTGAAAAAAGAAAACTATTTACAAAAAACGCCCGTCCCGCTACAATACAGGCAAAGGAACGGAACCAAACCAACAAAGCAGGAGGAAACGACAGCATGGGCTTCAAATCCGACATCGAGATCGCGCAGGCGTGCGAAAAGCAGAAGATTACCGCCATCGCCGCAAAGGCGGGCATTGACGAAACGTACCTCGAACCGTACGGCAGCGACAAGGCGAAGGTCGACTGCAAGCTGCTCAGGGACCTTGCGGACAGGCCGGACGGCAAGCTGATCCTCGTCACCGCCATCACGCCGACCCCGGCGGGCGAGGGCAAAACCACCACCAGCGTCGGCCTGGCCGACGGTCTGCGCAGGATTGGCAAGAACGCCGTCGTCGCCCTGCGCGAGCCGAGTCTCGGCCCGGTGTTCGGCGTCAAGGGCGGCGCCGCCGGCGGCGGCTATGCCCAGGTCGTGCCGATGGAGGACATCAACCTCCACTTCACCGGCGACTTTCACGCCATCGGCGCGGCGAACAACCTGCTTGCCGCCATGCTCGACAACCACATCCAGCAGGGCAACCGGCTGGGCATCGACCCGAAGAACATCACCTGGAAGCGCGCGGTCGACATGAACGACCGTCAGCTCCGCCATATTGTCGACGGTCTGGGCGGCAGGATGCAGGGCGTGCCCCGCGAGGACGGGTTTGAGATCACCGTCGCGTCCGAGGTCATGGCGGTGCTGTGCCTGTCCGACGGCATTGCCGACCTCAAGGAGCGCCTGGGCAGGATCATCGTCGGCTACACCTACGCCGGCGAGCCCGTCACGGCGCACGACCTCCACGCCGAGGGCGCAATGGCGGCGCTTTTGAAGGACGCGATCAAGCCCAACCTCGTCCAGACGCTGGAGGGCACCCCCGCGTTCATCCACGGTGGTCCGTTCGCCAACATCGCCCACGGCTGCAACAGCGTCATGGCGACGCGCATGGCGCTCAAGCTCGGGGATTACGCCGTGACGGAGGCGGGCTTCGCCGCCGACCTCGGCGCGGAGAAGTTCATCGACATCAAGTGCCGCATGTCCGGGCTCAGACCCTCTGCGGTGGTCATCGTCGCCACGGTGCGCGCGCTGAAGTACCACGGCGGCGTGCCCAAGGCGGAGCTGAACGGCGAGAATCTGGAAGCCCTCGAAAAGGGGCTGCCCAACCTGCTGCAGCATGTTGAGAACGTCAGGAACGTCTACGGCGTGCCCTGCGTGGTCGCGCTCAACGAGTTTCCGACCGACACGAAGGCGGAGCTGGACATGGTGGAGGCGAAGTGCGCTGAGCTTGGCGTCAACGTCGCGCTCAGCGAGGTCTGGGCGAAGGGCGGCGAGGGCGGCCGGGCGCTCGCCGAGGAGGTCGTCCGCCTGTGCGAGCAGCCCAACCGCTTCGGCTTTGTCTACGACGTCAACGACTCCATCGAGGAAAAGCTCAACGCCATCTGCACCAGGGTCTACCATGCCGACGGCGTGACGCTGGACGCCAACGCGAAAAAGCAGCTCGCCCAGCTCACGGAGCTTGGCTTCGACAAGCTGCCCATCTGCATGGCGAAGACGCAGTATTCCTTCTCCGACAACGCGAGCCTGCTGGGCGCGCCCAGGGGCTTCCGCGTCACCGTCCGCAACCTCAAGGTCTGCGCCGGGGCGGGCTTCCTTGTGGCGCTCACCGGCGACATCATGACGATGCCGGGCCTGCCGAAGGTCCCCGCCGCCGAGAAGATCGACGTGGACGAGAACGGCGTCATCTCCGGGCTGTTCTGAGGGGCGCATGATGGGACTGCTTACATGCGGCGTTGCCGAATTTACCGAGCGGCTGGCGTCCCCCGCGCCCGTTCCGGGCGGCGGAGGCGCGAGCGCCCTCGTCGGCGCCGTCGGGATCGCGCTGGGCGACATGGTCGGGGAGCTGACCGTCGGCAAGAAGAAATACGCCGACGTGGAGGAGGAGCTGCGCGCGCTGATGGCGCGGGCACAGGCGCTGCGCGTGCGCCTGCTGGCGTGCGTGGAAAAGGACGCGGCGGCGTTTGAGCCGCTCGCCAGAGCTTACGGCATCCCGAAGGACGATCCCACGCGCGCGGAGGTCATGGAAGCGTGCCTGCGCGACGCGGCGAGCGTCCCGCTGGAGATTTTCGACCTGTGCTGCGAGGCGATCACGCTGCAAAAGGAATTCGCCGAAAAGGGCAGCAGGCTTGTGATCTCCGACGCGGCGACCGGCGTGGTGTCCTGCTGGAGCGCGATGTACGGCGCGGCGGTCAACGTCAAGGTCAACACGAAGCTGATGCGGGACAGGGCGTACGCCGAAGCGCTCAACGCCCACGTCGACGAGGCGATGGCGAAGTATTGGCCCATCGCCGAGCAGGTCTACGAGGAAGTGTACCGGGGGCTGTGCTGATGAAGCCGACAAAAGCGTTCGTCTCCGCGATTCTCGCGGGCTTCGCGGTCGGGCTGGGCGGCGGCGTTTTCCTCTCGGTGGAGAGCAGGGTCGCCGGTGCGTTCCTGTTCACCGTGGGGCTGTTCACGGTGTGCACGATGGGGCTGCACCTGTTTACCGGCAAGGTCTGTTACGTCTTTGACAACGACAGGCGCTACGCGCTGAGTATGCCGGTCGTCTGGCTGGGCAACCTCGCGGGCACGGGCGTCACGGCGCTGCTGCTGCGGCAGACGCGCGCCGCGTCGCTCTCCGGGCGGGCGCTCGCGCTGTGCGAGGCCAAGTGCGGCGACAGTCTCGTAAGTCTGTTTTTCCTCGGCGTGCTGTGCAACGTGTTCATCTACCTCGGCGTCGAGGGCTATCGGAGCATTCCCCACGAGCTGGGAAAGTATCTCGCGCTCGTGTTCGGCGTGATGGGCTTCATCCTGCTGGGCACGGAGCACTGCGTGGCGGATATGTTCTATTTCTGGATGGCGGGCGCGTGGGACGCGAGAGCGGCGGCCTGCATCCTGGTCATCACGCTTGGCAACTGCGTCGGCGGCGTGCTGCTGCCGCTGGCGAAGAAGTACATTGAAGAATAATCCGTTCAACAGAGTAGGAAACAGCGCGTCAAGTGCCGCCGGATGGGAAGTTGTCGGCGGACGAAGGGCGCTCGCCCGCGATGCTGTTTCCGCGTCCGCTGCTGCAAGAGGAAATTGCCTCCTTTCGCGGCGACTGTTGCGAAAGGAGGCAATGCTATGTTCAGACCCACGACCAAAATGCTCTCGACGCTGGGCGTGCTGCTGGCGCTGGACGTTGTGCTGACGCGGTTTTTGTCGTACTCCGTGTGGAATGTGCGCATTGGGTTCGGCTTCGTGCCGGTTGTGCTGGCGGCGCTGCTGTTCGGGGCGGTCCCGGCGGCGGTGCTGGGCGCGCTGGGCGATTTCCTCGGCGCGCTGCTGTTCCCGACGGGTCCGTATTTCCCCGGCTTCACGCTGACCGCCGCGCTGACGGGGCTGGTCTTCGGCGCGCTGCTGCACCGGAAAAGCGGCGTCGTCAACACGCTGGCGGCCGTTGCGCTCGTGCAGCTCGTGCTGGGGCTGCTGCTCAACACGTATTGGATCCATGTGCTGTACCGCGCGCCCTTCGCGGCGCTGCTGGCGACGCGCGCGGCGCAGGCGGCGCTGCTGAGCGCGGTGCAGTTCGTGACGATCCGCGCGCTGATCCCGCTGGCGGAGCGGCTGAAGGGAAGTGTGTCCGCATGACCGCGCAGGAAGCCGTCGCCTACATCGAGCACAGCGGCTGGAGCGCCACGCGCCTCGGACTCGAACGCACGCGCGAGCTGCTGCGCCGCCTCGGCGACCCGCAGAAGCGGCTCAAATTCATCCACGTCGCGGGAAGCAACGGCAAGGGCTCGACCTGCGCCATGCTTGACGCGATATTGCGCGCCGCAGGCTATCACACGGGGCTTTACACCTCGCCCCACATTCAGGATTTTTGCGAGCGCATCCGCGTCGACGGCGAGAACGTCTCCGGGGAGGCGCTCGCCCGCGCGACGGAGCGCGTGCGCGCGGCGGCGGAGGCGATGGCGGACCATCCCAGCCAATTCGAGCTGTCCACCGCCGCCGCGATGCTCTGCTTTGCCGGGGCGCGCTGCGACCTCGTCGTGCTGGAGGTGGGCATGGGCGGCGCGCTGGACTCCACCAACGCCATCGACTGCCCGGAGGCGGCGGTCATCACGAACGTCGGCCTCGAGCACACCGAATACCTCGGCGCCACGCTGGAGGAAATCGCCGCGACCAAGGCGGGCATCATCAAGCCCGGCTGCCGCGCCGTGTGCTATGACGGTGCGCCGGAGGTCACGGCGGTGGTGCGCCGCGTCTGCGCGGAGCGGAACGTGCCGCTGCGCGTCGCGTCCTTCGACAGGCTCGCGCCCGGCCCCGAAACGCTGGACGGCCAGCGCTTCGCCTGGGAGGGGCGGACCTACCGCCTCGCCCTGCTGGGGCGGCATCAGCTCCGCAACGCCGCAACGGTGCTGGAAACCGTCGCCGTACTGCGCGAGCGCGGCTGGCGCGTCCCCGAGTCCGCCGTGGAGCGGGGGCTGGCGGAGGTCCGGTGGCCCGCGCGGCTTGAGGTCCTGCGCCGCGCCCCGCTGTTTCTTCTGGACGGCGGGCACAACCCCCAGTGCGCGGAGGCGCTGGCGGCGAGTCTGGAGCGTCTGCTGGACGGGAGGAAGGCGGCGTTTTTGCTCGGCGTGCTGGCGGACAAGGACTATCCGCGCATGACGGAGCTGCTGACGCCGCTCGCGTCGGAATTTTTCTGTCTCACCCCGCTCAGCGGCCGCGCCCTCGCCGCAGACGAGCTGGCGCGCTATCTGACGGCGCGCGGCGCGAAGGCGCGCGCCTTCGACTCGGTCGATGAGGGGCTCTCCGCCGCGCTGGACGCGGCGGAGCGGACCGGCGCGGCGGTGGCGTTCGGCTCGCTTTACCTGGCCGGGGCGGTCCGCGAGGCGTATCAGCGGCTATTTCCTGGGAATTGAACATGAAAAACGACCGGGAAACGCCCAACGGGCGCGTCCCGGTCGTGTGTTTGCCTGTTTCCGGCGGTTGCCGTCAAAATCCCGTTTCGCGGGAGCGCCGATTATACCCTGGGTTGGAGCTTGCCGCCCTCCCATCTGGTGACGCAGAGGGAGCAGGAGATGTCGCCCGCGACGTTCAGGCAGGTGCGGCCCATGTCGAACAGACGGTCCACGCCGTAGATAATCATAATCATGTTGACGTCGATGCCCATGGCGGTCAGCACCATGGCGAGCATAATCATGCCCGCGCCGGGCGTACCGGCGGTGCCGATGGAGGCAAGCGTCGCCGTGACGACGATGACGACCATCTGCCCGATGCTCAGGTGGATGCCGGAGCAGGTCGCCAGGAAGATGGTGGCGACGCACTGGTAGATGGCGGTGCCGTCCATATTGATCGTCGCGCCCAGCGGCAGGACGAAGGAGGAAATGTCCTCCTCCGCGCCCAGCGCATCCGCGCACTCCTTGGAGACCGGCAGGGTCGCGGCGGAGGAGGTGGAGGTGAACGCAAAGATCATCGCGGGCCCCGCGCCCTTGAAAAACGTGAGCGGGCTGACGCCGGCAAACGCTTTCGCGGAGAAGGAATAGACGAGGATCGCGTGAAGCGCGTAGCCCAGGTATGCGCACAGCAGCACCAGCGCCAGCGAGCCGAGGATGTTCGGCCCCTGCGTGGCGACGACCCAGGTCATCATCGCGAACACGCCGATGGGGCTGAGGCTGATGATGAACGCCATGACCTTTTCGATGACGGCGTAGGCGCTGGAGACGAAGCTCTTGACCACGTTCGCCTTTTCGCCCGCCGCGAGGATGCCGCCGCCCAGCAGCAGCGAAATGATGATGACCTGGAGCATGTCGGCGTTGACGAACGCCGACCACATGTTGCTCGGGAACATGGCGACGAGGGTGTCCATAAAGTTCTGGGAGGTCTTGCCCGTCCACTCGGCGCCCTCGGCGTTTTGCAGCACCGGGAACAGACCCGCGCCGTCAAAGATGTTGGCGAGGATCAGCCCGATCACGCAGGCGACGGCGGTCGTGCAGAGGAAGTACGCCACCGTCTTCCAGCCGACGGAGCCGACCTTCTTCATGTCGCCCATGGAAATGATGCCCTCGATCATCGACAGCAGCACCACGGGAACGACCAGGAATTTCAGCAGATTGACAAAAATCGTGCCGAAGGGCTTGAGATAGCTCGCCGTAAAATCGGCGATCCCGGCAAAGTAGCAGATGAGACCCAGCACAACGCCGGCTGCCAGCGCGATGACAATTTGCATCGGCAGGCTCATTTTCTTCTTTTTCATACCCACTCACTCCTAACTATGATTTGGCGGCGCTCCGCCTGTTCGCTTCATTATAGCGTATTTGCGCAATCGTTACAACCATCGTTATATTTTTAACAATTAATTTGTTCAATTTGACGTTTCGCCGAAACGGATTGACTGATTGTCCAAGCGCCCGCGCAAAATGCGGGGTATGGTTTGGACATAATCCCACTTGCTTTTTTGCCCGCTTTCCCGTATCATCTTGAAAGAAACCATTCCGGCGAGGGAGGATACCGTTATGACGCAGCGAGATATGAGCTTTCGCAAAACGCCCGCGTCCGGCGCTTTCGCTTCTTCCTTTGCCGTTTTCATTTTTGAAATTTCTCGTCGGTAATTTTTACCGACGTTATTTTTTTGCCCGCGGGCGCCGGCGCAAAGCCGCGCAACAGAACTGTATGGAAGGAAAAGGAGAGTCATACCATGAAAAAGGAACTCGGTCAGGAAGCCATTTACGACGCGCGGGAGCTGGGCTTGCCCCGGATGCTCGTCCTCGGCGCGCAGCACCTGTTCGCCATGTTCGGCGCGACGGTGCTCGTCCCCATCCTCGTGCAGGGCTACGGCCTGCCGCTGAGCATCCAGACCACGCTGCTCTTCGCGGGGCTCGGCACGCTGCTGTTCCACGCCTGCACCAGGATGAAGGTGCCCGCGTTCCTCGGCTCGTCGTTCGCGTACCTCGGCGGCTTCGCCGCCGTCGCCAACCTGGACGCGGGCAAGTACGCCGGGATGGCGCCGGACGACAAGCTCGCCTACGCGCTGGGCGGCATCGTGGTCGCGGGGCTTTTGTACCTGCTGCTGGCGCTGCTGTTCAAGCTGCTCGGCGCGTGGAAGGTCATGCGCTATTTCCCGCCCGTCGTCACCGGGCCGATGATTATCATGATCGGGCTCAACCTCGCGGGCAGCGCCATCGGCAACGCAAGCAGCAACTGGGCGCTCGCGCTGGTCGCCATCGCGGTCATCATCGCCGCCAACATCTGGGGCAAGGGCATGATAAAGATCATCCCGATCCTGCTCGGCGTCGTCGTCAGCTATGTCGTGGCGCTTGTCACGGGGCAGGTCGACTTCACCGCCGTGCACGAGGCGAGCCTCGTCGGCCTGCAAAAAATCACGCTCGCTCGGTTCGACCTCACGTCCATCCTCGTCATGGCGCCCATCGCCATCGCCGCCATGATGGAGCACATCGGCGACGTGTCCGCCATCTCCTCCACCACCGGCAACAACTTCATCTCCGACCCCGGCCTGCACCGCACCCTGATCGGCGACGGGCTTGCCACGGCGCTCGCCGGTATGTTCGGCGGCCCCGCGAACACCACCTACGGCGAAAACACCGGCGTGCTGGCGCTCTCCCGCGTGTACGACCCGCGCGTGATCCGCCTCGCGGCGATTTACGCGATCATCCTGTCCTTCTCCCCGAAGTTCGACGCGCTGGTCAACTCCATTCCGGCGGCGATCGTCGGCGGCGTGAGCTTCATTCTCTACGGCATGATCTCCGCCGTCGGCGTGCGCAACATCGTCGAGAACCGCGTCGACCTCACCAAGTCCCGCAGCCTCATCATCGCGGCGGTGATGTTCGTCAGCGGCCTGGGCTTCAGCTCCACCGGCGGGCTGACCTTCCGGATCGGCGACGCGGCGGTCACGCTGACCGGCCTCGCCATCGCCGCCATCGCGGGCGTGGCGCTCAACGCCGTCCTTCCCGGCAACGACTACCAGTTCGGCGCCAGCGAGAACGCCGATAAGGCGGCGGACCTCGGCAGCTACTGATTAAAAGAGGGAAGCGAAGTCGCTTCCCTCTTTTGATTAAAACGCCGCGCGGATTGCGTCCGTCAGGGCGAATTGGCCCTGCGCGCGGCGGAGCGCCTCCTCCGGCTCGCGGACGCGGAAGTGCACGTTCCCGCGCAGGTAGTCCGTATAGTACCGCAGCCCCAGCTCGAAGCTGACGCGCAGCAGAGCGTCCGGAACGGCGTCGAGCTCCGCGTCGGACAGGGTGCGGCAGGGCGAGGCGGCCAGCGCGTCGACGAATACGTCATACGCGCGCCGGTCAAAGCGCCCGGAGCCGTCCGCCTCCCGGACGCAGGAGACCGAACGGACGCCGTCCGCCACGTCGAGGAGACGGCAGCCCGTCGAGATGGTGTCGGTGTCGATGAACGCGATCACGCGCCCGTTCCCGTCAAAGATGGCGTTCCCGATCCGCGTGTCCGCGTGGACGACCGCGTCCCGACGAAGCGGGAGCGCACGCGCAAGGTCCCGCATGTCCCGCTCGATCCGCTCGTTCACGGCGGGAACCGCCCGCGCGCTGTCCGTGAGCGCGCGGAACGCGGCGTACTCGTGCGCAAGATCGTGAAAATGCGGAATCACCGTCTTCGGCGGCGCGGGATAGCGGTC
Source organism: uncultured Clostridia bacterium (assembly GCA_946411835.1). GTDB lineage: Bacteria > Bacillota > Clostridia > Oscillospirales > Oscillospiraceae > Hominicoprocola. The sequence continues at coordinate 12,654 of CAMKFK010000043.1, forward strand.
GAGCACGCGGTGCAGCACGGCAAGCCCCCACGCGAACTGCCGGATCACCCCGTCGGGCAGGCCCGCGCCCGAGCGGTACGTCCGCCCCCGGAGCATCGGGTACGCCCGCCAGACGTCGCCCGCGCCGTCGCGGAGGAGGACGCCGCCGTCCTCCGTGCGCAGCCATCGGGGGAAGGTCCAGTCCGGGAACTCGTCCCGCGCTGCGGCGCAGGCTTCGGCGTAGCGCAGATAGTTGTACGCGATGGCGTCCGCCGCGCCGGACAGCGCGTCCCGGCTGAGGCGCTGGCAGATGTAGACGCCCGCGTCCGTCTCCACGCGCCAGGTGCGGTTGACGTGGCCCGCGCCCAGCTCCGCCGCGCGCAGGATCGTTTCGCCGCCGCCGACAAAGCGGCGCAGCATTTCCGACGCCGACTGCTCCATGGCGCCCCTCCTTCTTTCTATGCCCGCTCCACGTCCACGACGGTCAGCACGCCGTCCGCCACGCGGAAGCGCACCTCGTACGCGCCGAACAACATGCCGTACACGCGCGCGGGATCGTCCTGATAGCGGGGGCGCGGGTCGTGCGCCAGCACCCCAAGCAGCGCGGCGCGCCTGCCCTCCGCCACGCGCGCCAGCAGCGGCGCGGGGAAGTCCACCGCCACCGTTTCCGGCGTCGCGGACGCGAAGCCGCCGCGCGCGTCGGGAAAGGCGTCGGCGTAGGGCACGTAGGGCTTGACGTCGTAAATCGGCGTGCCGTCCATCAGGTCCGCGCCCGACACCACGAGCGCGGGCCCGTCCGCCGCGTCCCGGTCCACGCGCTCCAGCACGACGCAGGAAAGCCCCAGCGGGTTCGGGCGGAACGGCGAGCGCGTGGCGAACACGCCCATGCGCGCGTTGCCGCCGAGACGCGGCGGACGCACGGTGGGACGCCATCCGTCCGTCACCGCTGCGGAAAACTGCCAGATCAGCCACAGCCGGTCGAACCCCTCGATGCCGCGCAGCGCGTCGGCGCTGCGGTACGCCGGTTCGAACACGACCCGCGCCGTCAGCTCCGGCACCAGACCGCTCTGGCGCGGAATGCCGAATTTGGTCTTGAAATCGCTCTCGATATGGGCGATGACCTGAATCGTGTGCCGCTCCATGGGTCAGGACACCTTGCGGATGAAGTTGCCCTCGATGCGCACGCCCTCGTGCACGATGAAGAAGGCGTGGGGGTCCTCGTCGAGCACGATGCGGCGCAGGTCCTCCTCCTCGAATTTGGACACGGCGACGCACATGACGCGGATCTGCTTGCCCGTGTACGCGCCCAGCCCCTCCCAGTAGGTCACGCCGCGTCCCAGCCCCTGCATGATTTTTCGGGGCATTTCGGCGTCCTCGTTGCGGGTGAAGATGAACACCTGCACGTTGATGCCCTGCTGATGGGCGCGGTCCACCATGAACATGGAGAAAATGTTGTAAATGAGGGAGTAGAGCGCCGTCTGCAGGTCGAACAGGAACGCGCAGAGCGCGTAGAGCACGGCGTTGAAGCTGATGGAGAAGCGGCCGACGGTGAAGTGGCTGCCGCGCTTGGCGAGCCAGAGGCCGAGGATGTCCAGCCCGCCGCTGGAGCAGCCGGCGGTCAGCGTGACGCCCAGGCCGAGCCCGCCGATGATGCCGCCGACGAGACAGCAGGCGATCCGCTCCTCCAAAATGGGGGCGGCGGGCGCGGTGATGACGCTGTAGAAGAACGAGGAGGTCGCCGTGCAGACCAGCGTCCGCACCACGAACACGCGCCCCAGCGCGCGCCACGCCAGCAGGATCAGCGGCAGGTTGAGCAGCATATACAGCGCGCCGGCGATGTCCACGCCGGCCGGCAGCGGGACGCGGCCGGCAATGAGGGTGCGCAGCAGCTGGCTGACGCCGAGAATGCCGCCGCTGTAAAGTCCCACGGGAACGATGAAGTAGTTGACGCCCGCCGCGTTGATGAAGGTGCCGAGGATTCCGATCAACAGCCGCGTCCAGCGGTTCTGCATGGCTTTGTGCAGCATAGTACGACCCCTTTCTTTTGGGCCTGATCTTGTGGCCCGACGGGGTTATTCTATCGGCTGTCGGCGGGGAAGTCAAGGCGTCGCAAAAATATTTCCGGAATCGCGGAATTAGTTCTTGACAAAGGCACTGATGTCTGTTAAACTAATCGATGCTGTGGAAATAATGACAACGGCATCCCATGCTGGTGTAGCTCAGTTGGTAGAGCAGCTGATTTGTAATCAGCAGGTCGGGGGTT
>CAMKFK010000044.1 GCA_946411835.1 uncultured Clostridia bacterium
GCGCGCAAGCGCATACCCGTGCTTCGCGCCTGCGGGCGCGAAACCCTGCGGGGCTCCGTCTTCGGTCTGAAATCGCCATGCGGTCGGGCCGCATGGCGATTCTCTTTTTGCAAAAACTGTGCTACACTGTTATGGAATCGCTGAATCAATCAGCGTATGAAAAACACAGGGAGGTCAATATGGACATTCGGTTGGAGCTGGCGGCGGTGGACCACAAGAAATGCGTGGAGGCGCTCCTGCCCGCGCTGGTGAAGCATTGCGCGGCAAAGGAGCAGCCAAACGAGCTGGACCGCTTTCTCGCAGGACTGGGCGCGGACGCAAGCCGGGCGGCGGCTGCGGTGCTGGACCGGATGAGCACGGACGAGAAGGACAAGGCGGTGGTCTGGCTCGTCTCCGCCCACGAGGAGCGGATGCGCGCCTCCGCGAACCGCCATCTGGCGGAACTGTTCGGCGCGCCGGTCATCCGGATCGGACGTCTGCTGGCGGTGGACCGTCCGGGCAGCGACCTGACCCTGCGCGCCGCGCAGGTCGCGATCGACTACCCCGCGCTGGTGCAGAGTCCCGTCGTCGCCGACGGTGTGGAGCGTCTCGGTCAGGAGAACAGCGTGCTCAAGGGCGCGGCAAAGCTGGCGCTGCGGCTGAGCGCGCACCTGTCAAACGATAATCTGGAAAGGCAGAGCATCCTGCTGCTCAATTCCGGACAGGTCAAGCGACGCCTCATGGCAGTCCTGCAGACCGCCGTGGCGCAGGCGGGACTGGAGGTCACGGTGTGCGACATGGCGGCGGAGCCGGATGGCGTCTCCCCCGCCCTCTCCCCCTCCGACGAGACGTTCGGCGCATGGCTTATGGCCGCGCTCCGTGCGGAGGTCGATTAGCTCCGTTTCTGATTCGATTCTCCCATGAAAACAAGGCTGTCTTCGCGGCATATGCTCCGCCGTGCTTTCTTGTCGTCCCCGGCGGGCGGCAGTCCGGCAAGCGTCCTCCGCCTTGCCTGACGAAACACCTGCTCGCAAGCCCTCGCCCGGTTTTCAAGGGAGCGCAAAGAACGGGAATCGGCGGCACGCGCTCTTCCCCGTCGTCGATCCATGCCGCGCCGTTCGCCGCGAAGCCGGCCGAAAAGAGGTTTTTCGTGTTCAGTGCGAAAAGCCTCTTTTGTTCTGCATCGGTTTGTCCTCCGCCCATTTGTCGTCAGTCTTTCAAGATCGCCTTGATCTGCGCGAGGTCGTCGGCGAAGCAGACGCCGCGCAGTCTTTCTTCTGTGCAAAGCTCCATCTCCACCATGTGGTCGAGCAGGGCGCGGAGATCATCATAGTAGCCGTTTAAGTTGTAGACGATGCACGGCACGTCGAGGTGCCGCAGCGACACCTTGCTCATGACCTCCGCGATCTCCTCCAGCGTACCCGTGCCGCCGGGGAACGCGATAAAGGCGTCGCCCAGCTCGATCATCTTCGCCTTGCGCTCGGACATATCCCGCGTGACGATGAGGCGCGTGATGGCGTCGTACTCAAGACCCGCGTCGATGAAAAACTGCGGCCCCACGCCCGTGACCTCGCCGCCCGCTTGCAGGACGCTTTCCGCCAGCTCACCCATCAGCCCGCACTTCGAACCGCCGTAGACGAGCGCGTGACCGCTCTCGCCGATCCATGTGCCAAGCTCCCGTACCGCCGTTTTGAGCGCGGGATCGTTGCCCTCGGTCGCGCCGAGATAAAAAGTAATGGTCATGTGTGTTTCCTTTCTTCTCCCTCGTCGAGCAGGAAGCGGACGAAGCCGCTTTCGCACAGCCGATCCTGCACGATGCGGTACTTCTGCGCACGCTCCGCCATCATCTTCCGCGTCAGCCGGAGATTCTCGTTTTCATCGCGCATTTCGACGCCGGATCTATCCTCGCCGGTCGCGGCGACGCAGGTCGGATACTCCGCCACGCTTCAAAGCGCTTGCCAAGCCTGCTGCTATCATAGCATATTTTTCGCCATGCTGCGTTGTCATTCTTGACGGGCGACAGCCCGCCTTCGTCCTCCGCCTTGCCTGACGAAACATCTGCTCGCAAGGCTCTGCCACGTTTCGTCGTACGCCTCGCACTCCGGTCTCTACCGCTAGATCACGCTGACGCGCGGCACGGTGGAGCACCGCTTTGGCGGATACGGTCTCTATATCCTCGACACACCGGAGCGGATGATCCGGTATTTGGAGATCGGGGAGTAAATCGGGTTGCGGTCGGGGCGCGGATGGTGTAGAATAGTGGGAGAAAACTACGAGGAGGGCATACACTATGTCAGAGCAAACTATTCAAAATGCCTTGTATTCAACCCCGGTAAATATTCTTGATAAGTATACCTGCTATAGTCTTGGTGCAACAACAGTTAGAGATCTTTTGGCCCAAAACTTATTGGCAGGTGTTTTGCCAACTGTAAACTTAGGGAAAAAGCCAGACGTTTTAATTGTGGACAAGGATAAACACGTTGTGGTTTTTTTGGAGTTCAAATTGCCTTCGGAACTGGACAGCGAAAAGAAAATTCAAAAAGCTGTGAAGCAAGAGATTCATATTGCAAGAGATGTGAATGCAAAAATATATGTTGTTCCAGACGGAACGACGTTTTATTGGTATAATCCACATACAGAAAACAGAATTAAAGATGAGAACGGAAATGAAATTCGAGCGGAGATAACGCCAAAAAAAGAAGAGCTAAAACTTGCCGACTTTGTCAATCGGGTTGCGCTGACAGTTTCGGCATAATTTATTAGCATTCTGATTTTCTACCAAAGGAGGCGCGCCCCATGCCGTACATTGCCATCAAAGGATACCCCAAGGACGAGGAAACCGTGCGCAAAGTCGCCGAGCGCATCAATGAGACGCTGTTGGAGCTGTGGGGCTGCCCGCAGGCGGCGATCAACATCTCCTACGAGGCGATCTCGCCGGACGTGTGGGACGAGCGCATGGAGCGCGGCGAAATCGCGCAGAACCGGGACAAGATGCTCCTGTACGCCGGAAAGTGGGTGAGCAGTGCGAAGAAGCTCACCATCCTGCATCTGGACAACTGCCCCTACTGCCGCAAGGCGCGTCAGGCGCTCGCCGAGCTGCAAGCGGAGAACCCCGCCTACCGCGCTGTCGCGATCGAGTGGATCGAGGAGGAGCGCGAGAGCGAGGCGGCAAGCCGCTACACCGACTATTACTACGTCCCGACGATCTACGCGGGCGACAGGAAGCTCTACGAGGCGCACCCGGGCGACGGCTATGAGACGATCAAGGCGGAGGTGAAGCGCGCGCTGGAGGCTGTGCTGTGAGCATGGGCGAATACTGCAAGCTGGAAATCTTCATCCCCGAAACGCATCTGGAGCCCTTACAGCGCGCCTTGCAGGAGGTGGACGCAGGGCACATCGGGAACTATGACTGCTGCCTGTCCTACAGCCGTGTGACGGGCTGCTGGCGTCCTCTGGAGGGCGCGTCTCCCTACCTTGGCGACGTGGGCGAAATCAGCCGCGAGCCGGAGCTGAAGGTTGAGGTGACCGTCCGCACCGAGCGTATGGACGAAACCATCGCCGCCGTCAAGCGCATCCACCCCTACGAAGAGCCGGTCATCAACGCGATCCCCCTCTTGCGGACGAGCTTTTGAGCGCCACACGTTCACGGCAAACCGACGGCGGCTTTCCATGGACAGAAATCATCATTTTTGCAACAAAAAAACAAAATAACTCCTGAAAATCAAAGATTTTCAGGAGTTATTTGGAGCTGGTGGCCGGACTCGAACCGGCGACCTGCTGATTACGAATCAGCTGCTCTACCAACTGAGCTACACCAGCTTATTCAGTTTCTTTAATCACAGCCCACTGTCACCACGGTCTCACCTGACAGATTGCTCAAAACGCGCAATTTTGGGTGCTCTGATAATATAGCAAAGATGCGCTGTCTTGTCAATACTTTTTTTCATGCGAATATGCGCCGACGCAGGTTTTCGCAAAATGAAAGCCTTGCGCCGCGCTTTCCCGCGTGATATGATTAGTTATACTATGTACCGTCAGGAGGATGCATCGTGCGTATCAGCAAAGTCGGCGGCGTGATTGCCGCAGCCAACAAAAATGTTGCGCAGCCCCTGCTGCAGGTCGGTACGATCTCAGTCATCCGCCGCATTGTCATCACCTACCAGCAGGCGGGCATCTTTCCCATCGTCATCATCACCGGGGAAAACGAGGACGAGATCAAGCGCCAGCTCGCCGCCTACGGCGTGATCTTCGTGCAGAACACCGAGGACGATCCCGAGCTGCTTGCCTCGGTCAAGCTGGGCTTGTCATACCTCGACGGGAAATGCGATCGCATTCTGTTCACGCCGGTCAACGTGCCGATGTTCACGCCGACCACGCTGCTGTCCATGATGGAATGCGAGGCGGACGTCGTGGTCGCGTCCTATCAGGGGCAGGGCGGACACCCCGTCCTCATCAATCAAAAGGTCCTGCCGGCGATTCTGCGGTATCGGGGTGAGAACGGTCTGCGCGGCGCCATCGGCGCAAGCGGCGCGCACCGCGCCTATGTCGATGTGGACGACAAGGGCGTGATCCTGAACGTCCACAACGCCGATGACCTGCAAAAGCAGCTCAAAACGCACAACGCCGCGATCCTCCACCCCGTGCTGCACATGCGCATGGAGACGGAAGTCCCCTTCCTCAACGAGCGGCTTAAGCTGCTGCTCTTCCTCATTTCCGACCGCTACAGCATCCACGGCGGCTGCGCCTGCACCGGGCTCGCCTACAGCAAGGCTTGGGAGATGATTAACCAATTGGAGCAAAATCTCGGCTATCAGATCGTCGCGCGCCAGCGCGGCGGGAAGGGCGGCGGCGGCACGTCGCTCACGCCGGAGGGAGAGCGTTTCCTGCTGGCATACCAAGAATTCGAGGAAACCATTCATCAAATTGCACAAAAGGAGTTCCGAGAACGGTTCATTTTCACAAAAATCATCCGATAATTTCTGCGTGGTTCCCAAAAAAATATTTTGCTTTTTTGCCGCCTGCTTCCTATAATAAAGAACAGGGTTATTCTATCCAGAGAATAGCGAACATCTTTTTTCGGGAGGCAGGTGGTTTTTTGCGGCGGGAGGAGACGGTCCGCGCTCTGGTTCTGGCTGCGGGGCTCAGTCGGCGCATGGGCGAGTTCAAGCCCCTGCTGCCCCTGCGCGGCGCGACGCTGATCGAAAACAGCGTGGGCAGCGCGCTTGCGGGCGGCGCGGAAACGGCGACCGTGGTGACGGGCTGCCGCGCCGAGGATGTGGAGCGTGTTTTATCCCGCGCGTTCGGCGAGCGTGTCCGCTTCGTCCGCAACGAGGGTTACGCGACAACGGATATGCTCCGCTCGATCCAAATCGGCGCGGCAGCGCTGCCGACATGCGACGCGTTTTTCCTGTTGCCGGGCGATATGCCGGCAGTCTCGCCGGACACGTTCCGCACCCTGCTCGACGCCCGGCGGCGCGCGCCGTCCGGCGTGATCTTCCCGACGCTCGACGGTTACCGTAAGCATCCGCCGCTCATCGACGCGAGGATGCTTCCCGCGATACTGTCGTTTGACGGCGCGGGCGGCCTGCGGGAGCTCTGGGCGCGGCTTGCGGGAGACGTTCGCACTGTTCCCGTGGAGGATGCGGGCGTGTGGGTCGATGTGGACACGCCGCGCGACTACCAGCAATGCAGACAAAACTACGAAGGCACGGAAACAATAAAGGAGGCTTGATCGAGGATGGAAAAAATCAGTCAAAGCGTCGTCAAGAAAGACCATGCGCCGAAGGTGTCCGGCCGCAGCGTCTACGTCGCCGACTATCCGTCGGAGGGCGTGCTCTGCGGCAAACTTCTGCGCGCGAAGGTCGCGCGCGCAAAGGTCCTGAGGGTCGAGGTGCCGGAGCTGCCCGAGGGCTATTTCTACGTGGACGCAAAGGACGTGCCCGGCGACAACAACGTCAACATCGTGCTGGACGACACGCCCGTTTTCTGCCGCGAGACCGTCGAGTACATCGGCGAACCCATCGCCATGCTCTGCGGTCCCGACCCGAAGGTGGTCGAGCGCCTGCGCGACGCCTGCAAGGTCGAGTACGAGGAGCTGACGCCCGTGCTCGATCTGCGCGCGGCGACGGAGCAGTTCTTCGACTACAACTTCGGCCACGGCGATGTGGACAAGGCGTTCGCCGAGGCGGACAAGGTCTATGACGAGGAGTTTGAAACCGGCTATCAGGAACAGGCCTATCTGGAAACGCAGGGCATGATGGCGGAGCCGGAGGAGGGCGGGCGTATGTTCGTCCACGGCTCGTCGCAGTGCGCCTATTACATCCACGGCGCGGTGGCGCGCGTCCTCGGCTGCGGTCCCTCCGGCGTTCACGTCCTGCAGGACGTGACCGGCGGCGGCTTCGGCGGCAAGGAGGCGTTCCCCTCCATCCTCGGCTGTCAGGTCGCGGTGGCGGCGCGCAAGTGCGGCAAGAGCGTGCGCTGCGTGTTTGACCGGCGCGAGGATATGGAGTACACCTCCAAGCGCCACCCGTCGCTGTGCCGCTACAGGGTCGCGGTCAAGGACGGCAGGGTGACGGCGATGGACATTGACGTGATCTTCAACGCCGGCGCGTATTCGACGCTTTCCGCCGTCGTGCTCCAGCGCGGCATCATCGCCGCCCCCGGCATCTACAACGTTCCCAATGTCCGCGTCCACGGCTGTGCGCGCAAGACCAACACCTCGCCCTGCGGCGCGTACCGCGGGTTCGGCGCGCCGCAGACCTTCTTCGCGGTCGAGATGATAATGGACCACATCGCCCGCGACCTCGGCGTGGACTCGCTCGCGTTTAAGGAAGCGCACCTCGTGAAGCAGGGCGACACAACCTCCACCTGCGGCAAGTACCACTTCCCTGTTCCCATCCCCGTGATGATCGACGAGATCGACAAGGCGTGCGACTACCGCGCCAAGCGCGCCGCGTATGCCAAGCCGCAGACGGGGCGCTTCCGCCGGGGCATCGGTATGTCGATGTACTTCCACGGCGCGGGCTTCACCGGCTCGGGCGAGCGCGACCTCATCAAGGCGGTGGCGAAGCTGCGCAAGTACAAGGACGGTACGGTCGAGGTCCTTGCCTCCAACGGCGAGATCGGCCAGGGCGTGCGCACGACCTTCCCGAAGATCGTCGCCCACGAGCTGAACATCCCGCTCGACAAGGTGTATTACAGCCATCCCGACACCGCGCGGGTGCCGGATTCGGGCCCGACCGTCGCCTCGCGCTCGCTGATGGTCGTCGGCGAGCTGCTGCGCCGCGCCGCGATCAAGCTGCGCGAGCAGTGGGTGGACGGCGAGGAGCAGGAGGTCGAGGAGCGCTTCAAGGAGCCGGACTTCATGATCCCGTTCTATATCGACAAGTTTGAGGGCGACGCCTACCCGACCTATGCGTGGGCGGTCAACGCCATCGAGCTGGAGATTGACACCCATACGGGTCTCGCCAAGGTGCTCGGCGCCTACGGCTCGTTTGACGTGGGTACGCCCATCGACTACAACGTTGTGCTCGGTCAGATGGAGGGCGGCTTCCTCCAGGGCATTGGCTACGCCTCCATCGAGAAGATGGACTACGACGCGAAGGGGCGCATCCGCAACAACTCCTTCTCCGACTATCTGATCCCGACGGCAAAGGACGTGCCGAATCTCAAGTGTATGCTCCACGTCGAGAAGTACCCCGACGGGCCCTACGGCGCGAAGGGTGCGGGCGAGCTGCCGCTCGTCGGCGCGCCGGGCGCGTATCTCGAGGCGATGGAGCAGGCGCTGGGCGGCGTGACGCTGAACCACGCGCCGTTCACGGCGGAGGACACGCTCGCCGTTATCACGAAGGAGGGAATCTGAGATGGCTGACATTCGTTTTACGCTCAACGGCAAGGCGACCGCCTACGCCGGCAGCGCGGTCGACCGTCTGCTGGACGTGCTGCGCGATGAATACCGCTGCACCAGCGTCAAGTGCGGCTGCAAGGAGGGCGAGTGCGGCGCCTGCTCCGTGCTCATTGACGGCGTGCTCTACAACTCCTGCTGCGTCGCCATGGGCGCCGTCGAGGGCGCAAGCGTCGTCACGATGGAGGGCTTCCGCGAGACAAAGCGCTTTGCGGCGCTGGAAAAGGCGTTTGGCGAGGTTTCCGCCGTGCAGTGCGGCTTCTGCATCCCCGGCATGGTGCTCGCGGCCGAGGCGCTGCTTTCCAAAAATCCCCACCCCACCGAGGATGAGATCCGCGAGGGGCTTTCCGGCAATCTCTGCCGCTGCACGGGGTACAACGCCATCGTGAATGCGGTGAACAACGCGGCAAAGGAGGGCAACGGACTATGGTAAACGGTTATGTCGCCGCCTCCCTGCAGGAGGCGCTGGAGCTCCGCGCGGCGCACAATGTCGTCCCCTACGCCGGCGGCACCGACCTGATGGTGGAGAACCGTCCGGGCGTGGCGTATCTTTTCCTGAACAAGGTTCCCGAGCTGAAGCGGATCACGGTCGATGACGAATCCATCCGCATCGGCGCGGCGGTCACGTTTACCGAGGCGATCGCCTCCCCCGACGTGCCGCAGCTGATGAAGGAGGCGGTCTCGCGCATCGCCGCGCCCGCCATCCGCAACGCGGGCACCTTCGGCGGCAACCTGGGCAACGGCTCCGCCAAGGCGGACTCCGTGCTCATTGAGTTTGTCGCGGACGCGAAGCTGCGCCTCGTCTCCCTGCGCGGCGAGCGCACCGTCGACGTCGACAAGTTCTATCTGGGACGCAAGAAGCTCGACCTCGGAAACGACGAGTTGATTGCGGAGATCCTGCTGCCGAAGCAGGGTCTGGAGCAGTACTACTACGAAAAGGTCGGCGGGCGCAACGCGCTGGCGATTTCCCGCGTGTCGTTCGCGGGCGTGTTTGCAGCGGAGGACGGCAAAATCACCAACGTCGCCGCCGCGTTCGGCGCGGTGGCGGACACCGTGCTGCGCTTCAAGGACATCGAGGCCATGCTCCTCGGCAAGACCCTCGACGAGGCGAAGGCGCTCAAGGCGGACTATCTCAGGGCTTACGCCGAGCGCATGGTGCTCACGCGCGGCCGCGTCAGCGCGGAATACCGCAAGAACGTGTGCATGAACCTGCTGGGCGACTTCCTGACCAAGTTCGGCGTCTGATTGGGAGGGTTCTATGTTTACAGTCAACATCAATGGCAAGGACTACGAGTCCGCGCACGACAAAAAGCTGCTGCGCTTCCTGCGCGACGATCTGCACCTGACCGCGACCAAGGACGGATGCAGCGAGGGCGTCTGCGGCACCTGCACGGTGCTTGTGGACGGCAAGAAGACGAAAGCCTGCGTCGTGTCTCTCAGCAAGCTCGCTGGCAAAAAGGTGCTGACCGTCGAGGGCATCGACCCCGAGGAGATGAAGATTTACGAGCATTGCTTCGCCGAGGCGGGCGCGGTGCAGTGCGGCTTCTGCATCCCCGGCATGATTCTCTCCGCCAAGAGCCTGCTGGACACGAACCTCAACCCAACGCGCGCCGACGTCAAGGCGGCGATCCGAGGCAACCTCTGCCGCTGCACGGGCTACCAGAAGATCGAGGACGCGATCCTGATGGCGGCGGAATACTTCCGCGAGAAAAAGGACGTCCCCCCCCCGCCCAAAACGCTGCACATGAACGAGCGCGCCAAGCGTATCGACGCCGCCGAGAAGGTCAACGGCACCGGGCTCTACGCCGACGATCTTGTCTTCGACGGGATGCTCTACGCCAAGCCCGTCTTCTCAAAGTACCCCCGCGCGCGCATTGACCGCGTGGACGTCACGAAGGCAATGGCGCATCCCGACTGCGTGGAGGTGCTGACGAAGGACGACGTGCCCTGCAACAAGATCGGCCACATCAAGCAGGACTGGGACGTGATGATGGGCGTCGGCGACGTCACGCGCTACAACGGCAACGTCATCGCGCTCATCGCCACCGACAAAAAGGACAAGCTGGATGAAATCGCCGCGCTGGTCGAGGTGGACTACACCGAGCTTACCCCCATCACGAGCCCTTACGACGCGCTCCGGGGCGACGCGCCGCTCATCCACCCGGACGGCAACGTCATGAGTCGGGCGAATCTTGTGCGCGGCAACGCGGACGAGGCGATCAAAAACTCCAAGTACGTCGTCACGCGCAAGTACAAGACCTCCTGGCAGGAGCACGGCTTCATGGAGCCGGAGTGCGCGGTCGCGCTCCCGGAGGGTGAGGACGGGCTGCTCATCTACACCACAAGCCAGTCGGTCTACGACGTGCAGCGCGAATGCGCAGCGATGCTCAAGCTCCCCGCCGAGAAGGTGCACGCCCGCGCGCCGCTCGTCGGCGGCGGCTTCGGCGGCAAGGAGGATATGTCCGTCCAGCAGTACGCCGCGCTGATGGCGTGGGTGACGAAAAAGCCCGTCAAGGTCAAATACACCCGTCAGGAGTCGCTGGCGTATCACGTCAAGCGCCACCCGATGGAGATGGAGTTCACCACCGCCTGTGACGAAAACGGCATCCTCACAGGCATGAAGGGCATCATCATCGCCGACACGGGCGCGTATGCCTCCCTCGGCGGGCCGGTGCTGCACCGCGCCTGTACCCACGCGGCGGGACCCTACAACTACCAGAACATCGACATCTTCGGTATGTCGGTTTACACAAACAACGTGCCCTCCGGCGCGTTCCGCGGCTTCGGCGTGACGCAGAGCTGCTTTGCCACGGAGATGAACATCAACCTGCTCGCCGAGATGGTGGGCATCGACCCATGGGAGTTCCGCCGCCGCAACGCCATCAAGCCGGGCGACGTGCTGCCCAACGGTCAGACCGCCGACCCGAACACCAATATGGCGGCGTGCCTCGACGCGGTGAAGGACGTCTACTACGCGAACAAGTACGCGGGGCTTGCCTGCGGCTTCAAGAACTCCGGCACCGGCATGGGCAAAAAGGACATCGGGCGCGTGCTGCTCTCGGTCGAGGACGGGAGGATACACATCCGCACCTCCGCGTCCTGCATGGGACAGGGCATCGGACAGATGGTGCTGACGGAGATTTGTCACGTCACGGAGCTGGACCCGGCGCTGTTCATTTTTGAGAACGCTGACACCGTCCGCACGCCGGACGCCGGCACCTCCACCGCCTCGCGCCAAACGGTCATGACCGGCGAAGCGGCGCGCCGCGTGGGCGAAAAGCTCAAGGCGGCGCTCGCGGGCAAGACGCTCGCGGAGCTGGAGGGGCAGGAGTTCCTGGGCGAATACTCGGCGCAGACCGACCCGCTGGGCGCGATCAAGGAGAATCCCATCAGCCACGTGTCGTATTCCTACGGCGCGCAGGTCATCGTGCTCAACGACGAGGGGAAGATCACCAAGGCGGTCTCCGCGTTCGACGTGGGCACGCCGGTGAACATCCAGTCCGTCGAGGGTCAGATCGAGGGCGGTATGCTCATGGGCATCGGCTACGGCGTGACGGAGAAGATCGAGATCGAAAACGGCACGCTCAAGAGTAAGTTCGGCACCATCGGCTTCCTGCGCGCCGACGCCGCGCCGGAGCTGCAGGTCATCCTCTGCGAGCCGAAGGAAGAGGACAAGCTGCCCTTCTCCCTCGGCGCGAAAGGCTGCGGCGAGCTGTGCATGATCCCCACCGCCCCCGCCTGCGCCGCCGCGTACTACAAGTATGACGGCAAGTTCCGCCAGAGCCTCCCGCTGGAGGATACCCCGTACCGTAAAACGTAACGACGATACGAAACCCCGGACGCGCGCGTCCGGGGTTTCTCTATGTGATGAGCAGCTTTGCGTAAAACGCGGTGCTGTTCTGCATGGCGACGGTCTGCGCGGCAATCACAGCGTCCGGGAGCGTTTCGGGATGCTCCGTCCGGTTGTATTCCAGCGCGGCGAGAGCGCCCTCCGCGCAGAGGTAGGGCATGGCGCAGGGCAGGATGACCGTCATCCGCTTTGCGCTTTCGTAGCAGGCGCGGAAGAAGCGTCCCAGCTCCTTGCCGTGCAGCCCGACGAGCCTCCCGCGCACGAAGCAGCCGCGTACCGTGATCGAGCGGAGCCCCCGTATCTCCGACGCGAGCGCGGCAAGCTCCGACACGCGGACGCCAGTCAGCGCCGCGTCGTCAAAGGCGTCCGGAATCAGCCGCAGCCCGACGCGCGTCGGGACGTCGGACGCGCGCCGCGCGGCGTGTTCGTTGAAGCGGCGCAGCTCGTCCAGACTGTTTGCAAGCGTGTATTCCTCACCGGGGATGCAATACTCCGGCACAAGCAGCGCAGCCTGCCCCCATCGGTCAGAACGGTTTATCGGCATGATCCGCGCACCTCCTCCACGATCCGCTCCAGGTCTCAAGAAAATACGCTGCCGCCAGCAGGTCGGCGCAGCCGCCGGGAGAGAGATTCTTCTGAATGAACGCCATGTCCAGCCGCCTGACGGCGTGCAGATCCGGGAGGGCACCGTCCGCCAGCAAAAGGGCCGCCCTGTCCGCCGCTTCTTTCGCCGCCGCAACGCCGCCGCGCGCAACCATGTTGGTGTCCTCGTTCCGCGCAATCAGCGCCAGCAGCGCGTACACGCCCGCGTCGTTGCGGCTGTGGCCCGCGCGCAGCGCGGCGCGCAGCGTGGGCAGGGCGGTACAGGCGACGGCGGGGAATCCCGCCGCCGCTTCGCCGCGAATGCCGCGCATCCCGTACTCCAAATAGAACCGCTGCCCTTTCGTGACCGCCGCTTCGGGGTGCGCGGACAGCGCCGCGAGCTCCGCCTCGACGGTCGCTTTCGTCATCCGGGCGCATTCCCGCAGGATGACGTCCACGTCTTCATGCGGCGATTCCGGCGTCCACAGCCGCCCAATCGCGCCGCAGAGGACGCCGAGGGTGAAAATCGCGCCCTTGTGCGTATTGACGCCGCCCGTCGCCGCGCGCATCGCGCGCTCTGCCTCCACGCCCGCTTTCCGCAGCCGGGCGAAGGTCGCGTCCGGCGCGGCGGTGCGGGTCTCAAACCCAACGGTGAAGCATTGCCGCCAGCAGCCGCGCAGAGCTTCGGCGCTCCGCTCGAACGCCGCAACCGTCATGTCGGCGTGGCTGCCGTTGTTGCTGCGGTCCACCAGGCCGGGCTTCGGCGTGGTGTAGACCTTGTCGAGCAGCGCGCGCGTCACCAAATCGGCAATCCGCCGCGCTTCCGACTCGGCGAAGTGCGCGCAGAGGATGCGCCGCGTCGCCGCTTGCAGCTCCTCGACCCCGTGCGTCCGCCGCGAAGCGCAGCCGCGTCCCTGCGCGCCGCAGACGATGCAGCTGCGCGCGCCGCCGCCGACCGTCTCACGGTCGAGCTTGTGTCCGTCGGGCGCGAGCACGTCCATGTCAAAAAGCCGCCCCAGCGCGTTTGCGTCCTCAATGGCGACGCAGACGCGCTTGACCGCCAGAGCCTCGCCGTCCACGGCGAACAGCGCCTCGCAGCCGGTGTCCGCCTCCTGCGCGCCGCTCCACAGGATCGGCAGCTTTGCGTCTGACAGTGCCGCTTCCAGCGCGGCGTACCCCTCGAAAAACGCGCGGCGGATCAGCGGCGTGTATTTGACGGGTCCGGGGATGTTCATGGTGAACGAGACCACCGGCGCGCCGTACCGGCTCCGCAGCTCGTCCTGCATCCGCACGCGCGCGTCCCGCGCCGCGAGCATTTGTTCCAGTGTGATTGTTCCCATAGGCTCCCTCAATAATGCTTCGGGTCGTCCATCGCGCGGATGGCCTGGACAACGGACTGCGCCTCCGGCGAGGCGAAATAACGATATGTCGTTTCCGGCAGCATATCGGCAATCGCGTCCAGCGCGCCGTCGTGGATCGCCTGGCGCACGGCGCTGGCGCTGACGACGCGCCCGTTCGTTTCCATACGCGGCACGATGGCGCAGTCCACGCCCAGCGCGGGGAGCCGCCGCGCCATGACCTCGTTGTACAGCGAGGTCACGCGGCTGGTCGGCTCGTCGCCGACATAGCGCCGCGTGACGCCGAGCGCAGCCGCGATTTTGCCGAACACCGCGATGTCCAGCTCCGCGTGGGCGCGAATGGCTTCGTCGTCGTCCTTCAAAAAGTAGCTGGGAAAGGTGGCGGAGCTGATGATGTACGGCCCCGAATCGTGCGGCACGACGTTCGGCAAATCGGCGACGCCCTCCCGCACCAGACGCTTGCGCACGGCAAACGGGATCGGGCCGACATCCTCGCTCAAAACGAACAGATGGACAAAGTCGTTTTCCGCCGCCGCTTGTTCCGCCAGATACCGGTGCCCCAGCGTGAAGGGGTTCGCGTTCATCACCACCGCCGCCGTCCTGCCCGGCGGCGTTTTGGTCAGCCCCGCGCAGTACGCCGCAAACCCGCCGCGCCGATTCTCCATGAACACGGCGGTCTTTGCGCGCGCGATCTCATGAAAGCCGAGATCGGCGAAAAAACGCGCGCTCTCCGGCTTGGTGTAGAGGAAGATGTGGCTGCTGCCGCGCGCAAACTGCCTCTCGATCAGATGGGAAACCACCTCGTTCAGCAGCCCCTCGCCGCGATGCTCGTCCGAGACGGCGAAGCAGCGCAGGGTGTTGCCGAAGCTGCTGCCCGTGGCGATCAGCGCCCCGTCGCCGTCGAAGACGCCGCAGGTGTAGTCGAGATTGCGGTCGCGGCGGATGCCCTCGCGCTCCAGAAGGGCGTCCACCTGCTTCTGTGCGCGCGCGCTGCGGGGAGATATCGCGGTCACCATGGAAATCACGCTCCTTTTTGCATCCATAATACCATCATACCATAAAAAAACGGCTTCGGGAAGCCCCAATGTCAGAAAGATAAGATAGCAACGCCCTCCCGTCACAAGAAAAAAGTGGC
>CAMKFK010000045.1 GCA_946411835.1 uncultured Clostridia bacterium
TTGAGTTGACATAGTATCACGTCGGCTTAAGAAAGTAAATGCTGTCGCCGTGTTCCCCATCCTACGGTAATTGAATGAGTTACGAAACTGTTAACAAATCGAGTCTAAGTAGTCTAATTTCATAATTAAAATACAAAAAATGGGAATCAAAAGCATACACCAAACTTGTAAAGGGACACATTTAGGCATGGAAAACCATTAGCTTGTCGATTTTGTTCACAAATTGTTAACTCATTCAATTACCCTTTTCCCCATCCTGCGCGATGTTTACAAACGGGGGAAGGTGTGGTATATTGGAGAAAACGCATAGGAGGGCGCGGGTATGGGAACGCGGCGCTATTCAGATACCGATATTCTTGATATGCTGCTGAGGCTGGACGCCGGAACACGTCTCAGTGAGCGAGAAATGCACGCACTCAGCGAACGGACAAGTCTCAGCCTCCGTGACATCATTGCGCTGCCGGAGTCGCTGGGCCAGCTTCAAGCGCTGCAACGGCTTGACCTTATCGGTACCAATATCACCAAGCTGCCGGAGTCGCTGGGCCGACTTCAAGCGCTGCAAGAGCTTAACCTCCGCTGGACCCGCATCACCAAACTGCCGGAGTCGCTAGGCCGGCTTCAAGCGTTGCAATGGCTTGACCTCAGCCATACCAACATCACTGCGTTGCCGGAGTCGCTGGGTCAGCTCCAAGCGCTGCAACGGCTTGACCTCTGCAGTTCCAAGATCACCAAGCTGCCGGAGTCGCTGGGCCAGCTTCAAGCGCTGCAACGGCTTGACCTCAGCGTTACCCGCATCACCAAGCTGCCAGAGTCGCTGGGTCAACTTCCCGCGCTCCGCTATTTGAATTTGTCTCACCTTAAACTGGATCAGATCCCCCGATCCCTTGCGCACAGCGGACTTCCATTTTATAACTATAACAACATTTTTTCGGTCTACTTGCACGCCGATGCGAAAACCGGCATCATCCTCTATGATACCACCCTCTCAGAGCAGGATGTTTTCATCTTCGTCAAGCACCCGGAGCTGATCCCCAGCCTGTACGAGGATCAGGTCACGCTGCGGGAGTGCAAGGTCATCTTTCTGGGGGATGGGGAATCCGGGAAGAGCTACACCATCGCGCGCTTTCTCAACGAAGGAAAAAAGGAAACGCCGGAACACCCCTACGTCACCAGCAAGACCCCCGGCGTGGAGATCAAGGATTACCATGTGAAGCGGGAGAACTTTGACATCCACTTCTGGGATTTCGGCGGGCAGCAGCTTCTCCACGCCATGCACCGCTGCTTCCTGACGGAGGAGACCTGCTACGTCGTCATGGTGAAAACCAGAAATACCGACGCCAACCGGCGGGCGCGGTTCTGGCTGCGCAATGTGAACGCCTTTGCTCCCGATTCTCCCGTCCTCCTGTTCGTGAACTGCTGGGAGGACGACGACGGCGGGCGCGCCATTGCCGAAAGCGCGCTCCGAAGGGACTTCCCCAACATCAAGGAGGTGGTCTACTGCTCCGCGATGAACGCCGAGACCGAGGATTTCCGCAGGGGCTTCATGGACAGGCTCGTCGACCTCGCCGCCCATTCCGAGGGCTGTACCCGCACCATCAACGCCAAATGGGACGCGCTGCGGCAGGCGATCCGAAGGGAACAGAAAACAAAGGAGGTGCTCACCCGGGAGGATTATTTCAAGCTCTGCCGGGAAAACGGCATCGAGGACGGCAACGAGGCGGGTATCCTGACCTTTTTCAACAACCTCGGCATCTGCTTCAGCTACCACCGGGACCGGGCGCGGCGCGAGGTGCTGGACTACCGCCTGTTACAGCCCGTCTGGCTCACCAACGCGCTGTACGCCGTCATCGAGGAGGGCTGGGCTGCCGCGCAGGAGGGACGCATCCGCGTCAGCGCGATCGAGCAGATGCTGATCAATCGCGCGCCGGAATGGATCCGGGATCATCCGTACAAGCGCACCCGGCCGGACCTCGAATATCAGAAGGAGCATATCCCCTACATTCTGGCCGTTGCCGAACAGCATGAGCTTTGCTATGCCATCGACGGAGACAGGATGTTCTTCCCCGCCCTGTGCGACGCGGATCACAAGGACGCCGCGCCGGAGACGGACTACCCCCAGCACATCGCCTACCGCCTGAAATACAGCTACCTGCCGGACAGCGTGGTGCATCGGCTGATGATCCGCTGCCTGCGGCGCAAGCTCACGCTCTCCGCCGTGTGGCTCCATGGGCTGGCGGCGGATGGCATGGACAATCGCTGCCGCGCCGTGGTGCACATGAACGACGACGAGGCGCTGGACGTCGACGTCTACTCCCGGGACGACCCCGCCTTCGACCTCTTCTCCCTGCTCCGCGCGGAGCTGCAAGAGGTCAACAACGCGCTGGGGCTGACGGCAAAGGAGTTTATCATGGACGGGACGGACGCTTTTGCCCTGCAGACGCTGCTGAGCGCCTACCGGGACAACTGCAAGGTGTACAGCGATTCCGGCGAGGTGCGCGACCCCGGCGAGCTGCTGGGAAGGACCTTCACCGGATGGGATTTGTACAATTTCGCCGTGCGCGGAAGGACCATTGTCCTCAATATCCCGGAACGGGAGTATCATCCCCGCAGGAAGGACGACAGGGCGCTCCGCTACGCGCTCTATGAGGCGTATCACCGAACCTGCCCCTACTGCAAGCAGCCCTTTCGTAATTTTGAGGAATTTCAGGTCGACCACATTCTCCCGGAAAAATGGGGGCCCGCCCCCGAACTGCGGCCCTATCTGGACTATCTCCGGGAAACCGGCTTCGACCTCGACATGCCCGACTACATCGAAAACTACTTCCCCGCCCATCCGTCGTGCAACCGGAGCAAGACCAACAGCATGGACATCTTCACCCTCCCCTTTCGGCATGAGGTTGCGGCGCGGCGCACCAAACAGGTGCTCGGGGAGATCAAAAAATACAAGGAACCGAGGTGACCCCGCCGGAAACCCTTGTGTGTCACGAAGGGAGGCGATGCAGTGGAAAAACGGGTGGTCATCGGCATCCTCGCCCATGTGGACGCAGGCAAGACCACGCTGAGCGAGGCGCTGCTCTACACGGCGGGCGCGCGGCGGACGCTGGGGCGCGTGGACCACGGCGACGCATTCCTCGACACCGACGCCGCAGAGCGTGAGCGCGGCATCACGATCTATGGCAAGACTGCGCTCTTTTCCGCAGGGGATATTTCCTTTACCCTTGTGGATACGCCCGGACACGTGGACTTTTCCGCAGAGACAGAGCGCACGCTGGGCGTGCTGGACTGCGCTGTGCTGGTCGTCAGCGGCGCCGACGGCGTGCAGAGCCACACGCGCACGCTGCTGCGGCTGCTGGAGCGCTACCGCGTCCCGGCGATGGTGTTCGTCAACAAGCTCGACCTCGCGGGTGCGGACCGCGCGCGGCTGATGGACGAGCTGTCTGCCGTCCTGCCCGGCAGCGTGGACTTTGCCGCGCCCAGCCGCGACGAGAACGCCGCCATGTGCGACGAGGCGGCGCTGGAGGAATTTTTGGAGCGCGGCAGCCTCTGCGACGATACCGTCACGGAGCTGATCCGCGCGCGGAAGCTGTTCCCCGTGTTCTTCGGCTCGGCGCTGAAGCTCGACGGCGTCGGCCTGTTTCTGGACGCGCTTGCCCGTTACGTCCCGCAGGCGACGGACGAGGGCGCGTTCGGCGCGCGCGTGTTCAAGATCAGCCGCGACGCGCAGGGTACGCGGCTGACGTGGCTGCGGATCACGGGCGGCGTACTCCGCGCGAAAACGGCGCTGCGCTATGCCGTCGACGGCGCGGAGTACGAGGAAAAGGCGGATCAGCTGCGCCTCTACTCCGGCGAGAAATACACCGTCGCCGACACGCTCGCCGCCGGGACGGTCGCAGCGGTGACGGGGCTGACGCACACGCGCCCCGGTCAGGCGCTGGGCGCGGCGGACGCGGCGGCACAGCCGATTTTGGAGCCCGTGCTGACCTATCAGCTCCTGCTGCCGGACAGCGTCGATCCCCACGCCGCGCTGCCGCGCCTGCGCGAGCTGGAGGACGAGGACCCGATGCTGCGCCTCGTGTGGAACGAGCGCGCGCGGGAGCTGCACGTCCGGCTGATGGGTCCGATCCAGCTGGAAATCCTCCAGCGCCTCATCCGCGACCGCTTTGGCTGGGACGTGTCCTTTGGCGCAGGCAGCATCGTCTACCGCGAGACCATCGCCGCGCCGGTGATCGGGCGCGGGCACTTTGAGCCGCTGCGGCACTATGCGGAGGTCCAGCTGCTGCTCGAGCCCCTGCCGCGCGGGAGCGGCGTCCGCTTTGCCTCCGCGCTCGGCGCCGACGCGCTGGCGCTCAACTGGCAGCGGCTCATCGCCACGCACATCTTCGAGCGCGCGCACTGCGGGGTTTTGACCGGCTCGCCTGTAACGGATATCTCCTTTACACTTGTGGCAGGACGGGCGCATCTCAAGCACACGGAGGGCGGAGACTTCCGACAGGCGACCTACCGCGCGATTCGTCAGGGCCTGATGAAGGCGCAAAGCGTCCTGCTTGAGCCGCACTACGATTTTCGCATGGAGCTGCCACCGGAAAACGTCGGGCGCGCCATGGCGGACATACAGGGCATGGGCGGCGTGTGCGAGGCGCCGGAGACGGCGGGCGCGCTGTCGCTGCTGACGGGGCACGCGCCGGTGGCGGGGCTGCGGCACTATGCGCAGGCGCTCGCCGTCTACACGCACGGCGCGGGGCGCCTCTCCTGCTCCCTGCGCGGGTACGAGGAATGCGCCAATGCGCCAGGCGTCATCGACGCCATCGGCTACGACGCGGAACGCGATGTGGAAAACAGCGCGGACTCCGTGTTTTGTGAGCATGGCGCGGGCGTGACCGTATCGTGGCGAGAGGCGGACGCACGGATGCACTGCGAGAGCGTTGTCCGTCTCGACCCAACGCCGGAGACGGCGGACGCCCCGGAAAAGCGCCGCTCCGCCGGCCGCAGTGAGGACGAGAGCGAGCTGCAGGCGATATTCGAGCGCACCTACGGCAAGGTGGAGCGCCGTGCGTTTGAACCGGCGAAGCCGCCCGCGCGGCGGGCGCTGGACGACGCGAAATACAGCGTCGAGCTGCTCACCGAACCGGAATACCTGCTGGTGGACGGCTACAACATCATCTTCGCGTGGGACGAGCTGAAGCGTCTCGCGGCGGTGGACGTCGCCGCCGCGCGCGCCGCGCTGACGAGCATCCTGTCCAACTATCAGGGCTTCCGCAAAAGCCGGGTCATCCTCGTCTTTGACGCCTATCAGGTCAAGGGCAACCCCGGCTCGGTGGAAACGGTGGACGGCGTCAAGGTCGTCTACACCCGCGAGGCGCAGACCGCCGACGCCTACATCGAACGCGCAACCTACGAGCTGCGCAGGGAGCGCCGCGTCCGCGTGGCGACGAGCGACAGTCTCGAACAGCTCATCATCCTCGGCCACGGCGCGGCGCGCGTCTCCGCCGCCGCGTTCCACGCAGAGGTCGAGGCGGCGGACGGCGAGATTGCCGCGCTGATTGAGCGGTACAACGTACTGAACCGGCGCGACAACCGGCTGGGGAACGTTGCGAAGCTGATCGAATGACGCTGTCCGAAACGATATCCGACCGCAAGGGACGAATTATTTACAAATTGTCCCTAATTGTCCCTTGCATTCTTTTTTTCACAGGATATAATTTGGTTTCAGAGCTTTTATGAAATCAGAGAGGAGACTGTCTATGCTCAAGCGATTGGCGCAATGCGTCCGCGAGTACAAAACGCCCGCGCTGCTGACGCTGCTGTTCATCATCGGCGAAGCGGTGATCGAGGCGTGGATTCCCTTCCTCACCGCACGGCTGGTCAACGAGATAAAGAGCGGCGTGAATATGGGCGAGCTGCTGCGCCTCGGCGCCGGGCTGGTCGTGCTGGCGCTGTCCTCCCTCGCCTGCGGGGGGCTGGCGGGCTTCACATCCGCGCGCGCCGCGTCCGGCTTCGCCAAAAACGTGCGCCGCGATCTGTTCCACAAGGTGCAGGCGTTTTCCTTTGAGAACATTGACCGCTTCTCATCCTCGTCGCTGGTCACGCGCATGACCACCGACGTGAACAACGTGCAGATGGCGTTCATGATGCTCATCCGCATCGCCGTGCGCTCGCCGCTGATGCTGATCTTCTCGATCATCATGGCGTATGTCATGGGCGGGATGCTCGCCACGAGCTTTGTCGTCATCATCCCCGTGCTGGTGTTCGGGCTGGCGATGGTCGCGCGCTACGCCATGCCCGCGTTCCGCGCGGTTTTCCGCAAATACGACCGGCTCAACGCCTCCATTGAAGAGAACGTCCGCGCCATGCGCGTGGTCAAGGGCTTCTCCCGCGAGGAGTATGAAAAAGCCAAGTTCGCCAAGGCCTCCACCGACATTCGGGACGACTTCACCCGCGCGGAGCGCATTGTCGCGCTCAACATGCCGCTGATGCAGCTGTGCATCTACGCGAACATGGTGTTCGTGCTGGTCGTCGGCTCGCGGCTGGTCATCACCTCCCACGGCTCGCTGATCGAGGTCGGGCAGATTTCCGCCATGCTGACCTACGGGATGCAGATCCTCATGTCGCTGATGATGCTCTCGATGATTTATGTCATGCTGACCATGTCCACCGAAAGCGCCAAGCGCATCGTCGAGGTGCTGGACGAAACGCCTGCCATCCGCGAGTGCGACGATCCTGTGAAAACGGTCCGGGACGGCTCCATCGACTTTCACGATGTGCGTTTCAAATACTCCGCCGCAGCGGAGCGCTACGCGCTTGACGACATTGACCTGCGGATCGAGAGCGGCATGACCGTCGGCATCCTCGGCGGCACAGGCGTCGGCAAATCGACGCTGGTGCAGCTCATCCCCCGGCTCTACGACGCGACCGAGGGTACGGTGCGCGTCGGCGGCGTGGACGTGCGCGACTACGACCGCACCGTCCTGCGCGACGCGGTGGCGATGGTGCTGCAAAAGAACGAGCTGTTCTCCGGCACGATTGCCGAGAACCTGCGCTGGGGCAACCCCGACGCCACAGACGACGAGCTGACCGAGGCGTGCCGACTGGCGCAGGCGGACGACTTCATCCGCTCCTTCCCCGACGGCTACCGGACCAGGCTCGAGCAGGGCGGCACGAATGTCTCCGGCGGGCAGAAGCAGCGCCTGTGCATCGCCCGCGCGCTGCTGAAGAAGCCGAAAATCCTGATTCTCGACGATTCCACCAGCGCCGTGGACACGCGCACCGACGCGCTGATCCGACAGGGCCTGCGCGACTACATCCCGGAGACGACGAAGCTCATCATTGCCCAGCGCGTCGCCAGCGTGCAGGACGCCGACCTCATCCTCGTGATGGACGGCGGGCGCGTGGTCGCCTCCGGCACCCACGAGACGCTTCTGCGCGAGAGCGACATCTACCGTGAAACCTACGAGCAGCAGACGAAAGGCGGTGAGCCGTAATGCCGAGAGCAAACCCGAGATATACCGCCGACACCAAGCTCAACCGGCGCGGGCGTCCGGCGTTCAGCTTCGACGCCGTGAAGCGCACGGTGGGACTGGTGACGGAGTTCTATCCGCGCCTCTTCCCTGCCATCTGCGTGCTGACGGTCTTCTCCTCGGCGGTAAGCGCCATCCCCGCCGTGTTTACGCAGAAGGTCATCGCCATCATCGGCGAGTGGACGGCGAGCGGCGACTGGACGGCGGCGAAGGGGCTGATCCTCCGTCAGATCGCGCCGCTGATCGCGCTCTACATCCTCTCGATGGTTGCGGTGGTGCTCCAGACCCAGCTCAATGCCATCCTGACGCAGGGCTTTCTGGACAAGCTGCGCCGCCGCCTGTTCGACACGATGCAGGACCTCCCCATCCGCTACTTCGACACGCACAAGCACGGCGACGTCATGAGCCACTACACCAATGACGTGGACACCCTGCGCGAGCTGGTAAGCCAGTCCGCCCCGGCGGTGCTGCGCTCCGGCGCCATCGTCGTTGTGGTGTTCGTCATCATGCTGTGGTACTCCCTGCCGCTGACGCTGATGGTCCTCCTCGGCGTAGCGGCGATGCTTCTCGCCTCCGGCAAGCTCGGCGGCGGCAGCGCGCGCTTCTTCGTCGCGCAGCAGAAATCCGTCGCCGCAACCGAGGGCTTTATTCAGGAAATGATGGCGGGCCAGAAGGTCGTCAAGGTCTTCAACCACGAGGACGCCGCCGCCAGGGGCTTCGACGAGCTCAACGAGGAGCTGTGCGAAAACGCCCGCCGCGCCCATGCCTACGCCAACACGCTGGGACCGATCATCATGAACATCGGCAACATCCTGTATGTGCTCATCGCGGTGCTGGGCGGCGCGTATATGCTGGCGGGGCTGCCGAACCCGTCGCTCTCCGGCATGGCGCTGGATATTTCGATCCTCGTCGCGTTCCTGAACATGACCAAGCAGTTCACCGGCAACGTCAACCAGCTCACTCAGCAGGTCAACGCTGTCGTCATGGGCATGGCGGGCGCGCAGCGCGTGTTCGCGCTCATGGACGAGCCGCCGGAGGCGGACGACGGCTACGTCACGCTGGTCAACGCCGAAATCGCGCCGGACGGCGCCGTGACGGAGACCGACCGCCACACGGGACACTGGGCGTGGAAGCACCCCCACGGCGACGGGACGCTGACCTACACCGAGCTGCGCGGCGACGTGCGCCTCGTGGACGTGGACTTCTCTTACGTTGAGGGCAAGCAGGTGCTTGCGGACGTGAACGTCTACGCCGAGCCGGGGCAGAAGGTCGCCTTCGTCGGCGCGACGGGCGCGGGCAAGACGACCATCACCAACCTCATCAACCGTTTCTACGACATCGAGGACGGCAAGATCCGCTACGACGGCATCAACATCAACAAGATCAGGAAAAAGGACCTGCGCCGCTCGCTGGGGCTGGTCTTGCAGGAAACGAACCTCTTCACCGGCACGGTCATGGACAACATACGCTACGGCAAGCTCGACGCCACGGACGACGAGTGCCGCCAGGCGGCGCGTCTCGCGGGCGCGGACGACTTTATCACCCGCCTGCCCAAGGGCTACGACACCGAGCTGACGAACAACGGCGCAAACCTCTCGCAGGGGCAGCGCCAGCTCATCGCCATCGCGCGCGCCGCCGTCGCCGACCCGCCGGTGATGATCCTCGACGAGGCGACAAGCTCCATCGACACGCGCACCGAGGCGATCGTCCAGCGCGGCATGGACAAGCTGATGGAGGGACGCACGGTGTTCGTCATCGCGCACCGGCTCTCGACGGTCATGAACAGCGACGTCATCATGGTGCTCGACCACGGGCGCATCATCGAACGCGGTCCCCACGACGCGCTCATCGCCGCGAAGGGGACGTACTATCAGCTGTATACCGGCGCGTTTGAGCTTGAATAGTGCATTGGAGGCGCTGTTGTAACAAAAAAATGAAAATGTAGCAAAATACACGTTTTGCACATATAGCAGTTAGGAAAAAACCCGTGGTTTAAAAATCTGGTGCTTTCCAGATAGTTTCAAACCACGGGTTTGCTTTTTTCATTATACGAACTATGATACAGCCCCATTTTTTATTGCGCGTGTACATTGTTTAACCATTTTTCTTTTCGATAAATACAATATTATATGATACCTCATCGGTATTATCCAATCTTGATTCTTTCTTGTTCTGTAGATTCATAATTTGCTTCACGTCAATAAACGCAAACAAAACATAGAATAAATAAGAAAACAATCCAACTTTAAGTTGCCAGTCAAATATAAAACCGACAATGGATATTGTAAGTGGAAGCGATAAAGCTGGAGCAAGACCAAAGAGACCCAATCCTAAATAATAATATAGTTTATTTGGGTTTAGGAATCCATTTATTATATTGAAGATTTTACAAATTTTTCCCCTTAAAGAATTACACTCCTCAGTTTTAGAACCCTGCTGCTTTACACCATTGTCATCTTTGCAAATATGTTCCCAGTTTATTGCTTTTGTAATCAAGCAATTAGAAGTGTTTATAAGATGATTTAAGTCCTCTTCAATAAAAAAGATGTGCGTTGTTACTCGAATTAGGCGAAGAACTTGATCTAGCCATAGTATTCCAAAAAAAGCTGACATACACGGAATCAAACACAACCCAATAAACGGAGTAATATCATTCTCCTTATCCATAAGATTGAAGCAAATCCCTATGGCAGTAACAAATAATGTAAGAATTGTGAATTGTTGTTTCTGAGTAGACCTGACTTCTGCACGCATTTCCGCAAATTCTCTTAATTTACAATCAATCAAAACACTCTTATCGTTTTCCATCTTCTTTTTCCAAATGCAATCTTTTTTCTTTGTTTAGCTTTATTTGAACAAGAGGCTGTAGCGGTTCAAATCGCTACAGCCCCATTGCGTTTAGTTTCTCAGGCTGTGCAACGGGGCGGGGATGCGGCCGCCGCGTTGGATGAACGCGGCGCTGCTCTCCGGGTGCACCGGCATCACCGGCGCGGAGCCGAGCAGCCCGCCCATTTCGATACTGTCCCCCACCTTCTTGCCGGGCACCGGCAGGACGCGCGCGGCGGTGGTCTTGTTGTTCACCATGCCGATCGCCGCCTCGTCGGCAATGATGGCGGCGACGGTCTCGGCGCTCGTGTCGCCGGGGACGGCGATCATGTCCAGCCCCACCGAGCAGACGCAGGTCATCGCCTCCAGCTTGTCGATGGTCAGCACGCCCGACTGCGCGGCGGCGATCATGCCCTCATCCTCGCTGACGGGGATGAACGCGCCGGACAACCCGCCGACACTGCTCGACGCCATGACGCCGCCCTTTTTCACCGCGTCGTTCAAAAGCGCGAGCGCCGCCGTCGTGCCGTGGGCGCCGCAGGTTTCAAGACCCATCTCCTCCAAAATGCGCGCCACGCTGTCGCCGACGGCGGGCGTGGGCGCAAGGCTGAGGTCTACAATGCCGAACGGCGTGTCCAGCCGCTTGGACGCCTCCTGCGCCACAAGCTGGCCCATTCGCGTGACGCGGAACGCGGTCTTTTTCACCGTCTCCGCCACCACGTCGAACGGCGCGCCCTTGACGCCCTGCAGGGCGTGATACACGACGCCGGGCCCGCTGACCCCGACGTTGATGACGCGCTCCGCCTCACCGACGCCGTGGAACGCGCCCGCCATGAACGGGTTATCCTCCACCGCGTTGCAGAACACGACCAGCTTCGCGCAGCCCAAACCGTCCCGGTCGGCGGTGCGCAAGGCGGTTTCCTTTACAATGCGCCCCATTAAGGCAACGGCGTCCATGTTGATGCCGGCGCGGGTGGAGCCGACGTTGACCGACGAGCAGACGAGGTCGGTGCGGTCAAGCGCCTCGGGGATGGAGCGGATGAGCCTCTCATCCGCCTGGGTCATGCCCTTCTGCACGAGCGCGGAATAGCCGCCGATGAAGTCGACGCCGCACTCCTTCGCCGCGCGGTCAAGCGTCAGCGCGAAGGGGACGTAATCCTCCGCCTCGCAGGCGGCGGCGACCAGCGCCATCGGCGTGACGGAGATGCGCTTGTTGACGATGGGGATGCCGAACTCACGCTCGATATCCTCCCCCACGCGCACGAGGTTCGCGGCGGAACGAGTGATCTTGTCGTAGACCTTGGCGCAGGCGGCATTCGCGTCCGCGTCGCAGCACGAGAGCAGCGAAACGCCCATCGTGATGGTGCGGATATCGAGGTGCTGGCGGTCGATCATCTCAAGGGTGGCAAATATTTCCTTCTGTGTGAGCATGGCGCACCTCTTAAATCTCGTGCATGGCGTTGAAAATCTCCTGACGCTGGATGCGGATGGAGACGCCCAGCTCCTTCCCCAGCGCGTCACAGGCCTCCACGACCTCGCCGAAGGGCGCGGTCATTTTTTCAAGATCGACCACCATCATCATGGTGAAATTGCCCTGCATGACGGTCATGGAGATGTCGAGGATGTTGATCCGGTACTCCGCCATTTTGACGCACACGGCGGCGGTGATTCCGACTTTATCGCGCCCGAGGACGCTGACGATTGCATTCATGTCGATTTCTCCTTGGCTTTTCGGTAGATTTATGTTATTCTATATCAAACCGAAAAAAAAGACAAGAGAGGAATGCTTCCATGTTAAAAATCCGCTACAACGCGCCTGTGGTGCTGACCTTCGCCATCGTCTCGCTGCTGACGCTGCCGCTCAACTGGCTCACCGCCGGGTGGACGACGCCCCATCTGTTCACCGTCTACCGCTGCTCGCTGCTGGACGTGCTCGCCTATGTGCGCTTCTTCGGGCATGTGCTCGGGCACTCCAATTGGGCGCACTACATGAACAATATGCTGCTGATGCTGCTCGTGGGCCCGCCGCTGGAGGAGAAGTATGGCAGCCGGTCGCTGCTGCTCTTTATCGCCGCCACCGCGCTGGCGACGGGGCTGGCGCAGTTCATCTTTTTCCCCGGCAAGGGGCTGCTGGGCGCGTCGGGCGTGGTGTTCATGATGATCGTGCTCTCCTCGTTCACGGGCGTCAGCCGGGGCGCCATCCCGCTGACCACGATCCTCGTCGCCGCGCTCTACCTTGGACAGGAGGTCTTCGCGGGTCTGCGCGGCGAGGACGGCATTTCCCAGCTCACCCACATCATCGGCGGCGTGTGCGGCATGATCGTCGGCTTCACGGCGTCCACGCAGCGAAGGACGAGACGATAGACAAAATACTCCGGCTGAATCAGCCGGAGTATTTGATTTCCAGGTATACTCTGCCGTCGTCCGTGTACATCACGCGCTCGGTCAGCTTCCGCGAGCGGCTGAACCGGTCGCTGATGGCGCGCACGTCGAGCTCCCGGAGCGTGACCGCCCGGTCCGGGGCGGTCGCATCCAGCTCCTTCAAGCGCTCGACCGCAAGCGCACCCTCAACCCAGGAAACATCCGTGTCGACACAGTTTTGCGCGGAAAAGGCCAGCAGCTCGCAGAAGCGCCGCGCGTCGTAGGTCCGGCCTGTGATCGCGGCGACGCGCTCCCCCCGCGCAAACGCGCGGAGCGCGGCGTCCGGGTCGAAGGCGCTGTGCACGGCGGCGACAAGCGCGCCGTCCCGGTAGAGGCAGGTGCAGGGCTCATATGGTTGGCAGGACAACGCGTAGGTCGTGCCGTCTGCGGTGAGGTACGGCTCGCCGTCCGCCCAGCCGAGGGTGAAGCGCGCGTCGCGGTAGACGGCGCCGTCCGCATCCCGCGCGGGACGCTCCGGCGCGCGGAGCAGGTCGCGCACGACTTCGGCGGCGATGATGAGCCCGCCCGCCGCCGGGACAAACGGCGTGGAGCCGGGCAGGGCGCGGCGCTCCGTCTCCTCGTCGGCGGGGAGCGGCGTCAGCGGCTCCTCCCGCGACCAGAGCACCTTGAGGGCGTCCACGCCCCGCCGCCGCAGCTCGCGCCGCATGACGCGCGCCAGCGGGCAGACCGAGGTGGCGTAGATATCGCCGATTTCCAACTTCGTCGGGTCGAGCTTGTTGCCCGTTCCGAGGGCGCTGATGATCGGCACGCCTGCCGCCCGCGCCTTCTCGACGAGCGCCAGCTTGCCCGCCACGGTGTCGATGGCGTCCACAACATAGTCGTACCGCGTGAAATCGAAGCGGTCGGCGGTTTCGGGCAGGAAGAAGCTCTTGTCCGTACGCACGGCGCAGTCCGGATTGATGGAGCGGACGCGCTCCGCCGCGACGTCCACCTTGTCGCGCCCCAGCGTGTCGCGGGTGGCGACGATCTGGCGGTTGAGGTTGGTCAGGGACACCGTGTCGTTGTCGATGAGGTCCAGCGCGCCGATGCCCGCGCGGCACAGCGCCTCCACCACATAGCCGCCCACGCCGCCCACGCCGAACACCGCCACGCGGGAGCGGCTCAGTCTCTCCATGGCGTCGTCACCCAGCAGCATCCGGGTGCGGGAAAACGGATCGGGCATCACGCCTCGCCCCCTTTTGTCTGTTGTACCGATTCTCAGCAGAAAATCACACCTCAGTATAGCATACCGCTGAAAAATGGCAAGCGGAAATAAGCAGCGCCTTTTCATACATAGAATAAAAAGAAAAATCGAGTGGTCATAACCTCAAATCAGTTATGACCACTCGATCTGGTCCGAGTGGCGGGATTTGAACCCACGGCCTCTTGGTCCCGAACCAAGCGCGCTACCAGCTGCGCTACACCCGGATGCGCCATATGCGCAACATGGATATTATACGCAGATGCGGCGCGATTGTCAAGGGGTATTCCTCCCGTTTTCACGGCGACAGCATTTACTTTCTTAAGCCGACGTGATACTATGTCAACTCAA
>CAMKFK010000046.1 GCA_946411835.1 uncultured Clostridia bacterium
ACTTCTGTAATGTTATTTTATATATTCCACACATTCCTGTCAATGTTTTTTATGCAACAAACGTTAAAATCGTCATATAACACGATGCAAATTTCTTTTAATGTGCAGAATAGCTAATTGCGATGCAGGTATTCGTAAATTGTCTTTTCCAAAGTCGTGTTGCTCTCAGCGATTTCATCATATTTTTTGTTTGACTATCAAACAATCTGTGATAAGATGAAAGCAGCAACACAGGGGAGGATACGTTATGCTGCACATACCGCGCGTTCAGCTGAAAGCCGACTCGGCGCGCAGCCGAATTTATCGGTATCTCTATGAGAGCAGGGAGTTTTGCGTGAAGCAAACGCTGGCCAAGCAATGCGACGTCAGTATGCCGACGCTGTACCAGAACCTTGCGGAGCTGATGGAGGACGGTCTTGTCCGGTACTCCGGGAAGGAACAGTCCACAGGCGGCCGCAGGGCGCAGGGGCTGGAAATCGTTCCTGACGCTCGCTACGCTGTGGGCATATCCGTGATGGAAAGCCGACTGCGGTTTTCCGCGGCGGACCTCCGCCTGAACGAGCTGGCGTATCATGAAGCGCCCTTCGCCGACATTGCCCGGCTGACGGAGGCAGTCCCGAGAGAGCTGGACGCATTTCTGGACGATCGCGGTCTGGAGCGCAAACGGATGCTGGGCGTCGGCATCACAATCCCCGGCATCGTCACGCCCGAATGCGACCGGATCGTGATGGCTCCAACCCTCCATTTGCGGAATGCGCCGCTGCTTGCGCTGGCGCAGGATATCCCCTACCCGGTCTACATCGTGAACGACGCATCCAGCAGCGGCTATGCCGAGTGGTTTGCCTGCGGAGAATCGCGGAACATGGCCTATCTGTCGCTGGAAAACGGCGTGGGCGGCGCGGTGCTGGCAGACAGCGTCCCCTACGGCGGTGACAACGGACGCAGCGGAGAGTTTGGGCACATCTGCGTGGAACCGGGAGGGCTGCCGTGCAGCTGCGGACGGCGCGGCTGTCTGGAGGCTTACTGCTCCGCCCGGCGCATCACCGAGGAGCTGGGCGTTTCGCCGGACGATTTCTTTGTCGGCGTGGAGCGGCACGAGCCAGCATACGAAACGCTGCTGTATGATATGCTGCGGCATCTGGCCGTCGGCATCAACAACATTCACATGGCGCTGGACTGCGACGTGGTGCTGGGCGGTATCCTGAGCGAATACCTGCAGCCCTATCTCCCCTCCCTCAGACGCTATGTGCTGGCCGGCAACCCATTCGAGCCGGACGCCGGGTTTGTCCGGCTGAGCACGCTGCGCAAGCACACCGCCCCGCTGGGCGCGGCGCTGTTCTTCATTCGGGAATTCGTATCCGGCGTTTAAAAAGGAGGATTGGAATATGTCGATTTCTTTTTCCCCATTCGGCAGCCTGCGGGACGGCACCCCCGTCACCGCCGCGCGCATGGAGAACGCCTGCGGCTGCGCGGCGGTGATCCTGGATTACGGGGCGACGGTGCAGTCCCTGCTGATCCCGGACGCCCGGGGCGTTCCGGTGGACGTGGTGCTGGGCTATGATACCGCTGCGGACTATGAGGCGGGCGGCTGCTTCCTCGGCGCCACCATCGGCAGGGTAGGCAACCGCATCGGAGGCGCGCGCTTTTCCCTGAACGGCGAGACCTATTCCCTCGCCAAAAACAACGGCGACAACCATCTGCACGGCGGGACGCGGGGCTTTGACAAGCGTATGTGGCGCATGGCGGCGCAGGACGGCTCCCTTCTCTGCGAGAGGCTTTCCCCAGACGGTGAAGAAGGCTATCCCGGCAATTTGTCCGTTCGCGTGACCTTCACGCTGACAGACGGCAACGCCCTGCGCATTCAATACGACGCGGATACCGACCGGGACACCCTCGTGAGCCTGACCAATCACAGCTATTTCAATCTGAACGGCAGCGGCAGCGCATTGGGACATCGCCTGCAAATCAACGCCGAACGGTTCTGTGAGAACGACGCGCTCTGTCTTCCGACAGGGCGCCTGCTGAGCGTCGCGGGGACCCCCTTTGATTTTCGGGCAGAAAAGGAGGTCGGCGCGGAAATCCACACCGACCACATACAGCTCCGCCGCTTCGGCGGTTACGATCACAACTATGTCCTCTCAAGCGCCCGCGCCGCCATTCTGACCGGCGAGAAGAGCGGCATCCGCATGACGGTGGAAACCGACCTGCCGGGGATGCAGCTCTATTCCGCGAACGCGCTGACGGAGCAAAAAGGCAAGAACGGCGGAACAATGGGACCCCACGGCGCGTTGTGTCTGGAGACGCAGCTGTTCCCCAACGCCATGAACTGCTGGGGGTTCCCGTCTCCGGTGCTGCGCGCCGGACGGCGCCTGCACAGCGAGACCTCCTTCGTCTTTTGCAGCGTCGCATGACCGGGCCGCGCCCGCCGCTCTATCCGGCGCAATACTTTGACGCCTTGCCGTTCCGTTCCGCTGTCGAGCGCTTTCGCGCATGCGGTGCCCCGTAGACAAGGCTTTCCGCGAGCAGGCCTGTGGGAATCGCCGCGATAATATCCAGCACCGAGTGCTGCTTGACAAAGGCAACGGAAACGGAGATCATGACCGCGCTGGCGATGATGAACGCTTTCCAGCGTTTGGGCGTCTCCCTGCGCCTGCACCACACCGAAACAATTCCCATGGAGTACGCAACATGGAGAGACGGGCAGACGCCGGTGGGGGTATCGAAGGCGTAGATCAGCGCCATGACATGGCAGAAAAGGTTGTCGCGGGGCATGATTTCCGGTCGGAGCAGCTGCACACTGGGATAGAAGATATAAACTGTCATCGCGGCAATCTGTGTGACCATGATATAAATCTGGAGCTGCTTGAACCGGGCAACGTCATAAAGGAAAAAATACAGCAGCGAGCCGGTCAGCAGGACATACCAAAAGCAGTAGAACGCTGCAAAATACTCGTTGAACGGGATCAAATCGTCCAGCGCGCAGTGGATCACATGGCAGCGATGGAGCGGGATCAGGTTCTCGGTCAGAAAAAAGAGCGCAAAGTATATGAGCCATCCGCCGAGCAGCTTGATATGGGAAAAGCGGGGTTCGTTTATGCGTGAAAAGCGAAATGCGCGATAATCAACAACGGGTTTTTTCATGGACAGGGGACTCCTTGTTTGTCGGATACTGGCTTTTCGGAATATTGGGATAGGGTACGACGATATGCTCCGGCAGGCTGCGGGCAAGCTCCGTCACACCGTCCATCATCGCCTCGCAGATGCGTCTGCGCTCCTGCTCCGGCGGTGCGGAAGCGTCAAAAAGGACCGGCTTCCCAATATACAGCGCGTGAAGACGCGGCGCCGTATAGAGCGGGACGAAGCGGATCGGCCTGCCGGTTTTTTTGCAGTACATACGCGCCACGTCGATAAAGCGATCCTGAAATTCGCAGACAATGTTGTTGTGCGGCGCATCGTGCTCCGGGAAAATAACGATGCTCGCCCCGCCCTGCAGCTTCTCCACGCTTTCCCGGAACGTTCCCATGATACGAAAGTCGTGATAGACGCCGATGCAGTTGGCGTTGTTGAACACGCAGGCCGAAAGCGGCGCGATCAGATACGACGCAACGCGATAAAGCCAGCGGATATATCCGGGCTTATGCGACCAGAAGTCCCGATAGGCATAGTCGGGGACTTCCTTCAGGTGCATCATCTCTTCGCTGCACCAGGTGTACCGCTCCGTCGGGAAATACAGCTCGACCGAGATCGGCCCGTTTGTCTTGGCGTGGTTCCCGACAACGATGCAGGGTTCCTCCGGCAGATTCTCCGCGCCGACGACGCGCACCTTGGGATAAAACAGCCAGACCCAAAAACGGATGAAGCGATAAAACCGGTATGATATCTTTTTCAGCATGATTCCGTGTCTTTTTCTGCTTCTTGTTTGTCTCGTGTCTGTTACTTGTCGCCCTGCGGCAGAAAATCCTCCCGCATGGGGTTGAAAATGTCCAGCAGCTTGCCCGCCTCGAGGCAGGTGCAGCCGTGGACCACGCCGTTCTCCTTGAGCAGCGTGTCGCCGGTCGTGACGACGCGCGTCTCGTCGCCGATGGTAAACTCAAATTTCCCGGAGACGACGTAGGTGATCTGCGTGTGCGGGTGGGAATGCAGCGCGCCGACCGCGCCGGCTTCAAACGCGTTTTCCACGCACATGAGACCGTCGGTATAGGCAAGGATACGGCGTGTCACGCCTGTGCCGCCGCTCTGCGGCAGCGTGTCGGCATAAGGCACCCAGCGTTGGTGCTTTTTGGGAATATTCATGGCAAACTCCTTTGCCGAAAGGATGGGACGCGGACCTCTGCATCCCATCCTTTTCGTTATTGTGTGTATTTCCGCAGCGTTGCGCGCACAGCGCCCTTGCCCGCGAGCAGCTCGCGCAGCATGGCGCAGACCTTCGGCGCAAGACCGACCTCGACGAGGTCGACGCCAAACAGCGCCGCATTCGACAGGATCGGCGCAAGCACCGCGTCCGACGCGCTGTCCGGCTCGCCAAGCCTTACCCCCGCGAGCTTCGCCCGCAGCGGTTCCAGCATCGGGTCCGGGCTGCACGGAAAAGCGTTCCCCTCGTCATCCACGCCGAGCAGGTAGCGCAGCCAGAGCGCGAGGACAAGCGGGATGCAGGTGAGGCGCTTCGGGTCGAGATCGGGGCGCGCGGCGTAGCTCCGGATCGTCTCTCCGAAGCGGATGGGAACCTTCTGCGAGGTATCCGTCGCAATGCGCTGCGGCGTATCCGGCAGGAATGGGTTCGGGATGCGCACATTCACCGCCGCGTCAAGGAACGCCTTCGGGTCGATCACCTTGGGATCGGCGACGACAGGAAGCCCCTCAACATAGCCGACGCCGCGCACCAGCGCCGACAGCTCCGGGTCCTTCATTTCCTCGGAAACGCGCCGATAACCCAGCAGGCACCCCGACACCGCCAGCGCCGTGTGCAGCGGATTGAGACAGGTGCAGACCTTCATGCGCTCCGCCCTGCTGACGGTATCCCGGTCGGTGAACAGCACGCCCGCCTGCTCCAGCGGCGGTCTGCCGTTCGGAAAAGCGTCCTCGA
Organism: uncultured Clostridia bacterium; assembly: GCA_946411835.1. Lineage (GTDB taxonomy): Bacteria > Bacillota > Clostridia > Oscillospirales > Oscillospiraceae > Hominicoprocola. The sequence goes on from CAMKFK010000046.1 coordinate 5,084, forward strand.
CGACAAGGTACTCGCATTCCTCGGCGTTGACAAAGGGCGCAATATGGGTGCCGCTGCCTGTCACCGCAGGTGCAAGGTCGAGACCGTCCGCCCTGAGCAGCGCGGCAACCGAGGCGTCCGGCGCGGGCGTGATCTTGTCGATCATGCTCCACGGGAAGCAGACCTTCGTGTTCAGGTAATCGACAAACGCCTGCGGCGCCGCCCCACGCTCCGCCCAGCCGCCGGCGAAGACCATGACGGCGTCTCTGAGCTTGTCGCCGTTGCGGGAGCAGTTGTCCATGCTGACCATCGCCAGCGGCGCGGCTCCGGCGCGGAAGCGCGCGTACAGCAGCGCCGTGATGCGGCCCCAATAGCTTGACGCATGGTCCGGCCCCGCAGCAAGGTCGGCGGAAACGTCGCCCACGCGGTAGCCCTTCTCCGTGATCGTGAAGCTGGCCATTTGCAGCGACGGCGCGGTAAATATCTCACGCAGCCGCGCGTACTCCGCCGCGTCCGGGGTGAGCAGATACCGCACCTCGGCAATGCTGCCGAGGACGGTCTTTTCCACGCTGCCGTCCGACCTGAGCGTGACCAGCACGGTGAGGTTGTCATGCGCGTCGTAGCTTGCGCGCTTCTCCGGGGAGTCCGAGCGCTCCACGACAACGACGCCGGTTTGGAGAAGCCCGGTGTTCAGCAGCTTCTGTGCGCAATTCGCCTGAAACGCCTTGAAAATGTTGCCCCCGCCGAAGTGTACCCATTGCGGAGCGCGCTTTGTTTCGGCAAGCATGGCGGCGCGGTCGTACCGAGGCAGGGCAAAGCCCGCCGCCTCCCACGCGACCGCGTCGCGCAGCCCCTGTTCGTTCAGTTGCAGCATGATATCGACTCACCTGCTCATTTTACAGATTGCCTCCCAGAGGCCGTTGAGATACGTTGCGCCCAGTGCGCGATCGTAGAGCCCGTAGCCTGGCCTGCCCATCTCGCCCCAGATCATGCGGCCGTGGTCAGGTCGGATATAGGCGTCGGGACAGACGTCATAGACCGCCTTCATGATCTCGAACAGGTCGAGGTCGCCGGTCTCGGAGAGATGCGCCGCCTCACGGAATTTGTGGTAGCCCAGATGCTTGACGTTTCGAACGTGCAGGCAGCCGATGCGGTCCATCCCGCCGAAATGACGGATGATGGCCGGTATGTCGTTCTCCGGGTTCGAGCCAAGCGAGCCGGTGCAGAGGCAGACGGTGTTGCTGGGGGAATCGTGGAGCTTGACGATCCTGTCAAAATCCTCCTGCGAGTGCGCAATGCGCGGCAGGTTGAAAATCGGCCACGCGGGATCGTCCGGGTGGCACGCCATCACGACGCCGCATTCCTCGCAGGTGGGGATAATACCGTCGAGAAAATACTTGTAGTTGGCGCGCAAATCATCGGGCGAGATGGACCGATAGCGCTCGAGCGTGGTCTCCAGCTCGGCGAGGCGCTCCGGCTCCCAGCCGGGCAACGTGAAGCCGTTGGTGTTCTCCAGCGTGCTTTTGACCAGTTCGACGGGCCCCATATCGCCCAGCTCCGCCTCGTCGTAATAGAGGCTGTTGGAGCCGTCCTCCGGGATGAGGCGGGCGAGGTCGGTGCGCAGCCAGTCGAACACCGGCATAAAGTTGTAGACGATGACCTTAACGCCGTGCCTCGCGAGATTGCGGATGGTGGCGCAATAGTTTTCGATGTACCGGTCGCGGGTCGGGAGGCCCATCTTGACGTCCTCGTGGACGTTGACGGACTCGATGACCTCGCATTCGAGACCGGCGGCGTGCACCTCGTCCATGTACGCCCCGATCTCATCCTCCGTCCAAACCTCACCGGCGCTCTTGTAATCGAGAAAGCCCATGATGCCGGTCATACCGGGAATCTGCCGGATCTGCTGCAACGTGACGCTGTCGCTTTTGGAGCCGTACCAGCGGAATGTCATTTTCATATCGCGAAGCCCTTTCCGTTTCAGCCGCCGAGGACGGGCACATAGCCGCCCCAGAGCTTCGGCAGCAGCAGGCTGACGTCGGGCGCGAAGGAAATCAGCAGCAGCGTGACGATCATGCAGATATAGAACGGAAGCGTCGCCTTGACGACACGCTCCATCGGGCACTTGCCGACGGCGGAGCCGATGAACAGCACCGCGCCGACCGGCGGCGTCAGCAGGCCGATGCCGCAGTTGAGCACAACGATGATGCCGAACTGCACGGGGTCCAGCCCGCAATACTGCGTGGCGATGGGGAGCAGGATCGGCGTGGCGATCAGGATGATCGGCGCCATGTCCATAATGCAGCCCAGGACCAGCAGGATCAGGTTGATGAGAAGCGTCAGCACGATGCGGTTGTCGGTCACGCCGATGATCGCCTTGGCGGCGAGATCGGGAACGTGGAGCATCGTCAGGCAGTTGCCGAAGACGGCGGACGTGGCAATCAGGATCAGCACGATGGACAGCGTGTTCACGCACTCGTCCAGCGCCTTCCACACGCCCTTCCAGTCGAGTCCCTTGTAGATGAACACCGAGACGAGCAGCGAATAGATGACCGCGATGGCGGCGGACTCCGTCGCCGTGAACATTCCGCCGACGACGCCCACCACCACGATGATGACCGCAGCGAGCGCCCAGAAGGAGGTCAGCAGCTGCTTAATGAAGTTCTTGAGGCGGAACGGTTCGCCCTTGGGATAGCTGCGCTTGACGGAAATGATGTATGAGCCGACCATCAGCGAGACCGCCGCGCATCCAGCCAACCAGCGCATTCGCCAGCGCAATCAGCTTGTCGGAGATGCCGCCCGTACCCATGAGCACGCCCATGGTAATGAAAAACGGAACCGCCATCAACGAGAACGAGCTGATGCCCTTGACCATCAGGCGGCAAACCTCGCTGAGGCTGTTGCCCTGTACCAGCAGGCAGAACACGGAAGAGAGGCCCACGGCATAGGCAATGGGAAAACGCAGGAGCACCATCAGGAAAAAGGAACCCAGCAGGACAATGATGGCTAAGGTCTGTACGCTCATGCCGCCCCCGCCTCCTTTACAAAGAACGATTTGATGTGGTTGTAGACCGCCTCCAGCTCAAAGACAATCATCGCGACGCCTGCCACGGGCACCGGCAGATACATCCAGAAGCGAGAGAGCCACGGCATGGAAATGTAGGAGCCGCGTCCGCCGAGGGTCGTGCAGTATTTCCAGCCCTCGACCAGCATGATAACGCCGAGCACAAGCACTGCGATATCCGCGAGGACGTCCAGCACCTTGAGCGTTTTGGGAGAGAGATAGCGGTCGAACGCGGTCATGCGGATGTGCGCGCCCCGGCGAATGGACAGCGCCGCCGAAAGCACCGCCATGTAGGACATGAGCGTCAGCACGACCTCCTCCGTCCACGACGAGTCGGTGAGGAAGGGGATCCATTTGTGGAGCAAACGACCGGCGACAGCGTAAGACGTAATGAGAATGTCCGCTACAAGGAACACTTTGCAGATAAACAGCACCACCTTGTAGGTCACGTCATACGCCGGCCTGATCTTATCCAATGTGGTAAAGATTTTAGGCATATTGTTCTCCTTAACACGGTTTTCACAAAGTAAAGAGGGCACGGGCAAGCCCGTGCCCTCCCAGTGGACAATGCAGTATAATCTTACTCAGCGAGGTCGAGAATCTGCTGATACAGCTCGGCCTGATCGCTGGTGTTTGTGCTGATGACGTCGGAGCAGGCCTCCGCCCACGTCGCTTTGTCGGTGACCTCAACGACGTTGCAGCCACTGGCCTTGAGCGCGTCAAGCACCTCGTTCTCAGCGGTTTCGGAAAGGTTGGCGTTGAAGTCCTGCGCATACTTGCCCGCCTCATAGAGGACGGCCTGCTGCGCCGGGGTCAGCTTGTTCCAGCCGGAATCCGTGATGACAACCTGAATCGCACCGAGGGTGTGTCCGTCGAGGATCAGGTTCGGGGCAACCTCATCGAAAGCGTTGGACTTGTAGTTGGCGATGGGCTGCTCCGCGCCGTCCACGACGCCGGTCTGGAGCGCGCTGTACAGCTCGCCGAAGGAGACGACCGTCGGGGACGCGCCCAAGCCCTCGACCATGCCGTTCATCACGGGATCGTTGGACACGCGGAGCTTGAGACCCTTCAGATCGTCGATGCCGTTGACGACGGGCTTGGTGAAGAAGTGACGGAAGCCCTCCTCGCCGTAGAAGATGCCGCGCAGAGGCAGACCGATCTCCTGCGGCTCGTTCAGGAACTCGGGGGCGAGCTCGCTGTTGGCGAACTTCCACCAGTGGTCACGGCTGACGAAGGTGTAGGGGATGGAGAGGAGCTTGGACTTCTGCGCGCCGTAGCTGGTGAGCGCGAAAGCGGAGATGCGGGAAATGTCGATGGAGTTGGAGCCGCCGACCATGGAATCCAGCACGTCGTTCTCGGAGCCGAGGACGCCGCCCGCCTGAATGTCGATGGTGATGCTGCCGCCGGAGAGCTCTTCGACCTTCTCCTTAAAGGCGGTGCCGGTCTGACCGACGATGGTGTCGAGGGGGTTGACCTCGGCGTAGACGAGGGTCACATGCGGGTCGTTGGCAACGTTGCTGGTGTCGGTGTTCTCCGCGCTGGGGGCGGCGGTACCGGATTCGGCGGCGCCGCTGTTTGCACTGCTGCCGGAGCTGCTTCCGCCGCCGCAGGCGGCGAGGGCAAGGAGCATCACCAGAGCAAGCACAAGGGAAAGCGCTTTCTTCATAATCAAATCCTCCTGTTTTGTATGGCGAATCTGCCATTTTTGAATAAGCCGACTATAACAAAGAGACGGACTGCCGCGCAAGAGCTTCTAAAATATGTGCTGTGAATCCAAAAAAAGTGAAGAACGCTTCAGCTCCTCCGAATCCGTTCGATCAGGGCTTTCTGCTCGTCGTCATACCCCTCGTACATTGGCTGCACGGCCTTGCGGAACTCCTCCAGCTCGGCGGCGCCAAGCTCCGTCACCACGCAGCCGTGACTGCGGACCAGCTCCTCCGACGCGGCCTCGCGCTCCCGCCAGAGCTCACGCTCGTACCGCGCAGATTCCTTTGCGCAGCGCAGGATAATCTCCTCGAAGCTCTCGTCCACCGCGCGCACCTTTTCCATCGCGATCTCGCCGATGAACTGAATCTCGGGCAGCCGAAAATGTCGGTCCAGCAGGTAGTACGGCGCAAGCGTAAAGTGCCCGGAGGACTCGTAGCTCGGCCAGTTGTTCTCCGCGCCGTCGATCTTTCCGGTTTGCAGGGCGGAGTAGACGCCGCTGTACGGAATCTGCACAGGCGTCGCACCCCAGAGCTCCACCATACGGCTCATAAAATCCGACTCCTGCACGCGGATGACCATCCCGGCAAGGTCCTCCAGCGTATGGACGGGCGTGCGCGTGTAGATGCTCCGCGCGCCGGCGTCGAACCAGCTCAGGCCGTATACGCCGGTGGAACGGACGCTGTCGAGAAGCTCGTCTCCGATCTCGCCGTCCAGCACGCGCCACATATGCTCCGCGTCCGCGAACAGATACGGGAGCTGGAGAATCTCCGACTCCGGCAGAAACTCCCCCAGCGCCCCCGCGGAGATGCGGGCAAAGTCAACGCCGCCGAACCGCACCTGTCGGAAGACGCTGATCTCATCGCCCAGCTCGCCGTCCGCGAACACGCGGACGCAGATGCGCCCGCCGGTTTCCGCCTCCACCCGCTCGGCGAAATAGCTCGCCGCCAGCGTGGTTGGATAGCCCTCCGGCTGGTTGTCCGCATAACGCAGAATCAGCTCCGGGACGTCGGCTTCCTCCGCGCTCGCGCAGCCGCACAGCAGCAGCCCACACAGCAGCGCGAGAAAAAGGCAGATGCGTTCCCTCATGGCCGGGCGTCCTCTTTTCCCGCCGACGCGGCGAGACTTCGGCGGTATTCGGTCGGCGTCATGCCGGTGTTTTTCTTGAACGCGCGCGTGAAGTAATTGGGGCTTTCATAGCCCACCATGCCCGCCACATCGGCGGCGGCGAGAAACGGGTCCCGGAGCAGCTCCTTCGCCGCGTTCATGCGAAGCTCTGTCAGGTAGTCTACGAAGTTGACGCCGAAGTGCTTTTTGAACAGCACGGAAAAGTAGGACGAGTTGATATGGAGGATGTCGCTGATGGAGTCAAGGCTGACCCCGTATTGCATATAGTTGTGCTGAAGATATTGCCTGACGTTGCTCATGAGCTGCGTTGTTTTGTCATAGGATGCGTTCTCTGACAGGTCTCCGACCACCGGAGCCATCGCCTCAAGCCGACGCTTTGTCTTCGTCTGCTCCATGCTGCGGCGGATGGATCTCTCCACATCGTCTGCGTCGAACGGCTTGAGAATATAATCGCAGGCGCCCATCTTCACCGCTTCGTAGGCATAGGTAAACAGGCTGTGCGCCGTGATGAAGATAAGCTTGCAGCCCGGCTGCTGCGTAAGAATGCGCTTTGCCGCTTCAATCCCGTCAATGCCCGGCATCTGGATGTCCATCAGGACGATGTCCGCGCCCCAGAGCGCCGCAGTCTCCACCGCCTGGCGGCCGTTCTCGGCAAAGCGCGTCTGCGCCTCTCCGGAGAACCGTTCGAGGATAACCTGCTCCAAAAGCTCCCGCTCAAACCGCTCGTCGTCCGCAATCAGAATCTTTGTCACTCCGCATCCTCCCCTTCCCGCGCGAATGTCATCGGCGCGCGGACCGTCACTTCGGTTCCGCTTCCCTCGACAGACCGGATATCCAGGCCGTATTGTGCCCCGCGAAGCCGCAGCCGGGCGGCGACGTTGTGCAGCCCGATGTGGGCTCCGGTTGTGGGCGGGTCTTCCAGATGCTCCCGCAGGCTTGCGAGCGCTTCCTCAGACATGCCAACGCCGTTGTCCTTCACGCGGATGAACAGCGTTCCGGGCGCTTCCTCCAGATAGACGTCGACCCGAACGCCGCTCTCCTTGTGAGCCAGCCCGTGATTGAATGCGTTCTCCACCAGCGGCTGGATGATGAACGACGGCACCATTGCCTCCGTCAGCTCAAGCTCCGGCGGGATGTGCCATTCCAGCACAAGCCGGTCGGCGAAGCGCGCATGATAGAGCGAATAGAATGCGTTGACGATCTGAATCTCTCTTGAAAGCGGCGCCTCAGCGTCGTTGCTGCCGAGCGCATACCGAAACGTCCGGCTCAGGGAATCCAGCAGCCTGCGCGTTTCCTCCGCGCCCTCCTGTCTGGCGGTGAACATGATGACGTTCAGGGTGTTGAACAGGAAATGCGGGTTGATCTGGCTGCGCAGCTGCTGGAGCTTCTCGCGCTCGATCAGGTTCTGAAGCTCCAGGGCCTCGGTCTCCCTTGCGTAAAGCGCACGCGCCATCTCGTTGTTTTTGTTCAGCAGCTCCACGCGCTGGCGCATGGAGCGCTTCATTTCATTGAACGCCTTCGCCATCTGCCCGATCTCGTCGCCGCCCTCTGCAACGTCCGGGATATCGAGCTGTCCCTCGCTGATCTGTTTGGAGGCCCGGGACATCTGCACCACGGAGCGCAGCAGCGAGGCAAGCGAAGCCACCATGAACGCGGCTAAGACTGCGGACACTGCGATGACGACGGCTTGCAGCCGTTTGAGCCGCACGTTCAGCGCGTTGAGCGCGGCATAGGCGTCGTTGTTGTCCAGGATCGCGCGCTCGAGCAACTGGCGCGTATATTGCAGCAGATACGTCCCGCAGGGCAGCGCCTGGTCGTAGTAAAGCTGCGCCGCCTCCGCGGTCCGGTTGGCAGCGAGGGACGTCTCGATCTCCCGCAGCTGCTTTGTCAGCGTACCATAGGTCGTGCGCGCGGCGACCGCAAGGAGATAATACCCCTCGCCCACCTCGCGAATATCCGAGCGGAGCGCGGCGGAGTGCTCCGCCGTCTCCGACAGGCTTTCTTCAATCCTCGCAATCAGCGTTTCCGCGTTTCCGTAATCCCAGCGATAGTCGTCCAGCTCCGCCATGCAGTTTTCCACGCCGTTTAAAAACCGGCTGATTGTCCGGATGTTTTCCGTCCGCTCCTCCATCGGCTCGAACACATACTGCGACTGATAGCGGCTGATCCCCATCTGAAACAGCAGGGACACGCCGAACGCGATGAGAAAAAGGACGAGCCGGCCGAGCAGCGTAAACCGGGACAGTCGAACCTGTGTCATATGATCGCCTTTCCGCAGAGCGATATGGTCCTTTGCTCCGTATCGCGTCCGCGTCCGCTTTCGGATAGCAGAATTTTTAGAATCCTATAAATTTTTGCAATTGTCCGGAAAAACAGCTTGTGCTATGGTAAGGTTCAGAGAAGGAGGAGACGCAACATGGGACCAATCACCATCCAGGCCTTCATTGACGCGCGGCTGTTCTCTGAATTTGCGTGGTTTGACCTGCTGCACGTTCAAAAACAATGGCGCCGTCCGGCACTGTTTGCCGCTTTTTTCGCAGCCATTGCGGCTGTCGCGTTTTCGCGCGCAGGCAGCGTGGAGCACGCCGCGCTCCTTGGCGTCGTGCTGCTCGCCGTCGGCATCGGGCTGCCGCTGGTGTATTTCGGCGGGTTTTTTCTGTCCGTCCGAAGACAGGGCGCGGCGTATACGGGACAGGCCGCCGCATACACGCTTTCGCTGGATGCGCACGGAGTATCTGTTTTCAAGGGGAAACAGAGCCTGCACTGCGAGTGGGGCCGCGTCTATGCCGTCCATCGTCTGACGCGGTGCATCTGCATCTACACCGAGCCGCGCCGCGCCTTTCTGCTGCCCTCCGCCGACAACTCCCGCGCGGTGCAGGACGCATGGAAGCTGATGACAGCGAAGCTCGAGCCCGCGCAAATTTTCGATCATCGCGCACAGTGCTCCGCATCCTGACGGCGGGGAGGCTTTCCCGGCTGCCGGGGTATCTGGTTTTCAATTTTAAACGGCTCCATGATACCATATTTCATCTCATTTTGCACGGATCAAATCAGCATTTCCCGAAATTTCGTAGAGACATACAAAACCAGCGGCAACAGCAAAACATCTGGTTATGATAAAAAGAGGGATGTCTTTCGACACCCCTCTTTTTTTGTGTTGGCGCTACCTATCTTTCCGGTCCGTCTCCAGACAAGTATTGTCGGCAGAA
>CAMKFK010000047.1 GCA_946411835.1 uncultured Clostridia bacterium
GTACGCACGGTGGTGTGAGAGGTCGCGCCCCTCACGGGGCGCTCCTACTCGATTTTTTTGAGATGGCTTTCGTCAGTTGCTCACGTCGTAGAAATCCTTTTGCCCGGGCGTGACCATGCTCAGCTGGTCGCGGGCGAGCTCCTGAAGGTATTCCGGGTCCTCGGCGCGCGCGAGCGCCGCCTCAAGGCCCCGATTCTCCTGCTCCTGCCGCGCGATGCGCTCGGCGAGCTGCTCCTGCTCGGCGCGGGCGGCGCCGAGCTTTTCGTTCATCGTCATCAGCTGCCAGCCCACGATGGCCAGCAGCAGCACGATCAGCAGCGTCGGCAGCAGCTCGACGCGGCGGGTGTTTCTTTTCTGTTTGGATGCCATAGCGCAAGCTCCCCCTTCGTTCGGCGGCGCGCCGCGCGCGCAGCGCATATCGTCGGTACGATCCTATTATATAGGAGCGGCGGCAAAAAAGGAAGAGCCTTTTTCCGGTTTTATGTAAATTTCTTTGCGCGCGCGCCAGCCGCTCCGCCGGGAGGCGCAGCAGCCGCAACAGCTCCCAGAGCGTCCGCGCCCAGAAGTCCCACAGCGGGCGCAGCGCCGCCGACAGCAGCGCGGCGTAGCCCCACGCGCCCGCTGCGGCGGAGACGAGGGCGTAAAGCCGCAGCTCGCCGCCGCCGAGACGCAGCGCAAACGCCAGCGCCGACGCCGCCAGCGCCAGCACGAACACGGCGTCCAGCGCCCCGGTCAGCCCCCGGCGGCGGCGCCGCAGCGCGCGCAGCAGGTCGTACAGCAGCGCAAGACCCGCGCCCAGCAGCGCCGACGCCGCCAGCGCGTACGCCTGCTCGCCGATGACCGTGCCCATCTCAGCCGCCGAACAGCCGCGCGAGCAGCCCGCCGCCGCCGCTGCCGGGCGCGTCGTCGTAGCTCAGGGCGTCCACGTGCCCGTCCACGTGCAGCTCGCCGCCGTCGAGGCTCAGCTTGTCGATGTGCAGGTTCTCGCCCGTGACGACCAGCGCGCCCTCCGCCGTGTTCATGACGATCTCGTTCTCGTCGAAGCGCGCCACATCCTCCACGCCGGAGACGATCAGCTTCCCGCGCCCCTCCAGCGTGACGCGGTGCGCGGTGTTGAAATCGGTATCATAAGAAGACATCGTAAAACCCTCCCGTACACCCCAGTATACGGGAGGGTCCGGCGCATTATTCCACGATTTCGCGGTACATCGCCGCCGCGTCCGCCTTGCCCGCGTTTTCCTGCACGCTGACGACCTCGACCGTCAGCGCGCGCGCGCCGAAGCGGACGGTGATGCGGTCGCCGGCCTTGACCTCGCGGGACGCGCGGGCGACCGTGCCGTTGACCTCGACGCGCCCGGCGTCGCACGCCTCGTTGGCGACGGTGCGCCGCTTGATGAGCCGGGAGACCTTCAGATATTTGTCAAGCCTCATGTGCCTTTTCCTCCTCCTTTGCCGCATCCCACAGCGCCGCGAGCGCGCGATCGGACAGCTCGTCCGGCGCGGCGGCGTCGCGCGCTTCCACCGCGCGGAAGCGGCGGATGAATTTCTCGCAGGCGCGATGGAGCGCGGCCTCGGGATCGACGCCGCACTGACGCCCCGCGTTCACGGCGGCGAACAGCACGTCGCCCAGCGCCTCCTCCGCGTCGCCGCCGCAGGTCACGGCGTCGCGCAGCGCGCGCGCCGCCTCGTCCAGCTTTTTAAGCGCGGCGGCGTCGCGGAAGCGGAGGCCCGCCTTCTCCGCCTTGCTCTGGAGCTTGTCCGCCCGCCAGAGCGCGGGCAGCGAGCGCGCCACGGCGTCCAGCGCGTCGCCGGTGGTGCGCTGCCCCTTCTCCGCGCGCTTGAGCTGCTCCCAGCTCGCCAGCACCTCGTCTGCCGTGTCGGCGCGGGCGTTGGCGAAGACGTGTGGGTGGCGGTAGAGCAGCTTGCGCACGACGCGGTCGGTCACGTCGTCGGTGGTGAAGCGGTCGGCGTCCTCCTCCATGTGGATGTTGAAGAGCACCTGCATCAGCATGTCGCCCAGCTCCTCGCACATGGCGGCGGGATCGTCCCGGTCGAACGCCTCCGCCGCCTCGTAGGCCTCCTCCAGAAAGTTGCGGCGGTTGCTTGCGTGGGTCTGGACGCGGTCCCACGGGCAGCCGTCCTCACTGCGGAGAATGCGCAGCAGGCGCACCAGATCGTCCATATCGTAGACGGGCTTTTCGGGAAATGTAACCATCTTGTTGTCCTTTTACTTGATTTTCAGCAGCCTTGCCAGCTTGTCGCCCTTGGGCAGCAGGGCAAGATCGTCCCGCGTGAGGATGCGCAGGCGCACGGTCAGCGCGCCGTACAGCGCGACCGCCAGGAGCAGCGACAGCGCCACGCACACGACCGTCGAGCCGATGAAGCGCTGCGCGAGCAGGCAGGCGGCGCGGGTGCAGAACGCCATCACCAGCGACGCCGCCAGCGGCTTGGCGAAGAGCGCGAGGTAGCTCGGCTTGTCGCGCGCGATCAGCCGCACAAAGAAGAGGTTGACCGCCGTGGACAGCGCGAAGCAGACCAGCGTGCCGATGGGCGCGGCGTGGATGTTGACCGAGGGAATCGCCGCGAGCCGGTAGTTGAGCGCGATCTTGACCGCGCCGCCGAGCAGCATGGAGAGGATCGGCACCTTGACGGCGTTGTGCGCCTGGAGGATGGAGTTGGAAATCAGCGTCAGGCACACGAACAGCGACGCCACGCCCAGCACGCCCAGCAGCTCGCCGCCGAGCGCGTAGTCATAGCGCGGGTAGCACATGTGGATGATCGGCTCTGCAAGCGCCCACAGCCCCAGCCCCATCGGAAACGCCACCAGCCCCGTCACGCGGAGGGAGGCGTTCATGACGCGGGCGGCCTGAGCGCGGTTCCGCGCCGCCAGCGCGCTCGACAGCGACGGGATGACCGACGCGGTCAGCGCCACCATCAGCGAGGCGGGCAGGTTGTAGAGCTTCATGGCGGCGGCGTAGGTGCCGTAGAGCCGGCGCGTCTCGTCCAGCGTGTAGCCCAGCGCGTTTTGCAGCTGGCCCTGCACGAGGGAGGTGTCCACCAGCGTGATGACGCTGACCATGGACGACGAAACCGTGATCGGCACGGCGATGGCGACGAGGCGGCGCAGGATCGCGCGCCCCGGCTCCGGACGGTCGGTCGCGCGGCTGGTCGGGCGGTGGAGCAGGTAGTCGCCGCTCATGTAGACGAGGGCGAGGATCGTGCCCGCCGTCACGCCGCCGATCGCGCCCGCCGCCGCGACGGACGCGCCCAGACCGGCGCGCATCAGGCGCCGCGCCAGCGCCAGCCCGATGAACAGCTTGCACAGCGCCTCCAGGATCTGGGAGACGGCGGTGGGCGTCATGCGGAAGGAGCCCTGCGCGTAGCCCCGGAAGGCGCTCAGGCAGCCCACGCACACCACGGCGGGCGCCAGCACGCGGATGCCGAGCGCGGCGTTTGGGTTGTGCAGCAGCCCGGCGCACCAGCCGTCCCCAAACCACATGACGAGGAAGCTGAGCACGCCCAGCGTCACGAACGCGGTGAAGCTGACGCGGAACGTCCGCCGCGCCTGGTTCCCACGCCCCAGGGTGTTCGCCTCGCTGACCAGCTTGGACAGCGCAACGGGCAGCCCGGCGGTGGAGACCATCAGCAGCGTGGCGTAGATGTTGTAGGCGTTGTTGAAGTCCGCCGCGCCCGCGTCGCCCAAAATGTTGAACAGCGGGATGGCGAACACCGCGCCGATGAGCTTGACCATGGCGATGCCCGCCGCCAGCACCGCCGCGCCGCCGAAGAAGGATTGCTTTTTCGTCTCCGCCATAAGCGTTACTCCCTCACTTGATAAAATACGGCGAATGCCGAGAGGTTCGCCCGCCATTTTTCCGGGCGCTCGATGTACTCCTTGGGGTATTTCGCGTTGAAGCGGCGGCGGATGACAACGTCGCCGTCCGCCGTGCGCCCGACCAGCTTGGTCGAGCCGCCCGCGCCGAGGGAGAGGATGCCGTGCAGTTCCTCCATGATGCAGATGTTGTACAGGCTTTCCGCGCCCGGGAGCGACCAGCCCACGTTCTCGAAGCCGCCGGACATATACTTCTGCCGGTAGAGGTAGTAGGGCGCATATCCATGTTTACGCAGGGCGGCGTTCGCGTAGTCCAGCATTTGGGCGACCGCGTCCGCGTCTGGGAGGTCCGTGCCCTCGAGCGTGAAGCGGCTGCCCTTCTTGAGCGAGAGCGTGTGGACGGTGAGGTTGTCCGCCCCCATGTCCAGGCACTCGTCCAGCGAGGCGCGGAAGCTCTCCGGCGTGTCGGCGCTCAGCCCGGCGATGAGGTCCATGTTGACGTGCGCGAAGCCCGCCGCGCGGACCAGCGCCATGGCGCGGCGGACGTCCTGCGCCGTGTGCCGCCGCCCGATGGCGGCGAGCACCGCGTCGTTCATCGACTGGGGGTTGACGCTCAGGCGCGTGACGCCGTGCGCGCGCAGCACGTCCAGCTTTTCCGCCGTGATGGTGTCGGGCCGCCCCGCCTCGACGGTCAGCTCCGCGAGGCGGGAAAGGTCGAAATTCGCCTCCAGCGCGCCGAGCAGACGGTCCATCTGCGGGGCGGACAGCGTCGTCGGCGTGCCGCCGCCCATGTAGAACGACCGGGCGCGCAGCCCCGTGCCGCGCAGGACCTCCCCCGCCGCCGCGATCTCGGCGCACAGCGCGTCCAGATACGGCTCGACCATGGAGAAGGTCCTCTCCACGCTCTGGGCGACGAAGCTGCAATAGGCGCAGCGCGTCGGGCAGAAGGGGATGCCGACGTAGAGGGAAACGTCGTCGGGCGAGAGCGAGGTGGCGGCGCGCTGTCCCGCCTCCGCCGCCTCGATGGCGAGACGGCGGCGCTCCGGCGTGACGGCGTAGGTCTCCGCGAGGACGCGGTCGGCGTGCGCGCGCCCGCCCTCGCGCAGCAGCGCCAGCGCCACCTTCGTGGGGCGGACGCCCGTCAGGCTGCCCCACGGCGGCGCGACGCCCAGCGCCTCCCTCGCCGCGGCGAAGAAGCTCAGCCCCAGCGCATGGCGGCGCTGCCCCTCGCGCTCGTACCCGTCGCCGCTGAGGGGGTGGGAATGGCTGCGGCGCGCGGTCCTGCCGTCCACCGACAGCTCCGTCGTGAAGGTCACGGCGTCGGCGGTCTCGCGCTTCGTGACGATCGCCCAGCGCGTATCCTCCGGCGTGATCTCGCCGTAGACGGGGCGCTCGCCGGGAAAGAGCGTCAGCAGGCTCTGCTCCAGCGCGTATTTTTCATTGTGGTCGATCAGCTTGAGCTTCATTTACAGCATCTTCAGGTACAGGTTGTGCTCCCGCTCGCGCGAGAGCGTCGTTGTGTCCATGTGGCCGGGGTAGACGTCGTAGTCGCCGGGGAGGTTTTTCAGCCGCGCGAGGGACGCCATCATTAGGTCAGGACGCGCGCCGGGCAGGTCGATGCGCCCCATCGAGCCGCGAAACAGCGTGTCGCCCGTGAAGAGCGCCGCGCCGCATTTCAGGCAGACCGAGCCGCCCGTGTGCCCCGGCGTGTGCAGCACCTCGACGGTCATGCCGCCGAGCGCAAGCGTATCGCCCTCGTCGTAGGTGAGCAGGTCGGGGATCAGCTCCTCCATCGGGTAGCGGTAAATGCCCACCTGCCCCTTGTCCAGCGCGTGGATGAAGACGGCGGCGTCCGGGTACAGCTCGTGCAGACGGGGCGCGGCGAGCGTGTGGTCGCGGTGCCCGTGGGTCAGCAGGATGTAGCGGAGCGCCGCGCCCTCGCCCGACAGCGCGGCGCGGATGAGCTCCGCGCTGTCGGCGGGGTCGATGACCGCCGCCTCATGCGTCCCCTCGTCAAGAAGGATGTAGCAGTTGGTTTCCAGCTCGCCCAGGATGCGGCGAATGACCTTCATATCGTTCCCCTCGCTTATTTGAGATCGGCGGTGTCCACCACCAGGGTAAACGGGCCGTCGTTGACGGATTCGACCTCCATGTGCGCGCCGAACACGCCGGTTTCCACGCGGTAGCCCTTCTCGCGGCAGAGCGCGACAAAGCGCTCGTAGAGCGGGACGGCGACCTCGGGGCGCGCGGCGTTCAGGAACTCCGGGCGGCGGCCCTTGCGGCAGCTGCCGTAGAGCGTGAACTGGGAGACGACCAGAAGCTCGCCGCCCACATCGTCGAGCGAGAGGTTGATCTTGTCGTTCTCATCGTCGAAGACGCGCAGCGAGCACAGCTTGTCGGCGAGCTTGCGGCACTGGGCGTCGGTATCCTCGTGCGTGACGCCGAGGAGGATCAGGTAGCCCGTCCCGATCTGACCGACGGTTTCCCCGTCCACGCGGACGGAGGCGGATTTGACCTTGGATAATACGGCTCTCATGGGTGCGTTCCTTTCGTTGGATATAGACTGGCGCTTCGCCCCCCCGCGGGGGAACCTCTCTGCAGCGGTAAACCAAAATCGAACACGGAGGGGGCGAAACGGCTCACCCCGCCGGGCGGTCCACCTTCATGACGCCGCTGATGTTGTTGATCCTGCGCATGACGGCGCCGAGCTGGTCGCTGTCGGAGACGTAGATTTGCAGGCGGACGATGGCGTAACCGTCGGCCGTGGCGTCGGCGGAGAGGGACTTGACGCGCGTGTCGGTGGAGGACAGCGCGGAGGAAACCTCCAGCACGAGGTTCCGGCTGTCCTTGGCGAAAACCTCCAGCGAGGTGAGGTAGCTTTCGCGCACATCCTCGCCCCAGCTGACGCGGATCCAGCGCCCCGCCTCCTCCGGCTTGCGGCGCTCCGGCGCGGCGTTGGGACAGTCGCAGCGGTGCACGGACACGCCGTAGCCCCGCGTGATGAAGCCGACGATCCGGTCGCCGGGGACGGGGGTGCAGCACCTGGAGAATTTGACGAGGCAGTTGCTCAGCCCCTCGACCACGATGCCCTGCTCGCCTCTGGCGCGGTGCGGGATGGCGGGGCGCGTCGTCTCCGGCTTGCCGGGCACGGGCTCCGTCGCCTCCTTCTCCGCCTGGCGCTGGCGCTTGAGGCGGACGATCTCCTCGTGGATGCGGCCGACCGCCTTCTGCGCGGAGAAGCCCCCGAAGCCGATGGCGGCGTACATATCGTCCATCGTGTTGTAGGGCGACTTTTTCAGCAGCGTCGTCTCCAGCTCCGTGCCCACCACGTCGCTCAGCTGCAAGCCGGCGTGCTTGAGCTCGGACTCGAAGGCGGCGCGGCCGTTGACGATGTTCTCCGGGCGCTTCTCGCGCTTGAACCACTGGCGTATCTTGCCGCGCGCCTCGGTGGACTTGGCGATGTTCAGCCAGTCGCGGCTGGGACCGTGGGCGTTGTTGGCGGTGAGGATTTCCACGATGTCGCCGTTTTGCAGCGTGTAGTCCAGCGGCACCATGCGGCTGTTGACCTTCGCGCCGACCATGCGGTTGCCGACGGCGCTGTGGACGCTGTAGGCAAAGTCGATGGGCGTGGCGCCGGCAGGCAGATTCGTCACGTCCCCCTTCGGGGAGAAGACAAAGACCTCGTCCGCGAACATATCGACCTTGAGCGTGTGGATAAACTCCTCGGCGTCGGTGTTTTCCTGATTTTCCAGCAGCTTGCGCACCCATTCGTAGGTGCCCTCGTTCGCCGTGCCGGAGATGCCGCGCTTGTACTTCCAATGCGCCGCGACGCCGTATTCGGCGATCTCGTGCATCTCCTGCGTGCGGATCTGCACCTCGAAGGGGATGCCGCTGTTGCCGATGACCGTGGTGTGCAGGGACTGGTACATATTCGGCTTGGGGGTGCCGATATAGTCCTTGAAGCGCCCGAGCAGCGGGCGGTAAAGATCGTGGATCACGCCGAGCACGTTGTAGCAGTCCGGCACCGTGTCCACGATGACGCGGAACGCGAACAGGTCCAGCACCTCGTCCATCGTCTTGCTCTGGGCGTACATCTTGCGGTAGATGGAATAGGGATGCTTCATCCGCCCGTAGACGCGGTGGAACGGGATCTGCGTCTCGCGCAGGCGATCCTCGATCTGCTGCGTCACGCGCGCGATGAAGGCGACGTACTCCGTGCGCTTGGATTCGAGCGACTGCTCGATCTCGTTGTACGCCACGGGGTCGAGGTACTTGAGCGAGGTATCCTCCAGCTCCCACTTCATGCGCTGCATGCCGAGCCGGTGGGCGATGGGCGCGTAGATTTCCATGGTTTCCAGCGACTTCTGCCGCTGCTTTTCTCTGGACTGGTACTCCATCGTGCGCATGTTGTGGGTGCGGTCGGCGATCTTGATGAGGATGACGCGGATGTCCTTCGCCATCGCCATGAGCATCTTGCGCAGGTTTTCCATCTGCTCCTCTTCCTTCGTCGTGTACACGACACGGGTGAGCTTGCTCACGCCCTCGACCAGGTCGGCGATGGTGCGGGAAAACTCGCGGGAGACATCCTCATACGTGACGTCGGTATCCTCGATGGTGTCGTGCAGCAGCGCCGCGACGATGGACTCGGAATCCAGATGCAGCTCCTCCGCCACGATCTGCGCCACCGCGATGGGGTGGGTGACGTAGGGCGAGCCGTCCTTGCGCTTCTGCTCGCCGTGGTGCGCCACGGCGAAGCGGTACGCCTTGTCGATCATCGCAAGGTCCGCGCCGGGGTTATAGCTCCTGATGGTTTCGACCAGACGGTCGTATTGCTCCTGTACGGTCATGCCGCCGTCACCTCTCCTTTCGGGTTGCTTCGCGGTTTTCGGGTGGTAGAATCACATTGCTCCTGTACGGTCATGCCGCCGTCACCTCTCCTTTCGGGTTGCTTCGCGGTTTTCGGGTGGTAGAATCACAGCGCCTCGCGCAGGCGGCGGAGGGGGCGGCTTTTGTCCAGCTCGACCTTCTTGCCGTCGGAGGTCAGGCGCAGGGTCAGGCGCTCGCCGTCGCGCGTGCGCGTCAGCAGGCCGCGCTCCTCAAACACGTCGAGGCAGACCAGCGCGCGCAGGAAGCAGTCCGCGCCGGTCAGCTCGGAGGCGAGGCGGCGCAGCAGCGGCAGCTCCGGCTCGGAGATGACGCCGCCGACCGCTTCCCGCTCGAGAAAGCGCCACGAGCGGACGAACTGCTCCCGCGAGGGCAGCAGCCGCGCCGCGTCCCGCGCCGTGAGCGGCGCGGACGAAAACAGCGCGTCGCGCAGGGCGAGCAGCTCCGTCTCCCGCGCGCTGGCGACGCGGGAGGGGCGCAGGTCAAGCAGCTGCAGCTGCACCGAGCGGCTGCCCCGGAACTCGTTGACTTGCAGGTAAAACGCCGCGTCCACGCGGCTGAGGGGGCTGACCCCCGCCTCCGGCGCGGACACGGAGAAGAAAATCCCCTCAAAAACGGCGCGGCCCTTTTGCAGCCGCACCTTCAGATGGCGGTTCTGCCCCACGCTCTGCGCCGATTCCAGCACCGCGCCCCGCAGGCAGAACACCGGGCGGTCGTTCCCCGCGCCGAAGGGCTCCAGCTCGCTCAGGCGCTCCACCTCCTCCAGCGTGACGAGGTGGGGGCGCGTCAGCTCCGCGTCGACGGCGAGCGAGGACACCGGCATCGCCTGCCCGGTCTGCTCGCGGACATATTTGTTGATGCGGCGGCGGAAGGCGGGGATGTTCGCCTCCTCGATCGTGAAGCCCGCCGCCAGCTCGTGCCCGCCGTAGCCCATCAGCAGGTCGGAGCACGCCTCCAGCGCGCTGAACAGGTTGAACCCGCCGTAGCTCCGGCAGGAGCCGCGCCCCACGCCGTCGGTCAGGTGGATCATGAAGCTGGGGCAGGAGTATTTCTCGCTCAGCCGGGAGGCGACGATGCCCACCACGCCCTGGTGCCAGTCGTCGCTTGCGAGGACGAGGGCGTATTTCTCCTCGGGCGGGAGCTGTTCGAGCTGCTCCACCGCGCGGGCGTAGATGTCCTGCTCCACCGCCTGCCGCTCGCGGTTGAGGTCGCACAGCTCGCGGGCGAGGCGCTCCGCCTCCTGCGCGTTGTCGGTCAGCAGCAGCTCCGCCGCCAGCGACGCGCGCCCCATGCGCCCGGCGGCGTTGAGCCGGGGCGAGAGCACGAAGCCGATCTGGATCGAGGTGACGGGCTTGCCCTCCAGCCCCGCCTCCCGCAGCAGCGCGTGGAGCCCGATGAAGTCGCTGTGGTCGATCGCCTCCAGCCCGAGGTTGACGATGGCGCGGTTCTCCCCCTCCATGCGCATCACGTCGGCAACCGTGCCGATGGCGGCGAGGGTGCAGTACCGGGCGAAGAGCGCGTCCTCCCGGTCGTTGCCGCCCAGCGCCAGCACCAGCTTGAGCGCCACGCCCACGCCCGCGAGATGCTTGAACGGATAGGGGCAGTCGCTCCGGTGCGGGTCCACCACCGCGACGGCGGCGGGCAGCGTCTCCTTGCACTCGTGATGGTCGGTAATGACGACGTCCACGCCCAGGGAGTTGGCGTAATCCGTCTCCTCCACGCCGGTGATGCCGCAGTCCACGGTGACGAGCAGCTTGACGCCCTGCTCCGCGAGCGCGCGGATCGCCTCGCGGCTGAGCCCGTACCCCTCGTCAAAGCGGCCGGGGATGTGCAGCACGACCTCGCCCCCCCGCGCGCGCAGATAGTCGGTCAGGAGGCAGGCGGCGGTGATGCCGTCCACATCGTAGTCGCCGAAGACGGCGATGCGCTCCCCGTCCGCGAGCGCGCGCTGAATGCGCGCGACCGCCCGGTCCATGTCCTTCATCAGGAAGGGCGAGTAGGACAGCGCCCGCTCCCGCTCCAGCGCGACCGCCGCCTGTTCCGCCGTCTCCACCCCGCGCGAGACGAGGACGCAGGAGACCAGATACGGATAGCCCGCGTCCATCAGCGACCGGACCTTCTCGTCGCTCAGCGCGGGGATGTTCCACTGCTCGTATTTCATGGGCGGGCTCCTTCCGCCGGGTCTGCCCCGGCAGTCTGCTATTTCAATCTACTACTATATCAAATCCGCGCGCAAAGAACAAGAGCGAATTTCCCGCAAAAAAGCCCGCCGGGCTTCGCTTGGAAGTCCGGCGGGCCTGCGGTGCGCGCCGTTATTGGATTTCGATCCGCCGCGCGGAGGATACCGTCTGCTGCTTCTTGGGAAGCGTCAGCCTGAGCACGCCGTCGGCATACTCCGCTTTCATGCCGCTCTCCTCGATGCCGCTGACGTCGAAGGAACGCTGGTAGCTGCCGTAGCTGCGCTCGCAGCGGAGGTAATTGCCCTCCTTGTCCTTCTCCTCGTGGTCGCTGTGGCGCTCGGCGCTGATGGTCATCGTGTCGCCGTCGAGGTCGATGTGGATGTCCTCCTTCCGGAAGCCCGGCAGGTCCGCCTCGAGCAGATAGCTCTCGCCCTTGTCCTGGATGTCGGTCTTGAACGCCGCGAGCGCGTTGAACCCCTGCTCAACGCCGAACGGACGCCCGAAAAACGCGCGCTCCATCTCCTCCATCTCGCGGAACGGGTCATAGGTGCGCAGGTGATTGCCCCTGCGGTCAAACGGTCTGAGTTCAAACATGATTCATACCTCCTTCATGTATGTCGCGCCGCTTTCGCGGTTGTTGATGGGATCGTCCCCCGGAGGTTTTTTGCTCCCCCCCCCTGGAACAATTTTGAGTATAGCCGGATTCTGTGAACAAATACAGCACTTTTTGTGAACGGTTCATGAATTTTAGCACTCGACGCATGGGAGTGCTAAAATAAACCTGTAGCATTCTGTGAAAGAATCTGTTATACTGTCGCTATTAGCAGAAAGGAAGCGATGCACCATGAAAAGATTGACAGCCGCGCTGTTGTGCGCGCTGCTGCTCCTCGCCGCCTGCGGCGCGAAGGAGCAGCCGGAGCAGAGCGCGAGCGCGCCGACGGAGACGGCGCAGCAGACCCCCGACGCTTCGGAGACGTCCGCCGAGCCCGAGCAGCCGGGGACCCCGGCGGAGCCCGAGCCGACGGAGAGCGCGGCGGCGCCGACGGGCGACCCGTACGACGCCGTGAAAAACTACTGGAAGCCGGAGCAGCTGACCCAGGCGTGGGGGCCGGACCAGGTGGTGGAGCACCTGTTCTTCCACCCCATCATCGCCTACCCGAAGTACGCCTTCTATGAAAGCGGCGCGTCGCAGTCCCAGCGCTACGGGCTGGACGACTGGATGGTCACGGTGGACGAGTACAACAAGATCCTCCAATCCGTCTACGACAAGGGCTACATCCTCGTCGCCATGGAGGATGTGTGGAGCGAGTACACCAACGAGAACGGCGAGCAGCGGATGCAGCGCAACACGCTCATGCTGCCCGAGGGCAAAAAGCCGCTCGTCATCTCCTTCGACGACGTGAACTATTATCCGTATATGCTGGAGGAGGGCTTCACCAGCAAGCTGGTCGTCGGCGACGACGGGGAGATTTGGGCGGCGTGCACCGACCCCTACACCGGCGAGGAGTTTCTGACCCAGGAGCTGGACGCCACGCCCATCCTCGACCGATTTGTGTACGAGCACCCGGACTTCTCCCTCAACGGCGCGAAGGCGATCTTCTCGCTGACGGGGTACTACGGCATCCTCGGCTACCGCACGCAGGACGACCGCGACATCGCCAAGGACAGCCCCGACCGCCCCGCCTTTGAGCAATACCGCGCGGCGGAGATCGAGGCGGTCAAGCCCGTGATCGCGCGGCTCAAGGAGACGGGGTGGACCTTCGGCAGCCACACCTGGGGGCACATCCGCCTCGCCAGCAAGCCGCTCCAGACCGTTATCAACGACACGGAACGCTGGGCGGACGAGGTCGGCTCCCTCGTCGGCCCGACGACGATTTTGTTCTACCCGCACGGCGGCCGTCCCGACGGGGACGACTGGAAGAAGACCGGGCCCATCTTCCAGTACCTGCAAAGCCAGGGCTTCCGCGTCTTCGCCAGCGTGGGCACGAGCTCGTTCAGCTACATCAAGCCCGACATCTGCGCCGTCATCTGCGACCGTCTGCATCCCGACGGCACCACCCTGCGCGGCGGGAGCGACGGGCGTACGCTGGGCTGGTATATGCAGTTCTACGACGCGCGCGACATCATCGACCTCGACGTCCGTCCGCCGCTGGGCGTGACGTGGTAAGCCCTTGAAATGACCGGGGCGCCCGCTCCGGACACCCCGGAGTGCACATTGCTGAATAATATTATCTATAATGTACAGGAGGTAGTCCCATGGCAACCGAACAGGAGCTGATCGAAAAGGCGACCGCCATGCTGGACATGGCGTATGTCCCCTATTCCCACTTCCCCGTCGGCGCGGCGCTGGAGTGCGCCGACGGCGCGGTCTACACCGGCTGCAACGTCGAAAACGCCAGCTACGGGCTGACCAACTGCGCCGAGCGCACCGCCGCGTTCAAGGCGGTGAGCGAGGGACGCCGACGCTTTTCCCGCATCGTCATCGCCGCGAGGTGCGAGGATTATGCGTGGCCCTGCGGCGCGTGCCGCCAGGTGCTCAACGAGTTCGGCGGGCCGGAGATGGACGTGGTCTGCCTCAACGGCAAGGGCGAGGCCGCCCGCGTGAAGCTGGGCGAGCTGTTCCCCCACGGCGTGGACAGCGTCTGGCTGGGGAAATAAGAAAAGCATACAAGGAAAGCGAATCCATCCGCCCCGGCTCGTCCCGGCGGATGGATTCGTTCGGTTAAGGAACCCTATCGTTAATACTATTATCTGACGAAAAGAACGGAATCTCTCCGGCATTTTTTCCGCCATACTTCGTTGTCGTCCTTGATGGGCGCCAGCCCCGGTGCGTCCTCCGCCTCGTCTGGCGAAAAAACTGCTCGGAGATTTTTCCGATATTCTAATCAGATAATAGTATAATACTATTATCCAATTAAAAAGATTGAATAATCCTTGCCACTATGATATAA
>CAMKFK010000048.1 GCA_946411835.1 uncultured Clostridia bacterium
AGCGGTTCGTCACGACCTTGTCGATCTTGTCCGACGCGCTCAGCTCGTGCGCGCCCTTCTTCTTGTAAATGCCCTTGAGCAGATCGGCGATGTAGAGGTAGCGCTCGTTGGTAATGATGCTCTCCGCGTCGTCGTCCAGCTCCTTTTCGGCGGCTTCGATGTCGGTTTTGATGTGCGCGAGGGTGTCGGCGGGGATTTGCAGCTTTTCGAGTACCTTGTCGTCGCTCTCAAAAATCTTGATGGCGTACCAGCGCTGCTGCTCCTCCGGCAGGCTGTGTACCGCCGCCTCCTCGATGTGCGCGATAGCGTGCTCGACGGGACCGGAGAAGGTGTGCATCGGCACGGTCTTGCCGCTTCTCGCCGCCTCCACCGCCGCCTGCGCCGCCGCGTCCACACCCTCGCCCTTGAGGGCGGAAATCTCGACGATCTTGCAGCCCAGCTTGTCGGCGAGCGCGGGGATGTTGATGTTGTCGCCGTTCTTGCGAACCACGTCCATCATGTTGATGGCGATGACGACGGGGATGCCCAGCTCCGTGAGCTGCGTCGTTAAGTACAGGTTGCGCTCAAGGTTCGTGCCGTCCACAATGTTGAGGATGGCGTCGGGGCGCTCCTCGATCAGGTAGTTGCGCGCCACGACCTCCTCCAGCGTATACGGCGAGAGCGAGTAGATGCCGGGCAGGTCGGTGACGGTCACGCCGTCATACTTTTTGAGCTTGCCCTCCTTCTTCTCGACCGTGACGCCCGGCCAGTTGCCGACGAACTGGTTCGAGCCGGTCAGCGCGTTGAACAGCGTCGTCTTGCCGCTGTTCGGGTTGCCCGCGAGGGCAATTTTATAGTCCATGATGGTCTCCCTCCTAATTAGCTCTCGCTAACAGATGTACAAAAAGTTAAACTTCTACTTCGACGGTTTCAGCGTCCGCCTTGCGGATGCTCAGCTCATAGCCGCGCACGGTCAGCTCGATGGGGTCGCCGAGCGGCGCAACCTTGCGGACATAGACCTCGACGCCCTTCGTGATGCCCATGTCCATGATGCGGCGCTTGACCGCGCCCTCGCCGCGGAGCTTCACGACCTTGCAGGTCTGCCCGATCTTGACCTCTTTCAGATTCGTCGTCATGCTTCTTCCTCCTGTCTCAAGATGTATTCGATGCGGCAGGCGTCATTCGCCGCGACCGTCTCATCCACACCCAACGCGACAAAGCACATTGTGTCAAACCCAAGTTCAGATATTCCACCCCGCGCTGGACGCTTGCAGGCTCGCCATGCGGCGGAACATATTGTTCTCATCCGCCAGCAGCTCCGCGGGGCTGCCCTCCTCCGCGACCGCGCCGTCCGCGAGCACGACAATCTTGTCCGCCGCCTCGACGGTGCGCATCCGGTGCGCGATGACCAGCACGGTCTTGCCGCGAAGCAGTCGGGACAACGCTCCCTGCACCTTCGTCTCGTTCTCCACGTCGAGCGACGCCGTCGCCTCGTCGAGCAGCACGATGGGCGCGTCCTTCAAAAGCGCCCGCGCGATGGAGATGCGCTGGCGCTCGCCGCCGGAGAGCTTCGCGCCGTTCTCGCCGATGGGCGTCGCATAGCCCTGCGGGAGCTTTTCCACGAACTCGTCGCAGTTCGCCGCCCGCGCCGCCGCGCGGACTTCTTCGTCCGTCGCGCCGTGTCTGCCGAGGCGGATGTTCTCCATTACGGTGTCGTCGAACAGCACCACGTCCTGAAACACCATCGAGTAGTCGCCGAGCAGCACCTCGGGATCGACCGTGGAAACGTCTACGCCGCCGACGGTGATCGTGCCGCCGTCAATGTCCCACAGCCGCGCCGCGAGGCGGGCGCAGGTGCTCTTGCCGGAGCCGGACGGGCCGACGAGTGCCGTCACCTCGCCCTCTTTGGCGGTGAAGCTCACACCGCGCAGCACCTGCTTATCGTCGTAGGCGAAGCGCACGTTGTCAAACACGATGTCGTGACCGTTTGGGGCAAACGTTTCGCCGCCCTCGGCAGTCGGGGCGTCGTAGATCTCCGTGAGACGATTGGCGGAGACCTGCGACATGAGCATCTCGGCAATCAGGGCGAGTGCCTGGTCAAACGGCGCGTAAATGCGCGTGATGACCAGCAGGAACAGGAACAGCAGCATAAAGTCAATTTGCCCAGCGAGAATCAGCTTCGTCCCCGTGAGGATGGTGGTCGCCACGCCGAGGCGCATGATGACGCTCGCCGCGTTGACGAAAATGCCGGTGTTCAGCTCGCCGCGCAGCTGGCTTTTCTCGTGCGCGTCGATCTTCGCGTTCAGCTCGTCGAGGAAGCGCTCCTCCTGATTGGTCGCGCGAATTTCGCGGATGTTTTCCAGCGTCTCCTGAATGCCGTCGGCGACGCGAACAGCCGTCGCCTTGGTGTGCGCGGCGTCCCGCGCAGCGAGCTTCCGGCTGCCGAAGAGCAGCGCGAACGCCACGGGCACGCCCCAGAGACAAGCGACGGCGAGCCGCCAATCATAGGCGAATAGGCACACGCCGACGATGGCGGTGGAGACATACGAGCCGTAGAGATAGCCGAGGCAGTGCGACCAGACGTGCTCCAAACGGTTCACGTCGCCCATGACGGTCTCGGTCAAATCGGCGAGGTCGCGCTTGCCGAACCAGCCCAGCGGGAGCTTCCGCATCCGCTCGGCAAGCGTGATGCGCACGGTCTTGACCTCGCCGTAGACGAGCCCGTAGGTTGCCGTGTACTGCTGCATATGCGTCACGAGGGACAGCGCGACAAACGCGAGCGTCAGCAGGAGGAACGTGCCCGCGCTCGGCAGCGCCGCGCCGTCGGTCAGCGCCGCCATGTACCGCTCCATCATGAGGTAGAGGATGCCCATGCCGCCCATGACGACCAGATTGGTCAAGACCGTCCAGAGCGTGCCCGTTTTGACGTTTCTGACGCCCTGCTCCGTCAGCGCGTATTTGTGCTGAAATTCTGTTCCAAACATCACTTTGCCTCCTCGCTCGTGATCTTCCACGACACCGCGCGGTTGTAGTCCGCCCACATCCGCGCGTACAGGCCGTTTGCTTTCACCAGCTCGTCGTGCGTGCCTTCCTCGGCCACCTTGCCGCTGTCCAGCACGATGATCTTGTCCGCGTTCACGACGGTGGAGAGCCGGTGCGCAATCAGGATGACCGTGCGCCCCTCGGTCAATCTGGCGAACGCCTTTTGGATGAGCGCCTCGTTTTCGGGGTCGGCAAAGGCGGTCGCCTCGTCGAGCACCACGATGCCCGCGTCCTTGAGGATGGCGCGGGCGAGTGCGACGCGCTGCTGCTCGCCGCCGGAAAGGTACGTCCCCTCCGTGCCGATGACGGTATCCACGCCCTCCGGCAGCTTGGCAAGGATGTCGCCGCACTGCGCGGCGTCCAGCGCCGCCAGCGCCTCCTCACGCGTCGCGTCGGGGCGCGAAGCGCGGACGTTTTCGAGGATCGACGCCTTGAACAGGCGGTTGTTCTGGAATACGAACGCGACGCGCTCCATCAGCGCATGTGGGTCTGTACGGCGCACGTCCACGCCGCCGACCTCCACCGCGCCGTCCGTCACGTCCCAGAAGCGCGGGATCAGGCTCGCCGCCGTGGTCTTGCCGCCGCCCGACGGCCCCACGAGCGCCACGGTCTGCCCCGGCTCGACGCGGAACGAGACATGATCGAGCGCAGGGTTTTGCGCGCCGTCGTAGGTGAAGGAGACGTCCTTGAACGCAACGCCGTTATCCATCGGCGTCTGCGGGTTTGGGGCAGCCGTGAGCGTCGGCGCGTTCATCACCTGCTCGATGCGCCCAAGCGCCGTATGCGCGAGCATCGTGCCGCTGGCGGCGAACATAATACGGGCGAGCGCCGTGGAGATGATCGCCGAGAACACCGCGTAGAACGCGAAGTTCGTCACAAAGAGCGCAAAATTGCCGCTTTGCAGCGCGGCGGGCGCGAGCAGCAGCGCCGCGGGGACGAGGAAGATGAACGCGCCCTCCGTGGCGGTCAGGTTCACCGCCTGCGGTACGCGGCAGACGCCGACGGTGTAGTGTTCCGCCTTGGCGCTGTAGTCCTCAATCGCCTCGCGGAACGCCTTGAACGAGTACACCGTCTGCTGGAACACCTTCACGACGGGGATGCCGCGCACATACTCGGTGCCCGCCTTGCTCATGGTGTCCTGCGCCGCCTGATACTCTGCCATCAGCTTCGCGTTTTTGCCGCCCATCATCGAGAACATCGCCGCGACCGAGACCACCGCCGCAAGCAGGCACGCCGCCCCCATGCGCCAGTCGAACACGAGCATCAGCCCGAGCGTCGAGAGAAACATCGCCGCCGTGCCCACAATGTCCGCGAGGTTGTGGGCGAGCAGCGTCTCCGTCTCTGCCGCCGCGCCGTCCAGCCGGTTGCGGATCATGCCGGAGGCGTTGGCGTCAAACCAGCCCAGCGGCGTTTTCATCAGGTGCGCCATGCCCTGCTTGCGGATGTTCGTCGCCGTGCGGAACGCCGCGAGGTGCGTACACATCAGCGCGCAGAAATAGACGACGATGCCGCCCACCGCCGCCGCGAACGCCAGCCAGCCGTAACGCGCGACGCCAACCGAGCGCGTCCAGTCCGGCGCAACGGCAATCAAATCGCGCGCCGCGAGCCAGATGCAGATGTAGGGGAGCATCCCCAGCACCATGGCGACGGCGGACAGCGCCAGTCCCAGATACGTCAGCCCCCGATAGCTGCCCGCGTAGCCAAGCAGGACAGCAAGATCGCTCTTCTTTTTCCCGTTCATGATCCATCACCCTCCTATGGAACGGGCGGCAGGGCTTGCTCCCCGCCGCCTGTTTTTTTACGCCAGCGACGCGCCCAAAGCGGCGCACTTCGCAACGCCGTCGTCATCCGGCGCGTCGTTGCAGATGACGCTCTCCGCCGCGAGGGAAATGCCCTTGTCGGAGCATTTGCCCTCCCACGCGCGCATCCACGCGCCGTCGCCCCAGCCGTAGGAACCGAACAGCGCCACCTTCTTGCCGCTCATGGCGGAAGCGCACTCGTCGAACTTCGGCTCGAACTCGTACTCCTCCAGCACCTCGTCGCCCTGCGCCGAGCAGCCCCACGCCAGCGCGTCATAGCCGCTGACCTTGTCCGCGGAAAAATCGCCCACGCTGAACACGTCAACCGTCGCGCCCGCCTTGCGCGCGCCGTCCGCCACCGCGTTCGCCATCGCCTCCGTGTTGCCCGTGCCGCTCCAATACACAACCGCTACCTTGCTCATGATGAAACTCCTTCTTTTTTATTCAGCCAACCACCGCAAGCCGTTCCAGCGGCGCACCCGCCGCCTTCCGCCTGCAATAGCAGTCCGTACATTTTTTGTAGGCGCTGAAGGTTTTCCGCGCACGCTCCGCGTCGCCGTAGACCTTCCAGCAGCCGTCGCACTTGCTGTCATGTCCCCTGTGCTCGATGAAGCCGCGCACATCCTCCGGCGGATAGCTCAAAAACAGCTCGATCTCGTGCGGGAACGCCTCGAACCTCTGCAAGCGCCGCATCAGCTCATGGAGACAATTCGTTACCTTTTGCTAACACACGGCCAAAAGAAAAAGCCACACGGCTTCTTCTTTTGACGTTAGTTTAAGCTAACTCTTTTGGTTTGTCAAGAGGGTTTTGAATAATGACCGTTTTAAGTGCCGCTCGCCGCCCTCATTTCACCCCGACCAGCAGCGTCGAGCCGGTGAGGAACAGCGTCCTCGCCTCGGCGCGGCTCATGAACTTCCCGTTTGCCGTGTCGATCAGCTCCGCGCGCTCATAGCCCATCGCGCGCAGCTTGTCGCAAAACGCTTGCATATCGCCGTAGCGCGCGGGGCTCATGATGTCGTGGATGGCGAAGGTTCCGCCCTTTTTGAGCACGCGCAGGGTTTCCAACAGCAGCTTCTGCCGATCCGTCCCCATGACGTTGTGATAAACATAGTTGCTCGTCACCGCGTCGAAGCTCTCGTCCGCAAAGGGCAGCTTTTTCGCGTTGCCGACGCGGAACTCCGTGTTCTCCGCGCCCTCCGCGGCGGCGTTTTGCTCGCACAGCTCGCATGAGAACGAGGCGTACTCCGGCCCCCACGCGTCGCAGCCCACCATGCGCGCCCCGGGGTTGCGCTTCGCGCAGGCGATGGTCAGCGCGCCGCTGCCGCAGCCCACGTCCAGTCCCACGCCGCCGTCGGGCAGCGTGACATACTCCGCCGTGCCCTCGACGATCTGCCTGGAGAGCTTCCGCTTTCCGTCGTAGGAAAACTGCCCTCGCGCATAGGCGCACCACGCCGCAAACGCGCCGCAGCCCGCCGCTCCCACGCCCGCAAGCGCGGCAAGCGCCCTTGTCCCCTTGCTTTTGCCAAACACGCCGAGCCCCGCCGCGCCGAGCGCCAACGCGCCGGAACCTGCGGCAAAGCCTGTCAGCATCCCCTTCGGCACCCAGTTCCTGTAATCAGCCTTCATTGGTCTTTCCTCCCATTCCGGTTTTTCCGTCTTGCTCGCCAGCACGGTGAGCCACGGTTTGCGTTCGTGGCGAAGCACCTTCACCGACGCGAAGCCCGCCGCGCGGAGCGCCGCCTTCAGCTCGCCGCCGGTGTAGACCTTCATTCCGTCGATAATGCCCTCAAATTTCTTTCCCGTCTCGTCCTCGCCGTCGGACTCGTTGACGATTAGGAACACGCCGTCCGGCTTGAGTATGCGGCGCACCTCGGCAAAGCAGGCTTCCAACTCCGGCCAGAAGTAGACCGTCTCAAACGCTGTGACAAGGTCGTAGGTTCCCGACGAAAGCGGGAGCGCGGACACATTGCCATGATAGACGCAGCAACGCCCGCCCTGTACGGCAGTTTTGTTGTGCTCCGCCGCTTTTTTGACGGACAGCGAGGAGTAGTCCACGCCGTCCGCCGATGCCGCCGGATAGCGTTCCAGCAGCACCGCGAGGTTACGTCCTCCGCCGCAGCCCAGATCGGCGACGCGCGCGGGCGAGAGCTCCGACAGGAAGCCCATGCCCCAATCGGCGAGCTTCGCGTGACCGGGGTTCATCGTGCGCAGCATGAACGCGCCCAGCACGCCCTCCGGCTTGCGTGTCTGCGAAAAGAAGCTCTTAAAAAAGCCCATGGTCACCCCTCCTTGAACACGATCCTGACGATCCGCATACAGACCGCATCATCACAAAACCTGAGCATCAGGCGGTGAACAGCCCCCAGCTCGCCCGAAATGTCGCGGTAGCCGCGCATATAGCTCTTCGCGGTCACGGCGGCGAAATCTGTGCTCCACGCCCGAAGGCTCGCGGGGTCTTCCAGAGAGAACAGCGCGTCCACGTCGCGGATGCCCGCTTCATGGAGCCACGTTTTCGTCATCAGCTTCGCGCCGCGCCGGTTGCAGGAATCGAATGCCAGCACGCCGCCCGGAAAGCGCCGCGCCAGCTCCGTAAACAACCGCCGCACGTCCTCGGTTTTGAAGTAGTAGAATACGCCCGCCGCGAAGAATACCGCGCCCTTCGCACCGTCAATCCGATCCATCCACGAAAAGTCATTGAGATCGCAGCCGACGTTCTCCTCGCGCGCTCCGGCGGGAAGCAGCTCGTTTCGGACGGCGATCACGTCCGGCAGGTCGATGTTGCACCCGCAGCACGTTCCGTTATCCACCTTGCGGAAGGTGTCGTCCAGCCCGCAGCCAAGGTTCACGACAGCGGCCTTTGTGAGGGTTTTGAGGTAGTCCCTGACCTCCCACGCAAGGTCGTACTGGCGCTGGGCGACCTCCAACGCGCCAAACCGACCCACAGCCGAGCGCATCTTTCTCTCGCGGCTTGCGAAGTCGTAGTCGAGCAGGGCGCAGATACGCTCCGCCTCCGGGTCGGAAAAGAGCGTTGGATATTGCTCCGAGCAGACCTTGCGCGCAAGGAGCGGGATCACCAGCGTCTCCTGCACGGTGTTGTGCCCGATGCGGTATTTCATCTGCCGAACAGCCCCTTCTTCTCATACGGCACGGTCGTCACGCTCGTGCAGGTGTAGCCCGTGGCGGCAATGGCGGCGCGGAGCGTTTCCCCGTCCACGGCGGTCTCGGTCAGGAAGGAAGCCTCGCCTTTTTTGCGGGACGCCGCGACCTTCTTCGCGTCCGGCACGGTGTTGCGGATAACGTCGCAGATGTGCGCTTCGCACATACCGCACATCATGCCGTCGATGGTTAGCGTGGTTTTTAAGGTTGACATATGGCAATCCTCCTTTTGATTCCGTTCAGGCGTCCAGCAGCTTCGTCATGCTGCGAAGTCCAATGGCGACGGTCGAGCCGTTGTGCAGCAGCGCGCCTGTCGCCGGCGGCAGTACGCCGAGCACGCCGAGCAGGATAAGCGCGAGGTTGAAGGACATGATTGCGCGGTAGTTGCCCCGGATGCGCCGCATCAGCGCCTCGCTGAGACGGCGCAGCGTCACGAACGCAAAAAGGTCGTCCTCCGACACCGTGACGTCCGCAATCTCCCGCGCGATTGCCGCGCCCGTGCTGATGGCGACGCCGACGTCCGCCTCCGAAAGGGCAGGAGAGTCGTTGATGCCGTCGCCGACCATGATGACCGTATGCCCCGCCTCGCGTGCCTCACGGACGAAGCGCGCCTTGTCCTCCGGCAACACCTCGGCGCGGTATTCGTCAATGCCGAGCTTTTTCGCCACCGCCGCTGCGGTGCGCTCGCTGTCGCCCGTCATCATCACGATGTGCGAAAGCCCCAGCTCCCGCAGGCGCGCTATGGCGTCCGCCGCCTCCGCGCGCACGGGGTCTTCGATCAGAATGACCGCCGCAAGCTCGCCGTCCAGCGCGAGATACAGGTGGGAAAACTCGTCGCTCAACGCCTCAAAGCGTCCTTCCTCGCCTACGGGGATGCGGCAGCCCTCATCCTCAAAGACGAAATGGCGGCTGCCGATAACGGCGTGGACGCCCTCGATCTCGCTGGCGATGCCGTGCGCGACCACATAGTCCACCTTGGAGTGGCGCTCCTCATGGTCGAGGCCGCGCTCCTTCGCCGCGCGCACCACCGCGCTTGCGATGGTGTGCGGGAAGTGCTCCTCCAGACATGCGGCGAGGCGCAGCAGTTCCGCTTCGTCCCGCCCGCCGAAGGGCACGACCGTGGCGACGCGCGGCTCGGCGTGCGTCAGCGTGCCGGTCTTGTCGAACACGACCGTATCCGCCTCCGCAATCGCCTCCATGAACCTCCCGCCCTTGATCGACAGCCCGTGGGACAGCGCCTCGCGCATGGCGGAGAGTACGGCGAGCGGCATCGACAGCTTGAGCGCGCAGGAGAAGTCCACCATCAGAATGGAGATCGCCTTGGTCACGTTGCGCGTCAGGAGATACGTCAATCCCGTCGCGGCAAAGCTCCACGGCACGAGCAGATCCGCGAGATGCTCGCTGCGGCTCTCGACTGCGGATTTCAGGCGCTCGGATTCCTCGATGCTCCGCACAATGCGGTCGTAGCGCCCCTCGCCGGACGCCTTATCCACGGCGACGATGCACTCGCCCGCCTCCACGGCGGTTCCGGCGTAGACGTAGCTGCCGGACGCCTTATGCACTGCCAGCGCCTCGCCGGTCATCGACGCCTGATTGACCTCCGCCTCGCCCGAAACGACCTTGCCGTCGAGCGGGATCATGCCGCCCGCGCGCACGACGATCCGGTCGCCGGGGCATACTTTCGATACAGACTCCAAGACTTCCGTTCCGTCCGTCCGCCGCACCCAGACGCGCTCCACGCCGAGCGACATCGCGCTTGCGAGGTCGTCCACGCCGCGCTTGTGCGTCCACTCCTCCAACAGCTCGCCGACGCCCAGCAGGAACATCACTGACGACGCGGTCTTGTGGTCGCCGCGCAGGAGCGACGCCGTGACGGCGGTCGCATCCAGCACCGGCACCTCCAGTCTCCCGCGCAGGAGCAAGGCAGCCCCCTTGCAGATGAATCGCGCCGCGTGCAGCCACGCGAGCGCGACGCGAACTGGCTCCGGCAGAAACAGCCGTTTGAGGCCGCGCACCGCCACGCGCATTATAAGCCTTTCCTCATACGCGCGGTTCAGCTTGCGCGCCGTATGCTCCGGCACGGAGACGAGGTGCTCCGCTTTCTCATACGAAAACGAGGCGAACGCCGCGATCACGCCGTCGCGTGTCCCGACGTAGCACACAGCGGCGTCGCCGGTGCGGTCGTAGACCTTGACCGAGACCACGCCGTCTGCTGCGGTGAGCCACGCTTCCAGAATATCCGCCTGACGGCAGCTCATGCGCTTACCGCAAAGGTGAACGCGCAGCCGTCCCTCGGATTCATGCAGGATCCTGCATTTCATGGCGTCACGCCCGATCCTCGATGACGGCGGCGTCCTCGGCGGCGGCGCGCTCGGCATTGATGCGCTTCGCGTCCTCGTAGACGTCCTCCGCACCCTCGCGCACCTTCGTCGCGGCGTCCAGAACGCAGTCCTTCGCCCGCAGCGCCGCGGCGGTGACCTGTGTGTACGCCTTCCGCGCGTCCCTGCTGCCAAGTGCCTTGACTCCCGCCGTACCAAACAACACACCGCCCGCGAAACATACCCATTTGCTCCAAGACATAAAAAATGCTCCCTTCTCTGCGGCGCTTCAGCGCCTCTTTGGGAGTATATTAGCACGTTCTAACAAAGTAAGCAAGCTCTAACTTTGCTTTTTTCAAAAAGGCCGGTATTTACTTAACGGCAGGTTCGAACTGTCACAGTATGGTGGAGGATTCGGTTTCCTTCCTCCGTCATAGTCTCTCCACTAGAATGAGAGGTTCAGGATGTGCCGCAATGACGCGCCCCTCGTGACAAGGGATGGGTAGATTACTCCCCTGGCGGAAAGGCGTGTTTTTGCGCTCGCACAAGCGTATACAGGTTCGACATCCGGCTGCCGTTTTCGCGGTACCGCTCGCCGCACTTGATATAGCCGAACCGTTCTAAGTCTGCCAGCGCCCGCTGCGCCGTCCTGCGGGAAAGGCAAAGGTCGGCGGCAATGCGCTTCACGCCCGGCCAGCATTTTCCTTCGGCGTCGGCGCGGTCGCGGAGGTAGAAATAGACCGCTTTGGCGCGGTGCGGAAGCCTATCGTCGGCATAGATCGAATCGAAATATCCCATGCCGCTCACCGCACACGCGCGCCCCGGCGCGATTCGTTCTGCTCGCTGTCCTGCTGCTGCCGCTGGCGCAGGATGGCGCTTTCCAGCTCCTTCTTGTCCGCGTATGCTACGGGGCGCTGCGCTTTCTCCGGCACCTGATACGGCGTCCCGAAGCGGATGCCCCAGTCGCGGAACAGCCGCAGCCGCACCTTCATCGGGTGGACGCCGGTCTTCATCACAACAAAGCTGCCCTTTGGCATCGTCTTGAGCTCGTCCGGCGTCATGAGCGGGCGCTCCATCATTTGCAGCGTCTGCGAGCTGTCGCGCCCCCTGCTCACCGTGCCGGAGAGGACTGTCTGGCTGCCCAGCGCGTGGGACAGCTCCTGTGCAGTCCGCGAGTTCGGCGCGAAGCCGCCGAAGATCGACACCTGACAGTTATCGACGATGATCTCCGCGCCCTCCTTGCCGTAGTTCTTCTGGAGCTGTCCCGTGATGGACTGCACGATGGGGACGAGCATCAGCCCGCGGGAGCGCGAGGCGGAGAACATCAGCTCCAGCGACTGGATGGGCGGGCAGGAGCCCAGCTCGTCGCAGAAGAACACGACGCGGTTCTTGAGCCGCCCGCCGTTCTCGTCCGCGACCTGCAATATCTCACGGTAGAGACTCTGGATAATGAGCGAGACCATGAAGTATTTCGTCGTATCCTCCTCGGGAAGCACAACGAAGATGGCGGACTTCTCGTTGCAAAACTTCTCCGCGTCGATGGCGGTCTCGAAGCAAAGAATCTGCTCCATCTCGGAATCCAGAAAAGCGTTGAGCCGTGAGAGCACGGTGGAGAGCACCGACGCCATCGCCTGTTCCGCGCTGTTGAGCGCCGCGCCCGCGAATCACTTCGCCTTGTGGTCAGGCGGGAGCTCTTCCATCAGCTCCTGAAACTGCGTCTTGTTCTTCGCCTTTCCGGGACCGGTCAGCTCCTGCACCAGCTTGAACACGCTGACAATGTGGCGCTGCTCGATAGGGTTCCCGTCCTCGTCCCTGGCCGGCAGATATTCCGCCGCCAACAGGAGCACCGAGGTCAGCAGTCCCTCGGCGGCATCGTAAAAGAACTGGTTCTGCCCCATGTCCGCGCTCTTGCCGTCGTTCTTGATGAGCGTCTCCGCGAGGATTTTTGCGTACTTCTCCGCTTTTGCCTTTGCCGCAAGGTTGGAGCGATCCGCCTTGTAGACGTCCATGTACTTGTTGATAAGGTTCAACAGATTGTTCCCATCCGAGCGCGTCGGGTTGCGGAGGTCGAGAACAGAGATGTGGAAGCCGTAGCAGTCCTTGGCAATGCCCGCGTAGTTGCGGAACAGGTCGCCCTTGGTGTCGGTGCAGAGGAAGGACATCCCCGACGCGAGGGCGTACTCGATGTTCGGATACAAAAAATACGCGGTCTTGCCCGCGCCGCTGGCGGCGGTCATGAGCGCGTGGATGTCGTCGGTATCCACCAGCGCCGTCAGTCGGTTCTTCCGTCCGATACAGCCGAGGACAAGCCCCTGTTTGTCGGTTGGAAGATTCTCGCCCCTGCGCCATTTCTCCGGCTCGAACAGAACGCTGGCATAGGTTTCGCTGATCTCCTTCGGCGTCGCCCAACGCGCCGTGCCGTGCTGTCCGTTGCCCACGGTGCGCGTCTTGATCCCGTTGAGGGAGTACATCCGCTCGTGAACGCCGATGCCGACCAGCACGGCGAGCATGGCAAGCCCCGCGAACGCCAGCGGCGTGGTGCGCCAGATTGTGGCAATCACATCCCACAGAGTTGTTGGCACGGTGCCTGCACCTCCTCCTGTTCTTCCGCCTGCACGACGAGGTCATCGTTCCAGTCCTTTCGCTCCGGCAGGAGACGCACGATCTCCGCGCCCCACGGCTCCGCCGCCTCCGCCATGCGCTCACAGGCTTTGCATCCCGCGTCGTCGTTGTCGAGGCAGAGGTACAGCCGCTCGATTCGTTCCTGCATCATCCCCGCCATCTGCTGCACCGGCAGTAACGACGTGCCGCAGGCGGCGACGTAGCTATGTTCCTGCCAGCGGTCGGGATGCAGGGAGATATACGACAGCATATCGATGGGCGCCTCGAACACGAACAGGTGTCCGTCCCTTCCGACGTGATGGAACGAGTAGCGCGGATCGCTGCCCTCCACGTTAATGCGGAATGCCGCGCCATAGCTGTTGGTGCTGCGCAGGTGCGCGTGACGCGGGACGCCGTTCTCGTCCGTGCCGACAAAGACGCAGTTGTGGTGCTTGGCGTCCTCGTAGAGCAGCCTTGCTTTGGCGAAGTGGGTAATCACATCCTTGTCGATGTGCCGTTGCTGAATGAGATAGGCATACACGCGGCGCATATCGCTGTTCCGCTCCGGCAGGGCAAACGCCTTGGCCGGTTCCGGCTCCAAGTTACGCGCGGCTGGATACGCTTTGCCGCCGTCGCCGCCGAGGAGCGTCCGCATTGCGTCGGGATAACTCATGCGGTAGAAGTTCTGGAGGAACGATACCGGCCCGCCACCGCGCTGGGCGGCATGATCGTACCATGAGCTGCCGCGGATCGTAACGCTGTGGTCGCTCTCCATGCGTTTGTCGTGCCCCGAACGGATGAGCCTTTCGCCGCGCGAGCGCAGAAATTCTTCAAGGTCAACCTCTCCCGCGCGGAGTTTTTGTTCTTCTGTGAATGGGATATAATACTAAACTCTAAATAAAACAATTGATAATCCAACTACGACCGGTAACACTT
>CAMKFK010000049.1 GCA_946411835.1 uncultured Clostridia bacterium
GACAATTTCTCTCTTGACCGCGTCTTTGCGCAAAAGTAAATGCTGTCGCCGTGATTATTTGTGCGGAAGGACTATACAAACCGGACAAAACGTGTTATGATATCACTTCGCGAAATGAAGCGGGAGGACGCAGCATGGGAATCCTATCCAAACTGGAGCCGAAAAACGTATTTGCGTATTTTGAACAGCTCTGCGCGGTACCGCACGGTAGCGGCAACACCCGCGCGGCCAGCGACCTCTGCGCCGAATTTGCCCGCGCGCATGGGCTGCGGTACCGGCAGGACGCCGCAAACAACATCGTCATCTGGAAGGACGGCACGCCCGGCCGCGAGCATGCGGCGCCGGTCATTCTTCAGGGCCATCTGGACATGGTCTGCGCCAAGACCGCCGACTGCGCCAAGGATATGGCGCGCGAGCCGATCGACCTTGTCACCGACGGCGCGTATGTCTGGGCGGACAAAACCTCCCTCGGCGGGGACGACGGCGTCGCTGTGGCGATGGTGCTCGCCATCCTTGCGGACGAGACGCTGCCCCATCCGCCCATCGAGGCGGTGTTTACCTCGGACGAGGAGGTGGGTATGGACGGCGCGCTGGCGCTGGACTGCTCCGACCTCAGGGGACGCCGACTGCTCAACATCGACTCCGAGGACGAGGGCGAGTTCACCGTCTCCTGCGCGGGCGGCGTCCGCGTGGACAGTCTGCTGCCCGCCGAACGGCAGCCGCTTTGCAGTGAGCGCGCGTACGCCGTGACGCTGTCCGGCGCGCTGGGCGGGCACTCCGGCGTCGAGATCGGCAAGGGACGTGCCAACGCCGCGCATCTGCTCGCGCGCGCCCTCTTCATGGCGCGGGACGTCTGCCCCTCGCTCCGCCTCGCCGACCTGCGCGGCGGACAGTTCGACAACGTGATCTGCCGGGACTGCGCGTCGGTCGTTGCCCTGGCAGAGGGCGAGGCTGCGGTGCTGGAGCGGTTTGTCGAGGGCTTCGCGGCGACGCTTCGCGAAGAGTACGCCGCGACCGAGCCGGGTCTGACGCTCACCTGCGCGCCCGCCGCCGCCGACGCCGCGCTATCGACCGACGACACGGCGCGCCTGCTGCGGACGCTGTTCCTGCTGCCGCAGGGAGTGCAGGAGATGAGCTTCGACTTTCCCGGCCTCGTGCGCACCTCGCTGAACCTGGGCATGATCGCGCTGGAGCGCGAGGGGCTGCGCTACACCTGCTCCATGCGCTCCGCCGCCGCCTCGCAGAAGGAACGGCTGCGCCGCCTGCTGCGCGTCCTTGCCGAGAGCGCGGGCGGCACGGTGCGCGAACGCGGCGATTATCCCGCCTGGGCGTACAATCGCGACAGCGCCCTGCGCGCGCTCGTGCTGGACGTTTACCGGGACCTGACCGGGCGCGAGGGGCGGGTCGGCGCGACCCACGGCGGGCTGGAGTGCGGGCTGCTCGTCGACAAGCTGCCCGGGCTGGATGCCGTCTCCCTCGGGCCGAACCTGTCAGACGTTCACTCCCCGCGCGAGCGGCTGGACGTCGCTTCCGCCGCGCGCACCTACGCGCTGCTGTGCGAGGTGCTGCGGCGCATGAAATAGTTTTTCCGTTTTGGGAACTTTTTCCATGCGCCGCCGTCTAAGAAGCAGGATACCCCAAAAACCGCAGGTCATCCTGGCATCGCTTCGCTTCGGCGGAGCGGAGGATCAGCCCTGCTGCGCGCTCTCGGAGCGCAGACGACGAAAGATCACAACATAATACACCTGCCAAGAAAGGAAGAAAACAGCATGAAAAAACGAAACCAAACCATTGCGAGCCTCGCGCTTGTGGCACTGCTGCTAGTCGGCCTCGCCGCCTGCAGCGGGGAGGATGGCGGCAAGGAGCCCGAAACGACGAACCCGACGGAGACGCCGACGGACGTGCCGTCCACAGGCGCGGGCTGGGTCAACGGCGAGCTGACGCTGACCGTTCCCAGCGAGTATACCGATCTGGTACTGGTCGATATGCCGCAGGACGACCCGGACGGCGTGCTGTACAATGTGCGGGAGAAGGCGTCCGCAGAGGCGGGTGCGGCGGACGGTCACGACGCCTCGTGGGGCGACGGCTGGCTGTTCGGCATTCGCCGCGTCAGCGAGGATGCGCTGCATGAGATGCTCTGCTGGGATATGTCCGGCGCGGAGGTGTTCGCCAGGGACGCAGAGGGCGACTACTATGTGTTCACCCATCCGACAGACGTGCGCCTCTATCGCCAGAACAGCGAGGAGTATGAGAAGGCAAGCGAGCAGTGGACGGCGCTGAACGAATGGGCGTGGGACGATGTGCGCCGCGACTTCCTCGCGGAGAACACGGGGCTGACCGCCTTTACGCGCGGCAACTCGATGCTGGATATGTACCTTGCCCGCGCCGCGTACCGGGACGACGCCGACTATGTGCTCAGTACCACCGATTACGGCCCGCTCGCGCCGAACGGCGTGGACGCCGTACCCTACGTCGAGCGGCTGATGGACTACACCGCCTGTGAGGACGTGGACCTCAGCGAAACCCCGGACGGGGAATACGTCGTGTTCAGCTATCCCGCAGACGATGTGCGCTTCGATTTCTTCCGCATGGATGGTAAGAAGAACTATGTCCGCATGGTCTGGAGCGGCGACAACGAGCAGCTCATGAAGCTCAGCTATGCCGACGACACCGAGGCGACCGAGGTCATGCAGGCGTGGTATGACGAGGTGGTCGCGGCGAACGACCTCGGCAACGCCGCGCTGGGCTACACGGCGGACGATCTCGTGGGACGCTGGGCGGAGAAGATCGCCGGGCGCGGCGTCATCACCATTGAAAAGGCCGGGGATGCGACGTACAGCGTCAGCATCGACTGGCCGGGCAGCGCCTTTGAGCGGGGCATCTGGGAAATGACCGCGACCCCCGAGGGCGAAGGCGGCGCGCTGCGCTACGAAAACGCGAAGCACTATGTCCGCACCTTCACGTCGGACACGGAATACACCGACGAGGTCGTGTATGAGGACGGCAGCGGCCTGTTCTATCTGAACAGCGCCAACGAAATCATGTGGGAAGACCATGTGAATGACGCGGGCGCCGATTGCGTGTTTATCAGCGTGGACTGATGACACTGAATAAGGAGATATTATTATGAAAAAGAAACTTATTCTCATTCTGGTCGCGGTCTTGGTCGTGACGGCGGGCGGCTATGTCGGCTTCCGTCTGGCACGGCGCGGCACGGACATCACCGGCGTGACGACGCTGACGGATCGCAACCAGGTCATCATAAACGCCAAGTCCGGCGTTGACTTTGCCGCCGGCACGGGCTATCTGACCGTAGCCGAGGGCGAGCGCATCCACATGGACTACGATTTCAGCGCAGGCAGCATCGACGTGGCGTTCGAAGCGGGGAAGAGCATACCCGACGTGCTCAATGACCCGGAGCATTTGGATTCGGAGAGCCTGCCCGCTCCCGAGGAGTTCACCGGCGAGGGCGCCTTCGGTCAGAAGGCCGTCTCCGGCAAGGGCAGCCTCGACTTCGACGCGGAGCCGGGCGAGTACGCCGTGAACATTGTGAACAACGACGCGATTGGCAGCGCGAAGCTGACGGCGAAAAAATAAAAGCGAGGCGGCATATCCTCGCGCCACAGGCAAAAAAGAGACGTTTCCGGCGAAAACGGCCAAAGGAAGCGTCTCTTTTTTCGCGCAACAAATCATTGCATTTTTCGGAGCGTTCCTGTAAAATATTGTTCTCAATCAATTTGACGGAGGACGACATGGATCACACACGCGACATTTTGGAGCAGGTGCGCGCGGGCGGGATGACCGTCGAGGACGCGCTGCTGCGGCTCAAGCGCCGCCCCTTTGATGATCTCGGCTACGCCAAGGTCGATCTGCACCGCTCGCTGCGCCAGGGCGCGGCGGAGGTCATCTACGGCGCGGGCAAGACGGCGGAGCAGATCGCGGGCATCGCCGCGTCGATGCTGCGCGGCGGCGAGCCGACGATCCTCATCACCCGACTCGACGCGCGGTCGGCGGAAACGCTCGCGCGGACGCTGCCGCTGCAATACCACGCCGAAGCGCGCCTCGGCGTCGTCGGCACGGTGCCGGAGCCGGACGGCGCGGGGAAGATCGTCGTCGCCACGGGCGGCACCTCCGACATTCCGGTCGCGGAGGAGGCGGCGCTGACGGCGGAGACGCTGGGCAACGAGGTCGTCCGCCTCTACGACGTGGGCGTCGCGGGGCTGCACCGGCTCCTGGCCCACGCCGACGAGCTGATGAGCGCCAGCGTCATCATCGCCGTGGCGGGCATGGAGGGCGCGCTGGCGAGCGTCGTCGGAGGG
Organism: uncultured Clostridia bacterium; assembly: GCA_946411835.1. Classification (GTDB taxonomy): domain Bacteria; phylum Bacillota; class Clostridia; order Oscillospirales; family Oscillospiraceae; genus Hominicoprocola. The sequence continues at coordinate 4,320 of CAMKFK010000049.1, forward strand.
CTGGCGGACTGCCCGGTCATCGCCGTGCCGACCAGCGTGGGTTACGGCGCGTCGTTCGGCGGCGTCTCGGCGCTGCTGTCGATGCTCAATTCCTGCGCCTCCGGCGTCTCCGTGGTCAACATCGACAACGGCTTCGGCGCGGGCTTTCTCGCCGGGCGCATCAATCACATCGGAAAGCAGGGGAAACACACATGAAAACGCTGTATCTCGACCTTGGCATGGGCGCGGCGGGGGACATGCTCGCCGCCGCGCTGCTGGAGCTGCTGCCCGACCCGCAGGGCTTTCTCGACCGCTTCAACGCCCTCGGCATCCCGGGCGTCACCGTCTCCGCCGAGCGGGCGGAAAAGTGCGGCGTCGGCGGCACGAGCTTTCGCGTCGCCGTGAACGGCGGGGAGGAGGACGAGCACCTGCACGAGCACCATGACCATGAGCATCATCACCATCACCACAGCGGACTGCACCGGATCGAGCACCTTGTCGGCGAGCTGCCGCTGGACGCGGGGACGGCGGCGGACGTGCTGGCGGTCTATCGCGCCATCGCGGAGGCGGAAAGCGCCGTCCACGGCGTCAGCGTGGACGAGGTGCACTTCCACGAGGTCGGCGCGCTGGACGCCGTCGCCGACGTGACGGCGGTGTGTCTGCTCCTGCGTGAGCTGGGCGCGGATGAGATCGTCGCCTCGCCCGTCTGCGTCGGCGGCGGGACGGTGCGCTGCGCCCACGGCATCCTGCCCGTGCCCGCGCCCGCCGCGGCGCTGCTGCTGCGCGGCGTCCCGTGCTACGGCGGCGAGATCCAAAGCGAGCTGTGCACGCCCACCGGCGCGGCGCTGCTGCGGCGCTTTGTGACTCGCTTCGGCGATATGCCGCTCATGACGCCGGAAAAGCTCGGCTACGGCATGGGCAAAAAGGACTTCGCGCGCGCGAACTGCCTGCGCGCCATCCTCGGCGAGACGGCGGGCGCGCGCGAGACCGTCGTCCAGCTCCAATGCAACGTGGACGACATGACCGGCGAGGCGCTGGGCTTTGCCATGGAGCGGCTGTACGACGCGGGCGCGGTGGAGGTGTTCACCGCTCCGGTTGGCATGAAGAAGTGCCGCCCCGGCGTCCTGCTGACGGCGCTGTGCTGCGAGTCGGAGAGGGAGGCGGTCGTCTCCGCCATGCTCCGGCACACGACCACGCTCGGCGTCCGCGAGGCGACGCTGCGCCGCCATGTGCTCGCGCGCCGGGTGGAGACGGCGGACACGCCGCTCGGTCCGGTCCGCGTGAAGGTTTCGGAGGGCTGCGGCGTGACGCGCCGCAAGTGGGAGTATGACGATCTGGCGCGCGCCGCGCGGGAGCGGGATATTCCGCTCAACGAGGCGGAGCGCCTGCTTTCCGGGGGCTGAGCCGTGGACGCGCCGTTTGACAAGCTGGAAGCGCTCCGCGCGGCGCTGCGCCGCCTCGACCGTGTGGCGGTGGCGTTCTCCGCCGGGGTGGATTCCACGTTTCTCCTGAAGGTCGCGCACGACGAGCTGGGCGAACGCGCCTTTGCCGTGACCGCCGCGTCCTGCCTGTTTCCCGCGCGGGAGACGGAGGCGGCGCGCGCCTTCTGCGCGCGCGAAGGGGTCGAGCAGGTCGTCCTGACGCACGAGCCGTTTGCCGTCGACGGCTTCGCGGACAACCCGCCTGACCGCTGCTACCGCTGCAAGCGCGCGCTGTTCGCGCGCTTCGCGGACGTCGCGGCGGAGCAAGGCGCAACGCTGGTCGAGGGCAGCAACCTCGACGACGAGGGCGACTACCGCCCCGGACTGCGCGCCGTGGCGGAGCTGGGCGTGCAAAGCCCGCTGCGCGCGGCGGGCATGACCAAAGCGGATGTCCGCGCCCTGTCGCGCGCGCTGGGACTGGCGACGTGGGACAAGCCCTCGTTCGCCTGCCTCGCCTCCCGCTTCGCCTACGGGGAGACGATCACGACCGAACGCCTTGCCATGGTGGACGCGGCGGAGCGTCGGCTGCTGGACCTGGGCTTTTCCCAGCTCCGCGTCCGCGTCCACGGCGACCTCGCCCGCGTCGAGCTTCTGCCGGAGGATATGCCTCGCCTGCTGCCCCACGCGGCGGCGCTGAACGGCGCGCTGCAAAGCCTCGGCTTTCGCTACGTCGCCCTCGACCTCGGCGGCTACCAAAGCGGCAGCATGAATCGCGCGCTGCAAGCATAATCCGTGCAAAACTGCATATCCTAATCGCGGGTGATGTGTTTTGAAGCAATCGTGGAAGACCTATGCCGCCTGGATCGCGGGGACGGAGGCGGTGGGTGCGCTGTCCGGCTTTTTGACGCGCGAGGGAACGCGCCTCTACAGCGAGACCATTGTCAAGCCGCCGCTCTCGCCGCCGCCCCTTGTCTTTCCCATCGCGTGGGCGGCGCTCTACGCGCTCATGGCGATCGGCGCGGCGCGGGTGTATTTGTCCCGCGCGTCCGCCGCGCGCTCGCGCTCGCTGCGGCTGTACCTGATCCAGCTGGCGTTCAACTTTCTGTGGAGCATTCTGTTCTTCAATCTGGAGGCGTTCGGCGTTGCCTTTGTCTGGCTGGCGGCGCTGTGGGCGCTGATTTTGATGATGCTCCTCTCCTTCCGCCGCGTGGACCGTCCCGCCGCCGCGCTCCAGTACCCGTACCTGTTGTGGGTGCTCTTCGCGGGCTATCTCAACCTCGGCGTCTGGCTGCTCAACGGCTGAGCGGCGACAGGAACCTCCCCGGAGTTTTTTGCTTCGGGGAGGTTTCTCATACGATTTTCCCATGAAAATACGACGCTCCTTGCGAGCATATGCTCCGCCGTGCGTCCGATTTTGCGTCAAGATCGTTATGCCGGGAAAAGGCAAGCAGGACACACAAAATCGAAGCCATCTGAAAGAACCCATTGACAAATCGAATTGCAGAAACTATACTGCATACATTAAGCGAAGACGTTCATCCGGGTCAATTGCGTCTGGGTGAACGCTTTCGGCTTGTTCCGAGACATCTTGAAATGGACTGAAGGGAGAAAAAAAGAAAAGACTGACTGCATTGCTGCTTGCGTTCTGCATGGTGCTCGCCCTTGCCGCCTGCGGCGGCGGAAGCAGCTCCGCGCCCACCGAGACGCCCGCGCCCGCAGAGAGCGACGCGGCGCCCGCCGAGACGAAGGGGCTCACCGACGCCGAGCGCAAGAACGAGTTCATCACCGTCGGCACCGGCCCGACCTCCGGCATCTATTTCCCGATCGGCGGCGCTTTCGCGACCGCGCTGCAAAACTACGGCTATCAGACCTCTGCCGAGGCGACAAACGCCACCGGCCAGAACATCCAGAACATCCTCAACGGCGACTGCGAGATTGCCATTGCCATGCAGGACGCCGTCATGCAGGCGTACACCGACACCGGCGCCTATGAGGGCAAGGACGCGGCGACCGATCTGTGCGCGCTGATGCGCCTGTGGCCGAACTACGTCCAGCTCGTCACCACCGCCAACACCGGCATCAAGAGCGTGGAAGACCTGCGCGGCAAGCGCGTGGGCGTGGGCGCGGCGAACTCCGGCGTGGAGATCAACGCGCGCATGATCCTCGCCGCCTACGGCATCACCTATGACGATATCCAGCCCGACTACCTCGCATACGGCGAGGCGATCGACAACATGAAAAACGGCCAGTGCGACGCGGTGTTCGTCACCTCCGGCCTGCCCAACGCCACCGTGATGGAGCTGGGCGTGCAGTACGACATGGTGGTCGTCCCCATCGACGGCGAGGGGCGCGAGAAGCTCGTCAGCGAGTACCCGTACTACGCCAAGAGCGTCATTCCCGCCAACACCTACAACAACACCGAGGATGTCGAGGGCGTATTCGTCTATAACATCATGCTGGTGCGCAAGGATTTGAGCGACGCGATGGTTTACGATATGCTGGAGGGCATCTTCGCCAACATCTCCACCATCAAGGCGTCCCACAACGCCGCCGACAAGAATATCGACATCACCTTCGGCGTCGATGACATTCAGCTCCCGCTGCATCCCGGCGCCGTGGCGTTCTGGACGGACAACGGCTATATCAAGTGAACCGATTTGACCGAAGCCGTACGGGGGACGCTTGCGTCTCCCGTCGCTTCGGCGTTTTTGTAATCGAAGATGAACGGAAAACTGCGTGCCGCGCTCATCTCCGCGCTGCTGCTCGCGCTGCTTGGGGCGTTTGTCCGGTGGGCGTTTTACGCGCCCGCAGGCATGGTCTTCCGGCTCTACGACCGCGAGCGGGAGACGGTCGTGTTCTCCGTGCCGATCCATGCGGGGGACAAGCTCCGGCTGGAGATCGAGCACTCGTTTGAGCACATCCCGTGGTACGAATACTACACCGTGCGCGAGGACGGGCAGTTCAACCTCGACGCCATCGCCGTGGCGGGCTATGGCGCGGGCATCCCTGCGGAGATGGATGTTCCGACGCGGGTCGCGGATGGGCTGGTGTGGATGGAGGAGATCAACAGCGTGTTTCCTCAGTTCTCGTGGATCACATCCGCAACATACATGAAGGGCCTCCGGCTCAACGGAGAGGAGGTCTTTGACTTCCGCAGCCTGCCCGACGCCAGCAGGATACGGGGAGAAATCATTTCAGTAAGGGGGAATCTCACAGGTGTCCGATCAGAACAAAACGGTCACGACGCCGACGGACGCGCTTCCGCCGGACGCTGACAAGGGCGCGGAGATCATGGAGAAATATGAAAAGGAATCCCGCACCCGCACCTTTGACGCTGACTGGCTGAAAAAGGCCGTCTATTTCCTTTGCCTCGCATTCACCATTTACCACCTCGCCTATGCCTCCGGCATTCGCGCGCTGCAAATGGTCAACATCAAGCACCACGCCATTCACGTCGGGCTAATCCTTGTGCTTGGCTTTGCGCTGTATCCGGCGTTCAAAAAGGCCAGCCGCAAAAAAATTGCGTGGTACGACTGGATCTTTATTGCGCTGTCCGCGATCATGCCGGTCTATGTGTTCGTCCGCTATCCGACGTTTATCTCCACCGGTTTCCAGGGCGAGCAGATCGACATCATCCTCGGCACGATCCTGATCCTGCTGGTGCTGGAGTGCTCCCGCCGCCTGAGCGGCTGGGCGCTGCCCATCCTGTCGATCGTCTTTCTGCTCTACGCCATTTACGGGCGCTCGTTTCCGGGCATCTTCAGGCATCGCGGCTACACCTGGCACCGCATCGTCACTTATCTGACCACGGACGTGTACGGCATTTACGGCACGTCCATCAAGGTTGCGGCAACCTATATCGTGCTGTTCATCATCTTCGGCGAGGTGATGAACAAGTGCGGCATGGGCCAATTCTTCAATGACATCGCGAACGCGCTCGCCGGGCACACCAAGGGCGGCCCCGCGAAGGTCGCGGTGCTGGCGTCCGGCTTCCTCGGCTCGATCAACGGTTCGGCGGTGGCGAACGTCGTCACCACCGGGACCTTCACCATTCCGCTGATGAAGAAGGCCGGCTATTCCAAGGAGTTCGCGGGCGCGGTCGAGGCGACCGCCTCCGTCGGCGGACAGCTCTTGCCGCCCATCATGGGCGCGGCGGCGTTCGTCATGGCGGAGACGCTGGGCGTCAAATACGGCGTCATCATCAAGGCGGCGGTCATCCCCGCGCTGATTTACTATCTCGGCATCATCATTCAGGTGCAGATGCGCGCGACCAAGGACAACCTCAACGGGCTGCCCAAGGAGCAGATGCCCAAGGTCAGGGACGTGATGAAGGAGCGCGGACACCTGCTCATTCCAATCCTGTTTCTGCTTTATATGCTCATTTTCAGCGGCGTGACCGTGATTCGCGGCGCATTCTGGACGATTGTCGTCACCATCGTCATCGCCGAGCTGCGTCCCATCAGCCGCATGAGCGTCAAGGACGTCTGCGACGCCTTTGTCGCCGGCGCAAAGTCCACGGTTTCCGTAGCAATGGCGTGTGCCTGCGTCGGCATCATCGTCGGCATCTGCGGCATGACGGGCTTTGCGCTCAACGTCGCCCACGCCATCATCAGCATCGGCGAGCAGAGCCTGATGCTCACGCTGCTCTTTACGATGGTCACCTGCATGATCCTCGGCATGGGCCTGCCGTCCATCCCGTCCTACCTCATCACGGCGACCATCGCCGCCCCGGCGCTCGTCGAGCTGGGCCAGCCGGAGATCGCGGCGCATATGTTCTGCTTCTACTTTGCCATGTTCGCCAACCTGACGCCGCCGGTGGCGCTGGCGTCCTTTGCGGCGGCGGGGCTTTCGGGCGGCAGCCCGATGAAAACGGGCTGGCAGTCGGTTCGGCTGGCGCTCGCGGGCTTCATCGTCCCGTTCATGTTCGTCTACAATCCCGCGCTGCTGCTGGAGAATGTCACGCTTGTCACAGGGCTTCAGGTCGTCGTCACCGCCTGCATCGGCGTCGTGCTGATTGCGGCGGCGGTGGAGGGCTACCTCTACGGGCGCATGAACGTGATCCTGCGCGTGGTCGCGGGCGTGGGCGCGTTCCTGCTGATCGACAGCGGCCTTGTCACCGACCTTGTGGGCATTGCCTGTCTTGCGGTCGTGATCCTCGCGCAGAAGTTCGTTTTCAACAAACCGCTTGCCAAACCGGCATAGCCGATCTGTCCCGCATAAGAAGAACGCTCCGGAAATCCATTGGAGCGTTCTTTTTTTAAAAAGAATGTGTTTAAAAAAGATTGTGAGGCGATGCGAAATGCTGCACTATGACCCGATGCGATATGCCTACCCCTCGCGCCGGACCGTCGTCTACGCGCGCCGTGCCATGGCGTGCACCTCCGTGCCGCTGGGCGCGGAGATCGGGCTCGACGTGATGCGGCGCGGCGGCAACGCGGTGGACGCGGCGGTCGCGATGGCGGCGGCGATGCCGCTGCTGGAGCCGACGGGGAACGGCGTCGGCGGCGACTGCTTCGCGCTGGTGTGGATCGAAGCCGAAAAGCGGCTCTATGGGCTCAACGCCAGCGGCGTCGCGCCGATGGCGCTCTCCGTGGAGACGCTGCGCGAACGGGGGCTGGACGCCATGCCGCGCGAGGGCTGGCTGCCGACGATGGTGCCCGGCGCGCCGGCGGGCTGGGCGGCGCTGAACCGTCGCTTCGGCACACGTTCGCTTTCGGAGCTGTTCGCGCCTGCGGTCGGCTGCGCCCGTGACGGCGTCCCTGTGCCGGTCAACGTGGCGCGCCAGTGGGAAACGGACGCGCCGCGCATCGCAAAGGCGATGGCGATTGACCCCGCGCCGCATTCGTACTGGTGGGAGGCGTTCATGAAGCCGGACGGCTCACCCTACCGCGCGGGGGACCTCTTCCGCTGGGACGCCTATGCCGACACGCTGGAGGAGCTGGCGGCGACGGAATGTGAAAGCCTGTACGGCGGCGCGTTGATGGAAAAGCTCGTCGCGTTCAGCCGCGCGAGCGGCGGGTACTTCACCGAAGACGATTTCCGCGCCTATCATCCCGACTGGGTGGAGCCGATCACGGCGGACTACAGGGGCTACACCGTCTGTGAGATTCCGCCGAACGGACACGGGATCACGGTGCTGATGGCGCTCAACATCCTCAAGGGCATGGAGCTGCCCGCGGAGCGGGAGAGCGCGGAGCTGTACCACAAGCTCACGGAAAGCATCAAGCTGGCGTTTGCGGATACCAGGGCGTATGTCGCCGACCCGCGCTATATGAGAACCAGGGTCGCCGACCTCCTGAGCGAGAGCTACGCCGCGAAGCGCCGCGCGCTCATCGGCGAGCGGGCGCTGCTGCCCGAGGCGGGCGACCCGTCCTGCGGCGGCACGATCTATCTCTGCACGGCGGACCCGTTCGGCAACATGGTTTCGTTCATCCAAAGCAACTATACCACCTTCGGCGCGGGGGTCGCCGTCCCGGGGACGGGCGTCTCCCTCCAGAACCGGGGCGCAAACTTCTCGCTCGATCCCGCGAGCGACAACTGCCTTGCGGGCGGCAAGAAGTCCTACCACACCATTATCCCCGGCTTTCTGATGAAGGACGGCGCGGCGGTGGGACCGTTTGGCGTCATGGGCGCGTTCATGCAGCCGCAGGGGCATGTGCAGGTGATCGTCAACACCGTGGACTACCACATGAACCCGCAGGAGTGTCTGGACGCCCCGCGCGTCCAATGGACGGGAGGCAGGCGCATCCAGCTCGAACGCGGGGTTTCGCCTGAAATCGGCGCGGCGCTGGCGCGGCGCGGGCACGAGGTTGAAATCGCGCAAAGCAGCCTCGCCATGGGGCGCGGGCAGATCATCTGGCGCACGGACAACGGCTTGCTCATCGGCGGCACCGAGCCGCGCTGCGACGGCTGCGCCGCCGCGTGGTGAGGGATCCGTATCCGGCAATCGTGAAACGGGAGAACATAACAGAAAGCAGGCTTGAGCCAAGCTGCTCAAGCCTGCTTTCTGGGATGACCTTCTGATTTGAAATCGGGATCAGATGACATAGTCGTTGCCGCGCCGCGCCGCCTGACGGTCGAGGATGTCCTGCAAGGTGATGCCGTCCAGGTAGTCGTTGATGACCTTGTCCAGCCCCTGCCAGATGGGAAGCGTGGCGCAGTCCGCCTGCCGCGCGCAGGTGTTGTGGTCCGTTTCGAGACACGTCACCGGCGCGAGCGAGCCCTCCGTCGCGCGCAGGATGTCGCCGAGCGTATAATCCTCCGGATTTCGGGCGAGGCGGTAGCCGCCCTGATAGCCGCGCGTCGTGCGCAGCAGGTCGAAGCGGTTGAGCGTCGGAATGATCTGTTCCAGATATTTTTTGGAAATGTCCTGCCGCTGCGCGGCGTCCTTGAGCGCGACGTAACCGTTCCCCTGATGCTCCGCAAGGTCGAGCATCAGCCGCAGCGCGTAGCGTCCGCGTGTGGAGATCATCATGTGCAGCACCGCCTTTGTACAAATCTTACAGTACGAAGTATAGCCGATATCTCCTACTATGTCAATAGGAGATAAATCTTTTGGAATATTTATAAAACCTATTGACACAGTAAACAATATAGGCTATACTTGCCGCAACCTGAGGAAAGGAAGGGAAACAGCATGATGAACCGACAGCTCTTGTGCCTGCTGCGCGCCAACTTCCGCAAGGGACGAATGTGTACCTTTACTTGCTGACAAAAAAACAACAAGAAAGAGGTACATATCATGTCGAACTATAAATTTGAAACGCTTCAGCTCCACGTTGGGCAGGAGCGACCCGATCCCGCGTCGGACGCCCGCGCGGTGCCCATCTACGCCACCACCAGCTATGTCTTCCGCAATTCCGAGCACGCGGCGGCGCGCTTCGGTCTTGCCGACGCAGGCAACATCTACGGGCGCCTGACCAACTCCACGCAGGGCGTGTTCGAAGACCGCATCGCGGCGCTCGAGGGCGGCGTCGCGGGTCTGGCGGTCGCGTCCGGCGCGG
>CAMKFK010000050.1 GCA_946411835.1 uncultured Clostridia bacterium
CCGGGGACACTGCGGGTATGAACCGCATGCTCTAGCCAACTGAGCTATGCCGCCAAAGTACCCTGCTCACGAAAGCTAGATTACTATAGCAGAAGAACCGGTGGTTTGTCAAGAGCTTTTTCCGTTTTTCCCAAGAAAAGCCCGCCGCGCACCGTCGTGCGCGGCGGGACTCGAGCTTGGGCTGCTTCTGATGCGGCATCAGTACATGCCGCCCATGTCGCCCATGCCGGCGGGAGCGGCGGGGGCGGGGGGCTCGGGCTTGTCGGCGACGAGCGCCTCCGTCGTGAGCACCATGCCGGAGACGGACGCGGCGTTCTCCAGCGCGCTGCGCGTGACCTTGGCGGGATCGACGATGCCGGCGGGGATCATGTCGCAGTAGATTTCCTTATAAGCGTCAAAGCCGTAGCCGGACTTGCCGGAGGACTTGACCCGCTCCAGGACGACGCTGCCGTCGATACCGGCGTTTGCGGCGATCTGGCGCAGAGGCTCCTGCAGCGCCTGCGCGACGATCTTCACGCCGGTTTTCTCGTCGCCCTCGAGGGTTTCCATGAGCTTCTGGACCTCGGGCACGGCGTTGACATAGGCGGTGCCGCCGCCGGCGACGATGCCCTCCTCAACGGCGGCGCGGGTGGCGTTGAGCGCGTCCTCGATGCGGAGCTTCTTCTCCTTCATCTCGGTCTCGGTCGCGGCGCCGACCTTGATGACCGCCACGCCGCCGGAGAGCTTCGCCAGGCGCTCCTGGAGCTTCTCCTTGTCGTAGTCGGAGGTGGTGACGGCGATCTGGCTGCGGATCTGCGCGACGCGGTCGGCGATCTCCTGCTTGTCGCCCTTGCCGCCGACGATGGTGGTGTTCTCCTTCGTGACCTTGATCTGGTTGGCGCGGCCGAGCATGGACACGTCGGCGTTCTTGAGCTCGTAGCCCAGCTCCTCGCTGATGACCTGGCCGCCGGTCAGGATGGCGATGTCGCGGAGCATTTCCTTGCGGCGGTCGCCGAAGCCGGGCGCCTTGACGCAAACGACGTTGAGCGTGCCGCGCAGGCGGTTGACGATCAGGGTGGACAGCGCCTCGCCCTCGACGTCCTCGGCGATGACGACGAGCTTCTTGCCGCTCTGGACGAGCTGCTCGAGCAGGGGCAGGATGTCGGCGATGACGGAGATCTTCTTGTCGGTGATGAGCAGATAGGCGTCGTCCACGACGGCTTCCATCTTCTCGGTGTCGGTGACCATATACGGCGTGATGTAGCCGCGGTCAAACTGCATACCCTCGACCACCTCGCTGTAGGTCTCGGCGGTCTTGCTCTCCTCAATGGTGATGACGCCGTCGGCGGAGACCTTTTCCATCGCCTCGGCGATCAGCTTGCCGATAAACTCGTCGCCGCTGGAGACGGTGCCGACGCGGGTGATATCGTCCGTGCCGTTGACCTTCTGCGCGTTCGCCTTGATGGCGGCGACGGCGCACTCGACCGCCTTCGCCATGCCCTTTTTCATGACGATGGGGTTCGCGCCGGCGGCGAGGTTCTTCAGACCCTCGCGCACCATCGCCTGCGCCAGCAGGGTGGCGGTGGTGGTGCCGTCGCCCGCGACATCGTTGGTCTTGGTGGAGACCTCGCGCACCAGCTGCGCGCCCATGTTCTCAAACGGATCGTCCAGCTCGATCTCCTTGGCGATGGTCACGCCGTCGTTGGTGATGAGCGGAGCGCCGAACTTCTTGTCCAGCACGACGTTGCGGCCCTTGGGCCCAAGCGTGATCTTAACGGTATCGGCGAGGGTGTTGACGCCGGTTTCCAGCGCCTTGCGCGCCTCTTCGCCGGACTTGATGAGCTTAGCCATAACAGATGTGCCTCCTTTGATTATTCAACAATGGCGAGGATGTCAGACTGGCGGACGATGGTGTACTCCACGTCGTCAACCTTGACCTCGGTGCCGGAATACTTGCTGGTGATGACCTTGTCGCCGACCTTCACGGTCATGACGACGTCGTGTCCGTCGACCATGCCGCCGGGACCGACGGCGATGACTTCCGCGACCTGCGGCTTCTCCTGCGCCTTGGCGGTGAGGATGATGCCGCTCTTGGTGGTCTCTTCCGCCTCGGCGAGCTTGAGCACGACGCGGTCTGCAAGCGGAGTGAGTTTCATGGGTATTGCCTCCTTGTATATCTGAAATTTGAAACAACCTTGTCTGCGATTAGCACTCTTTTTATGCGAGTGCTAATCAACGTTGCTTATATTAGCGCAGAGCCCGCGCAAATGCAAGACCATTTTTGCAAAATTTTGGCGCTTTTTTTAAAATTCATCATTTGTTCAAAAACCGCCGCCCCTCCGGACGGCGATTTATCCCGCGCTATTGCAGGCGCAGGGGCAGCTCCATGCGGTGGGCCTCCAGCAGGGCGCGGTCGCGCAGGACCGTCTCCGCCGCGCCGTCCGCCGCGAGCGTGCCGCCCGAGAGCAGGAGCACGCGCGAGCAGGTGTCGAGGATCATGTCCAGATCGTGGGAGGCGACGAGCTTTGTCTGCGTCAGGCTGCGGATGACGTTGATGACGAGGCGGCGGTTGCGTGGGTCGAGGGCGGCGGTCGGCTCGTCCATCAGGATCGCCTCCGGCTCCATGGCGAGGATCGTGGCGATGGCCGCCATGCGCTTCTCGCCGCCGGAGAGCTTGTGGTTGTGGCGACGCTTGAGCTCCGATATGCCCAGCCGCGCGAGCGCCGCGTCCGCGCGCGCCTCCGCCTCGGCGCGCGTCGCGCCGTAGTTGAGCGGGCCGAAGGTCATGTCCTCCAGCACGGTGGGCATGAACATCTGGTGGTCGGAGTTTTGCAGCACAAAGCCCAGCTTGCGCCGAATCTCGCGGAGCGTGTCCCACTTGACCGCCGCGCCGTCCACGAGCACGCGCCCCTCGCAGGGCAGCAGACCGAGCAGGACCTTCATCACGGTGGACTTGCCCGCGCCGTTCGCGCCGATGAGGCCGACCGCCTCGCCGTCCCCAATGCGGAACGACAGCTTCCGCAGCACGGGCCGTCCCGGTTCGTAGGCAAAGGATACGTTGTCAAATTCGATCATGGCGTTACCTCATCAGCAGCCCGCCGAGCAGCGCGGAGACGTTGACGAACCGCAGCAGCAAAAGCAGCGCGGCGCCGACCGACAGGAACGCGGCGTCGCGCGCGGCGCAGGGCGCGGCCTCGGCGTAGGGGAACTCCTCGCGATAGCCGCGCAGGAGCATCGCGGCGTACAGCTCCTCCGCCCGGTCCATGCTCCGCAGCAAAAGCTGGCCGAGGAACGAGCCCCACGCGCGAAACGCCACGCCCCGCTGTCCCGGCGCGCGGAGCGCGTAAGCGTCGGTCATGACGGCGACCTCCTCGGTCATGACGCCGACGTAGCGGTACGTCAGCAGAAGGAGCGAGAGGAGGAACCCCGGCACGCGCAGCCGCCGCAGCCCGGCGCAGAGCGCGTCGACCCGCGTCGTCGCCATCAGCAGGAACGACGCCATCAGGCACAGCGTCCCCTTTGCCATCATCGTCAGCATCGACACGACGCCGCCGGAGATGACGACGCCGCCGAGCGTCAGCATGGGCGCGCGGTCGAGCAGGGGGTTGAACAGCCCCACCGCCAGCACCAGCGGCAGCACAAAGCGCAGCTTGTGAAAGCACTTGCCGACGGGGATGCCGGCGAGCTGGTACAGCAGCGCGGCCATAAGCAGCAGCGGCGCGAGCCGCGCGAGGTCATACCGCCCAAACGACACAACGGCGGCGATGTATGCGGCGGTGAAGAGGAATTTCGCCAGCGGGCAAAGCCGGTGCAGCGGGGAATCCCCCGCCGCCAGCGCGTCCATCTCGTGCAGCTCCCGCAGGGCTTGTTCGGCCTTGTTCATGGCGTATGCTCCGCCTCCGGCGCGGCGGAGTAGGGGTTTTCTCCGCCCAGCGCCCAGGGAATGCTTGCCGTGAACTCGAGCTGGAGCGCCGGCACGGGGAAGCCCTCCTCCAGCAGATCGAGCTCCTCCCGAAAGGACACGCGGAAGCGTTCGTCCACCGGATACTCCTCCGCCTCGTCAATGCGCCCGCCCGCCGGAACGACGCCGCACACATGGCAGAACCCGCCGTAGAGCAGCGTCCCGTCCGGATTTGCGCAGATCACATAGCACTCGCAGACCTTCCGCAGGTCGACCCCGACGTCCGCGAGGAACGCCCCGACCGGCGGCGGGAGAAGACCGGCCGCCGCCTCGAGGTTCCGGCAGCCGGCGCAAGAGCAGCTCTCGCCGACGGTCCCGGCGGTCTCGTAGAAGGCGCGGGTCCGTTCCCTGTCTATGTCAACGATCGTTTTGCCGAATTGAAAAATCATTTTGCTCACCGCCGTTTGCTTCCCGAAAGTCGAAAACCGTCTCCTCCCCGCCGAAGAACGGAGGAAACGGTTTCCGCTTGTCGTCATGGGTTCTTTTTCCTGCGGAAGAAGCCGCCCGCGAGACAGATCGCCGCCGCCGCGCCCGCCACCATCGCCGAGCCGACGAGGCCGGAGACCGTGGTCCCGGCGGCGCTGTCGCTGTCGGCGAAGGCGTAGTCCGGGAGGAAGGAGGTGGACTCCTGAATCGCCGCCGCGCGGTCCGCCGCCGCGCTCTCGATGCCGAAGCGCTCCTCGTCCAGTCCCATGTTGGCGGCGTAGCCCGCCTCCTCGTTGCCGAACAGCGCCCACTCAAGACCGTCGGGATCGGCGCTCGCCAGCAGCGACAGTCCGCCGCCGACCAGCGCCGCCGTCACCGCGAGCACGGCGACCGTCGCGCGGAGGGAGCGCCTGCCCTCGCCCGCGCCGTCCACGTCGCGCAGCAGCGCGGGGCGGGACTCGTAGACGAAGACCAGCACCGCCGCCGTCACCGCGCCCTCGACCAGCCCGATGGCAAGGTGGATGGGCTGCATCAGCGCGCAGAATGCGCCGAAGGGCAGCTCCGTGACGCCGGAGAGCGTCGTCTCCAGCACGACGGAGAACGCGCCGAGCTGGAGCGTGACCACGCAGCCGAGGATGGACGCGAGAATAATGCGCGCGCGCGTGCTCAGGCCGCCTTTTCCCCGCAGGATCGGCCGCCAGATCAGGTAGTAGCCCACAAAGCAGCCGTAGAACGCCATGTTCCAGATGTTCGCCCCCAGCGCCATCAGCCCGCCGTCGGCAAAGAACAGGCACTGGATGGTCAGGATCACGATCATGGACAGGAAGCCCGCCTGCGGTCCCAGCAGCGCCGAGAGCAGCATCCCCCCGCACAGATGGCCCGAGGAGCCGGTGCCGGGGATGGTGTAGTTTATCATCTGCCCCGCGAAGACCAGCGCGGACGTGACCGCCATGACGGGCAGCTTCTGGGGCTCGTCGTCCTTTTTCAGCTGATGCGCGGAAATGCCCGCCGTCACCGATGAAGCGGCGTACATCGCCGCCGCCGTCGCCGGAGCGAGCAGCGCGTCTGCCATGTGCATAAAATCCCCTCGCTTTCTGAAAAATCATTCGTCTCCTGCGGCGTTTATACAAAAATATAGTATAAAGTGCGCCCGCCCGCGCCGCAAGCCCCCCGGGGGGTTCGTTTTCGCCTGTTTTGTATCAGACGCTCTAACTTTCGTGTTGACGGGAGGAAATTTTTGTGCTACTGTCATAATACATGGCAGAGACCATGCAAACTGTGTATCAGAAGGGAGAAATACTTATGGCAAACGGAATCATTGTGGTCGTGGTCGTCGCGTATCTGCTGTTCATGCTTTGGATCGGCTGGTATTCGTCCAGGCGCATCAGCTCCAACACGGACTTTATGCTCGCGGGCCGTCGGCTGGGTCCCTTCCTCATGGCGGGCACGCTCGCGGCAACGGAGATCGGCGGCGGCAGCTCGCTGGGCGTCGTCCAGCAGGGCATGCAGAACCACGGCATTTCGGCGGCGTGGTACATTATCACGATGGGTATCGCGTTCGTCATCCTCACGTTCCTCGCGCCCAAATTCCGCGCCTCCACCGTCAAGACGGTGCCGGAGTATTTCCGCCGCCGCTACGGCAAGAGCGCGGGCGTCGTCACGGCGCTCATCATGCTCGTCCCGCTTGTCGGCCTGACCGAGGGCCAGTTCGTCGCCTCCGCGACGATCCTCTCGACGATGCTGGGCATCGGCTACAAACCCGCCATCGTCATCGTTGCGGTGGTGGTGACGGCGTACTCCGTCATGGGCGGCCTGTGGAGCGTCACCATGACCGACTTCGTGCAGGTGTTCATGATCGTCATCGGCATGATCTGCGCCATCCCCTTCGCCCTCGGCGAGGCGGGCGGCTGGGCGAACGTCGTCGCCAACGTGCCGCCGGAGACCTTTGACCTGTTCAAGGGTTACAGCCCGATGGCGGTGGTGTCGCTCGTCGTCATGTACGTCGCCACGTTCACGGTCGGGCAGGAGGCGGTCTCCCGCTACTATGCCGCGCGTGACGGCAAGGCGGCGCGTCAGGGCTCTATCCTCGCCGCCATCATCAACTTTGTCTACGCCTTTGTGCCCGCCATCCTTGGTATCATCACGCTGGCGCTCATCAACATGGGCGTGTTCAGCGCCGAGGAGTTTGCCGCCGTCGGCCCGCGCTACGCGCTGCCGGTGCTGGCGGTGCGCACCATGCCCGCGCTGATCTGCGGCCTGCTCTTCGCGGGCATCATCTCCGCGACGATGTCGTCCTCCGACTCCGACCTGCTCGGCGCCGGCTCGATCTTCGCCAACGACATCTACCGCGCCCTGCTCAAGCCCGAGGCGAGCAGCAAGGAGGTCATGCGCGTGACGCAGATCACGATGGTGATCGTCAGCGTCATCGCCATGGCGGCGGCGCTGTTCAACCCCGCCAGCCTGATTGCCATCCTCACGTTCGCGTTCACGCTGCGCGCGGCGGGCACGTTCTTCCCTTATGTGCTCGGCCACTACTGGAAGGGCGCCTCCCTCGCGGGGACGATCGCGTCGGTCATCACCGGCTCCGTCGTGGTCGTGTACCTCGAAAAGATTTCCAAGGGGATGCTCTTCGGCATGAAGGTCAGCCAGCCCATCATCCCCGGACTGCTGGTGGGTCTTGTGTTCTTCCTGATCTTCTCGAAGGTCATGCCGCCCAAGCAGCAGACCACCGAGCTCACGCCGGAAGAGGACTGATCCGACGCAGATTGTCGGCAAAGGCATTCGCCTTTGCCGACAATCTAAAAGGGCGTGTCGCAGAATATTTCATTCTGCGACACGCCCTTGAATGATTTCCTTATCTTGCCCAACATAACGCTATGTAATACTATTATCTGACGAAAAGAACGGAATCTCTCCGGCATTTTTCCACCATACTTCGTTGTCGTCCTTGATGGGCGCCAGCCCCGGTGCATCCTCCGCCTCGTCTGGCGAAAAAACTGCTCGGAGATTTTTCCGATATTCTAATCAGATAATCGTATTACAACTCTTTTGTACCGCCGCCATTGAGGTCTGTTTCGTACAAGCAGTTTGAACCTGCGGCGAGAAAGCGGGGCGTGTCGTTTTCATCAAAGTACCAGTAATCATAAAAATCATACGACGAACCGCGAGGACCATAAATCCGAAACCCATCATGCCCCAGTACATTTTCATAGGCGTCGACGCCGTAGTGCATTTCATACCCGGCGATCTCGACGCAAAATACCTCCATTCTGTCGCCGCGATCTACCGCCCAGTATTTTGTGAACTCGTCCGGGCTTTCCGTGGGATGAAACAACACGATGCGCTGTCCGGTCGGTAAAGTTTTGTCTACCAGCGTTTCCCCCGCGCGGGATGCGGGAAGTCGCTACACCCTTTTGTCATATAATCAGTTTCCTGTTACTGAGATCGCACGATGTCGATGGTTACGGTATTCACAATGAATCACAATTTGCCGACCGTTTGAACGCTCGCCGGTTCTGCACATTTTGCGGCAGCCTCTTTTTCGCGCATTACACGATTTGGAACAGGTAGAACTTCAGATAATCCGTCTCCGGGACGTTCCAGAGGATGGGATGGTCGGGGGACTGCTGGCGCGCCTCGATCTGGCGCAGCTCGACCTTCGCGTCGCGCGCGGCGCTGCGGAGCATTTGCTCAAAGCGCGCGGCGGGCATGAAGTGGCTGCACGACGCCGTGGCGAGATAGCCGCCGCGCGGCAGCAGACGCATGGCGCGCAGGTTGATCTCCTTGTAGCCGCGCTCGGCGTTTGCCGCCGTGTCGCGGGACTTGGTGAAGGCGGGCGGGTCGAGGATGATGAAGTCGAAGCATTTGTGCCCCTGCTCCTCCATGCGCGGCAGCAGGTCGAACACGTCGGCGCAGAGGAACACCATCCGGTCGCCGAGGCCGTTGCGCTCGGCGTTCTCGCGCGCCATGGCGACGGCGCTCTCGCTCACGTCCACGGCGGTCACGCCCGCCGCGCCGCCCATCGCGGCGTTGAGCGCGAAGGAGCCGGTGTGCGTGAAGCAGTCCAGCACGCGGCGCCCCTTCGCCAGGGCGGCGACGGCGCGGCGGTTGTACTTCTGGTCGAGGAAGAAGCCGGTCTTCTGCCCGTTTTCCACGTCCACACGGTAGAAGACGCCGTTCTCGCGAATCTCCGTGACGGGGTCGCTGACGTGCGGAACCACCTCGGACCAGCCCTTGCCCTGCGCCAGACCCTCGCGCTCGCGCAGGGCGACGTCGTTGCGCTCGTACAGCCCCCGGATGCCCGCGCCGTCGGCGTTCAGCGTCTCGACGAGAAGCGGGAACAGCAGGGGCTTGAGCCGCTCCATGCCGACGGACAGCGTCTGCGCGACCAGCAGGTCGGCAAAGCGGTCGACGGTCAGCCCGGGGAAGCCGTCCGCCTCGCCGAACACGACGCGGCAGCAGGACGTATCCTCGCCCATGACCGCCTTGCGGTACTCCCACGCCCAGCGTATGCGCCGCCGCCAGAACGCCTCGTCAAAGGCGTCGTTGGCGTTGCGGGAGACGAGGCGGACGCGGATTTTGCTGTGCAGGCTGAAAAAGCCCGTGCCGAGGTACTTGCCCTTCTCGCTCACCGCGTCCACCAGCGCGCCGTTCTCCGGCGCGCCCTCGACGCGCGCCACGTCGCTCTCGTAGACCCAGGGGTGGCCGCCGTCCGTCCAGCGCGCGCCCTTGGCGGTGACGATGACGCGCGGATAACAACGCTCCCGTTTCACAGCGGCGCCTCCGGCGCGGCGTCCGCCGCGAGCGAGTCGAGGTATTCGTAGTAGGGCATGAGGAAGCGGAACGCCTCCAGCACCTCGTTGAACAGCTCCGGCGTGAAGAACGCGCCCTCGCAGTTCGCGTCATACGATATCCCGATGTTTTTGCGGTTGTACCACGGGTTCAGCAGCTTGCCCGCGTCCCCTTTGGGGCGCTTGTACTCGTCGCCGAAGAGGGAGAATTTGGAGCGGTTCAGCCGCCGCGCCAGCGTTTCCAGCGGCTTGGGGTCGCGGTCGATGCGCGCGCGGAGCTTCGCCGCCAGCGCCGGGGACATGTCCCAGAAGCCGCAGCCATAGCTAAAATAGTTCGGCGCGAGCTCAAAATAGAACGCGGGACGCGCGTGCTGCCCGTCCTGCGGACGCTCCACCACCAGCCACAGATGGTCCTTATACGGTCCGCGCCCGTAGAGCCGCCGCGCGTCGCGGTAGATGCGGCTGACGTGCTGCGTGAAGCCCGCCTTCGGGTACGCGGCGTTCATCGCGTCCAGCAGCTGCCGGGACAGCGCGCGAAGCGGCCCGTCCACATAGTCGAGATACGCCTGCCTGTGTTCGGCGAACCATTCCCGGTTGTTGTTGAAGCGAATGCCCCAGAGAAAGTCCACGGCGTCCCGCGAAAAGCCTTGAAACATCATGTCACATCCTTTCGTCGGCAGCGATAAGCGGGGAAAAAGCAAGCCCGCGTCCGGAAAGACGCGGGCTTTATCAAAGACAGAAGGTATTCCCTCCGTCCTTGAGAACGTGGGTTCACTTGCCGGCGGCCTCGTCCACCTTGTGCATGTGCTCGGCGAGGCAGAGCATCTTGTCGGAGTAACCGTACTCGTTGTCGTACCAGGACACGACCTTGACAAAGTGGTCGTTCAGCGCGATGCCGGCCAGCTCGTCGAAGATGGAGGTGCGCGGGTCGCTCAGGAAGTCGGAGGAGACGACCTGCTCGTTGGTGTAGCCCAGAACGCCCTTGAGATAGGTCTCGCTGGCGGTCTTCATCGCCTGGCAGATGTCGGCGTAGGACGCGGCCTTCTCCAGCACGACGGTCAGGTCGACGACGGACACGTCACAGGTGGGAACGCGCATCGCCATGCCGGTCAGCTTGCCCGCGACGGAGGGCAGGACCTTGCCCACCGCCTTGGCGGCGCCGGTGGAGGAGGGGATGATGTTCTGCGCCGCCGTGCGCCCGCCGCGCCAGTCCTTCAGGGACACGCCGTCGAGAATCTTCTGCGTCGGGGTGACGGAGTGCACGGTGGTCATGAGACCTTCCTTGATGCCGAACTGCTCCTCGATGACCTTGGCGATCGGGGCGAGGCAGTTGGTGGTGCAGGAAGCATTGGACACGAAGGTCATGTCGGGTGTATACTTGTCGAGGTTGACGCCGCAGACGAACATCGGCGTATCATCCTTCGCGGGCGCGCCCATGATGACGTGCTTGGCGCCGGCGTTGATGTGCGGCTGCGCCTTCTCCTGCGTGAGGTTCATGCCGGTGGACTCGGTGACGATCTCGGCGCCGATGTCGCCCCAGTGGAGGTTGTTGGCGTCCTTCTCGCAGAAGACGGGGATCGCCTTGCCGTTGACGATCAGCTTGCCGTCGGCAAAGCTGACGTCGCCGGGGAACTTGCCGTGCATGGAATCGTACTTGAGGAGGTAGGCCAGGTACTCCGCGTCGCAAAGGTCGTTGATGCCGACGATCTCAACGTCGGGGTGGTTCAGGCTGTTGCGGAAAATCATGCGGCCGATGCGGCCGAAGCCGTTGATGCCGACTCTCGTGATGCTCATAATAACATTTCCTTTCCCTTATCATTTACGGAATATATCAAACGTATGGTACGTCCAGTATTATACCCCGTTTTCCTCAGATTGCAAGTATTTTTTGGAAAAAAGCACAAGGCGATAAAAATGTTGTATTTTCGACAAACCCTTGCTATTCTATACGGTGCAGCTTGGGATATTTGGATGTCTTTCCCCGACACGAAAACGCGGCGGCAGCAAATACTGTCGCCGGACGAAGGAGTTGAACAGAAAACATGAGACAATTCAACGAGGAAGAAAAGAAACTGGTGACGCAGGTGCTGCCCGCTGTGGCACAGGAGCTGCGCGGCGCGATGACGAACATCTACATCGCGGCGGGACGGCTGGCGCCGGTCGAGGTGCGCGAGCGCGACGAAACCGTCGATCGCAACGCCGCGATCCTGGCGCAGAGCTTTTACCGCATGAACCGCATGGTCAGCAACCTGAGCGAGGCGGCGGAGCTTGCGTCGGACACGCTGTTCGCCACGCGCGAGAACGACGACATCGTGGGGCTGGCACGGAGCGTGTGCGAGCGCGCGGAGAGCCTGTTCGAGGACGAGGGCGTGACCCTGTGCTTCGAGAGCGACAGCATGAGCACGATCATCCTCATGGACGCCGTGCGCATCGAGCGGCTGCTGCTGAACCTGCTGTCAAACGCGCTGAAGTTCACGCCGAAGGGCGGCATGGTCACGGTGCGCCTGCGCAAGACGGAGCGCGGCGTCCGACTGAGCGTCAGCGACACCGGCTGCGGCATCCCGGCCGGTGAGCTGGAGACCGTGTTCGAGCGCTTTTTGGACGGGGACCCCTTCCGCATACCGCCCCGGAGCCTCGGCCTGGGCCTGGCGATTTGCCGCCGCATTGCGCAGGGGCACGGCGGCAGCATCGTCGTGGAGTCCCGCGAGGACGAGGGCACGTGCTTCACCGTCTTCCTGCCCAACCGGCGCGACGACATCGCCATCGTGCGCCAGCCGCGCACGGAGTATCACGGCGGCTTCAACCAAACGGTGCTGGAGCTTTCGGACGCGCTGGGCGTGAATGCGTTCCTGTGCCGCATGATGGACTGACGCCATGGCAAAGAGAGTTTTGGTCGCCATGAGCGGCGGCGTGGACTCCAGCGTCGCCGCGCTGCTGCTGCGCCGCGCGGGCTATGACTGCGCGGGCGCGATGATGCGCCTGTTTTCCGGCGAGGGCGGCTGCTGCTCCGCCGACGACGCCGAGGACGCCCGCAGCGTCGCCATCCGCCTCGGCATGGACTTCTATGTGTTCAACGAGACGGCGCGCTTCGCGCGCGACGTGATGGACCGCTTCGTCGCCGAGTATCAGGCGGGACGCACGCCCAACCCCTGTATCGACTGCAACCGCTGCCTCAAGTTCGGCGCGTTCCTGGACCGCGCGCTGGCGCTGGGGTACGACGGCGTCGCCACCGGGCACTACGCGCGCGTGTCCTTCGCGGACGGGCGGTACCATCTCCTGCGCGGGCGGGACCGGAGCAAGGACCAGAGCTATGTGCTCTACCAGCTCACGCAGGCGCAGCTCGCGCGCGTGCTTCTGCCCGTGGGCGAGTACGGCAAGGACGCGGTCCGCGCGCTGGCGGAGGAGGCGGGCCTCGCCACCGCCCGCAAGAAGGATTCGCAGGACATCTGCTTCGTGCCGGACGGCGACTACGTCGGTTTCCTCCGGCGCTACGGGAACGCGGCGCTGACCGAGGGCGACTTCGTGGACCGGACGGGGCGCGTGCTCGGGCGTCACCGGGGCCTCGCCGCCTACACCACGGGGCAGCGCAAGGGGCTGGGCGTCAGCGCGGACGCGCGGCGCTATGTCATCTCCAAGGACGCGGCGACGAATACGGTGCTGCTCGGCGACGACGCGGAGCTGTATTCCACGGAGCTGACCGCCGAAGCCCTCAACTGGATCGAGCCGGAGCCGTCCGCGCCGCTGCGCGTCACGGCGAAGACGCGCTACAGCCAGCGCGAGGCGGCGGCGACGGTGACGCCGCGCGGCGACGGCACGGCGCGCGTGACGTTCGACACGCCGCAGCGCGCGATCACGGCGGGACAGGCGGTCGTCTTTTACGACGGGGAGCGCGTGGTCGGCGGCGGAACGATTCAATAAAGGGGGGATTTGTCAAAAATGCGCTTGCAAATGCGGCGCGTACTTGGTATAATGTCTTTACAAACAAAAATGCGGCAGCTCACGGGTGTTGGCGCACCCGCAAGCCTGCGCAGGTGAATACCGCACCTACACAACGGTCAAATGACCGCACCGCACGACTATTATACGACAACGGCTCCCTTTTGGCAAGGGGGTAACGTAAGGGTAATTGAATGAGTTAACAATTTGTGAACAAAATCGACAAGCTAATGGTTTTCCATGCCTAAATGTGTCCCTTTACAAGTTTGGTGTATGCTTTTGATTCCCATTTTTTGTATTTTAATTATGAAATTAGACTACTTAGACTCGATTTGTTAACAGTTTCGTAACTCATTCAATTACCGTAGGGGTAACGTCTTGCCGCACGGCGACAGCATTTACTTTCTTAAGCCGACGTGATACTATGTCAACTCAAG
>CAMKFK010000051.1 GCA_946411835.1 uncultured Clostridia bacterium
ACAATTTCTCTCTTGACCGCGTCTTTGCGCAAAAGTAAATGCTGTCGCCGTGCATAACAAAAGCCGACATGTCGGAACACGGCGGCTTTTGCTTGTGGTGGAGGCGGCGGGAGTTGAACCCGCGTCCGAAAGCGCTTTGACAGGACTTTCTCCGGGCGGAGTCAAGTTTTATGGGTTCCCCCCGCGCAAGGACACTTGACAGACCTTGCGGTTCGGTAGAGTCATGATGCGTGGGCGGGTCAACTCTTTCCCGCCTCACGGACGCCGCAAAATGACGCCTTCCCTGAGCCGCGGCCCTCTCAGTTCAGACGGCTGCTGCAATCAGGCAGCAGCAAGAACAGTGTTATTGTTGTTCTTTAATTTATAAGTTGCCCGTTTTATGGCGGTCAGGCGCCGCCGCCCGCTTATCCTGCCTCCACACCCCCGTCGAAACCGGTACGCCCCCATATGATTCGGCGCTTCCTTTACGTCTTCGCCAGCTTCACCATCAGCGCCTGCGGCGTGAGCTTTGCCATGACCCGGTAGAGCTTGTAGAACGCCCGGGGCGTGTAGAACGCGCGCCCCGCCCTGGCGGAGAGCAGCGTCCCCTCCGCGACGCGGGACGGGTCGCAGTAGGGCAGCGTGTCAAACGCGCGGGAGCGCCCCTTGATGCCGCCGACAAACTCGGTGTTCATCGGGCCGGGGCAGACCGCCGTGACGGCGACGCCCTTTTCACGCAGCTCCTCGCGGAGACCGCGCGAGAAGGACGAGACATACGCCTTGGTGGAGCTGTAAACCGTCATGCGCGGGTTGGGGCAGAACGACGCGATGGAGCTGACGTTGACGATGCGCGCGCCCCGGCTGAGGTAGGGGACGCAGAGGCTCGTCACCGCCGTCAGCGCCGTGACGTTGAGCTTGGTCATGCGGGTTTGCAGCGCGGTGGGCAGCTCGCCCACGTTGCCGAGGTAGCCGCAGCCCGCGTTGTTGACCAGCAGCGCCAGCTCCGGCTTCTCCGCGCGCAGCTTCTCCTCCAGCGCGGCGAAGCTCGCCTCGTCGCACAGGTCGAGCGGCAGGCACACGACCTGCTTGCCCGTCAGCTCCCCTGCGAGCTCGCGCAGCTTCTCTGCGCGCCGGGCGATGAGCCAATAGCACTCGATCTCCGGGAAGACCGTGAGCGCGTGGCGGGCAAATTCCCGCCCCATGCCGGCGGACGCGCCGGTGATGATTGCGGTCTTCATCGCTCCGCCAGCTTTTCCGGGGCGGGATAACTCTCGCCGAGGGTGTCCACGCGGAGGCTCTTGATGGTCTGCGGCTTCTTGGGCTTGTCGGTGAACATGTCGCGCGGGACGCGGCTGATCTCGACCGCCTTCTCCGCGTTGCCGGTGATTTTGCCGAAGGCGGCGTACTGCCCGTCAAGGTGCGGCGCATCCGCGACCATGATGAAGAACTGGCTGCCTGCGCTGTCCGGCGCCATCGTGCGCGCCATGGACAGCACGCCCAGCGTGTGC
Source organism: uncultured Clostridia bacterium (assembly GCA_946411835.1). Classification (GTDB taxonomy): domain Bacteria; phylum Bacillota; class Clostridia; order Oscillospirales; family Oscillospiraceae; genus Hominicoprocola. The sequence continues at coordinate 1,488 of CAMKFK010000051.1, forward strand.
CTGAGGCCGTTTGGGAAGCCGTTGGCGGCAAACTCGCCCCGGATGCTGTAACCCGGGCCGCCCATGCCGCTGCCGTCGGGACAGCCGCCCTGGATCATGAAGCCGGGGATGACGCGGTGGAAGATCAGCCCGTCGTAGTAGCCGGTGTTCGCCAGCGCGATGAAGTTGCTGACGGTGTTCGGCGCAAGCTCCGGGTACAGCTCCCCGGTCATCACGGCGCCGTCCTCCATCTCAATGGTGACAACAGGATTGCTCATGGTGGAAATCTCCTTTTTGTGATACGGTCCGCCGTCAATACCGCTGCCGCATGGCGCGGTCGATCTGACGTCTGGCGTCGCGCTGGGCGGCGGCGTCGCGCTTGTCGTAGTTCTTCTTGCCCTTGCACACGCCCAGCTCGACCTTGACCCGCGCGTCCCGGAAATAGACGCTCAGCGGAACGAGCGCGTACCCGTCCTGCGCGGCGAGCGCGGCGAGCTTGACGATCTCGCGCTTGTGCAGCAGCAGGCGCTTGGGCCGGTCCGGGTCGTGGTTGAAGATGTTGCCCTTGTCGTAGGGGGAGATGTGCATGCTGTGGACCCAGGCCTCGCCGTTTTTGGCGATGACATAGCTGTCCTTGAGGTTGAGCGTCCCGGCGCGGACGGATTTGACCTCCGTCCCCTTGAGCTCGACGCCCGCCTCGTATCGATCCTCGACAAAGTAGTCGTGGTAGGCCTTGCGGTTGTTCGCCATGACCTTGACGCCCTTTTTCTCCGCCACGGCGCTCACTTCCTTTCCCGCAGCGAGAAGATACTACCACATTTTCCTGTCGCAGACAAGAGAACTTTGGATTTGTCACAAAAATGTAACATTCCGGCTTTGGAAGTTTTAGTGGATATTTTGCGCGAGATATGGTATGGTATAGAAAATATGTCTCGATGGGGGGATTCATATGGCAAGGAAAGAATTTACGCCCAGCGTATTGTTCTTCAAGCGTATGATCGCGGCGACGCTGACCGTCGTCATTCTGGGGCTGGCGGCGCTGGCGACGGTCAACGCGGTGCGGCTGCGCCGCTGGCAGAGCCGGGCGGAGCAGTACGAGGCCGCCGACGCGGCGCGCCGCGCCGAGGAGGAGGCGGCGCGCGCGCGCAGCGTCGTCCTGCCCGAGAAGGAGAAGCCGGCGGGCGAGCAGAACGCCGCCGAGATTCTCGCGGCGAACCGGGTGATCGCCCACGCCATGGGCAGCGTGGACGACGAGTGGGGGCTCAACTGTCTGGAGGGCTTTCTCCGGAATTACGAGGCGGGCGTGCGCGTGTTCGAGGTGGACTTCCGCCAGACGAGCGACGGGTACGTGGTCCTGCGCCACGATTGGCGCGGCTTGTGGCAGGAGGGCGTCGACGAGACGAACATCCCGACGCTGGAGGAGTTCCTCTCCCTCCCGATCGAGGATCAGTATACCCCGCTGTCCTTCGGGCAGCTGCTGGAGCTGATGGAGCAGTATCCCGACGTCTGCATCGTCACGGACACCAAGTTTGTGGAGCCCGAGGCGGTGACGGAGCAGTTCACGAAGATGGTGGAGGAGGCGCACCGCATGGGGCTGAGCTACCTGTTCGACCGGATGGCGGTGCAGATCTATTCGCCGCTGCACTTCAACGTGGTGGACAACATCTATCACTTCCCGCACTACATCTACACCCTGTATCAGGACAACTTCGACATGACGGAGGACGGGTTCCGCCAGAAGGCGAACTACGCGCAGGAGAAGGGCATCGAGGCGATTACCATGTGGGACTTCCTGTGGCACGAGGAATGGGGCCCGATCGCCGCCTTCCGGGGCATCAAGGTCTATGTGCACGTGGTCAACGACAGGGAGGCTGCGCTCAAGCTGCTCGACAGCGGCGTCGACGCCGTCTATACCGACGTGCTGGTTCCGGGCGACTTGGAGGATTGAACGATGGACTTGACGGAGAAAACGCTCTCCTCGCAGCTGATTTACGACGGGAGGATTCTGCGCCTCCGCGTCGACACCGTGGAGCTGCCCAACGGGGAGCGGGCGCTGCGCGAGGTGGCGGACCACCCCGGCGGGGTCGCCATCGTCGCCATCGACGGCGACGGCTGCGTGCTGACCGTGAAGCAGTACCGCTACGCCTTTTCCCGCGTGATGGAGGAGATCCCCGCCGGGAAGCTGGAGCGCGGCGAGGACCCGGACGAGGCGGCGCTGCGCGAGCTGCGGGAGGAGACCGGCGCGACGCCGGAGCGCTTTGAGAAGCTGGGCGAGCTGATCGTCTCCCCCGGCGCCTACGGCGAGGTGCTGCACCTGTATCTGGCGGAGGGGCTGAGCGTCGGCGCCGCCCACCCGGACGAGGACGAGTTTCTCGACCTCGTGCGCACCCCGTTTGACGAGATGGTGCGCCGCGTGATGGACGGCGAGCTGACCGACGCGAAGACCGTCGCGGGCATTCTGAAGGTCTGCGTTCTGCGCGGCCGTCAAAACGGGCAAGGAGGATAAGGCGTGGAGGAGAGAAAGCGCATTCTCATCGTGGAGGACGAAAAAAACATCGTGGACATCCTCCGCTTCAACATGAACCGCGAGGGCTACGACACGCTGGAGGCCTACGACGGCGAGACCGGGCTGGCGCTGGCGCGGCGCGAGAAGCCCGACCTGATCCTGCTGGACGTGATGCTGCCGAAGCTCATCGGCTTTGACGTGTGCCGCCTGCTGCGCGCCGAGGGGGACAACGTGCCCGTCATCATCCTCACCGCCCGCGAGGAGGAGGAGGACAAGGTCCTCGGCCTCGAAATCGGCGCGGACGACTATATCACCAAGCCGTTTTCCATGCGCGAGCTGATCGCCCGCGTGCGCGCGAACATCCGCCGCACGGCGATGAGCGCGCCCGCGCCGACGGAGCGCGGCATGAGCGCCGGAGGCGGCCTCGTGATCGACCCCGAGACGAATCAGGTCTATAAGCACGGCGCGCTCGTCGAGCTGACGCAGCGCGAGTATGAGCTGCTGACCTTTCTGGCGAGCCACCCGGACAAGGTGTTCTCGCGCGTCGACCTCATGGAGCAGGTGTGGAACTACGGCTTCGTGGGCGACGACGCGCGCACCGTGGACGTGACGGTGCGCCGCCTGCGCGAGAAGATCGAGGACGATCCCGGCAGCCCGGCGTATATCCTCACCCGCCGGGGCGTCGGCTACTACTACTCCGGCAGCAATTCATCCGCGAATCATCGCCCGATCAATTAGGGGAGGCGCCGCTGTGTTCCGTTCGCTGCACATGAAGCTGGTCATGATCCTTGTGCTGCTCATCACGTCCCTGATGGCGGTGGTGGGCGCGTTTTTGCTGACCAGCGTGTCGAATTATTATCTGGACGATTTCTATACGCAGATGAACGAAACCTTCTCCGACGCCTCGTTTTACGCCGCAATGCAGACGGAGGCGTCGCAGGAGGACGGCGCGCAGCGGCTGCAATCCCTCATCGAGCTCTATGCCGGCTCGCTGGGCATCGACTCGCGCAGCCGCAACTATTACATCCTGGACGCCGACACCGGCGCGTTCCTCGCCGGGAGCGACGAGGCGGCGGGCGCGGTCCTGGGGCAGACGGCGAACATCCTCGCCGCGCGCAACGGCTCCGTCGGCGCGCAGGGCGACCTGACCGCCAGCTACATGGACGTGGCGGTGCCCGTCTCCGGCGGGGAGAACCGCTTCATCGTCTACATCCGGGACAACCGCGCCACCGTGTCGGAGCTGAACAACGAGCTGCTGCTCATCATCTTGCAGGCGCTGCTCGTCGGCCTGCTGGTGTCTGTGCTGTTGAGCTTCCTGCTCGCCAAGACCATGATCGACCCGATCGAAAAGCTGACCGAGGGCGCGGAGCGCATCGCCGGCGGCGACTTCGACGAACAGCTCGAGGTCGAGTCCAACGACGAGATCGGCGTCCTGACCAACACCTTCAACGACATGGCAAGCGTCCTGCACGACACGCTCTCCGCCGTGGAAAACGAGCGCAGCAAGCTCGACGCGCTCTTCCTCCACATGACGGACGGCGTCGTCGCCTACGACGGCGGGGGCAAGCTGATGCACTGCAACCCGGCGGCGGTCGCCCTGCTCGACCGCGCGCCGGAGGATTGCGTCTACGCCGAGCTGTTTGAGCCGCTGTGCCCCTTCTCGCGCGTGATGAGCATGAAGCGCGGCGACTACGCGGAGGCGGAGCTGACCGTCGGCGAGCGTTCGGTCGAGCTCTACTTCGCCGCCTTTTCCGACGAGGAGGCGGGCGGCGTGCTGATCGTGCTGCACGACGTGACCGAGCGCCGCCGGACGGAGGAGCGGCGCAAGGAGTTTGTCGCCAACGTGTCCCACGAGCTGCGCACCCCGCTGACGAACATCCGCTCCTACGCCGAGACCATCCGCGACGCGAACGGCGACATCCCGCGCGAGACGGAGAACGGCTTCCTCGACATCGTCATCAACGAGGCGGACCGCATGACCCACATCGTGCAGGACCTCCTGACGCTCTCGCGCCTCGACTCCGGGCGCACGGAGATGGTCATGGCGCGCTTCGCCTTCGGCGACGCCATCGACGCCGTGCTCCGCTCCATCGCGCTCGACGCCCGGCGTCACGGCCACACGCTGACGCGGGACTACAGCGACCGTCTGCCGTACATCCTGGGCGACCGGGGGCGCATCGAGCAGGTCATGCTGAACATCCTGAGCAACGCCGTCAAGTACACGCCGGACGGCGGACACATCCGCGTCACCGCCGGCGACCTGGGCGAGCGCGTCTGGATGGAGGTCGCGGACGACGGCATCGGCATTCCGAAAAAGGACAGAAAGCGCATCTTCGAGCGCTTTTACCGCGTGGACAAGGCGCGCTCCCGCGAGAGCGGGGGCACGGGCCTGGGCCTCTCCATCGCCACCGAGATCGTGCAGCGCCACAACGGCTCGCTGTCCATCGTGGAACGCGACGGCCCCGGCACGACGGTGCGGCTCGAGCTGCCCGTCCGCCCGGGCGAGGGGGCGCCGTCATGAGCCGGGGCGCGGACAGCCGCGCGCGGCGCGTTGACCGCGCGCAGAACCTGACGATCTGCCTGCTGACCCTTTCGCTGCTGCTGCTGGTTGCGAACCTGCCGCTGTTCGGCAGCCTGTCCGACAGCAGCCTCATCGAGCTGGCGCGCGCGCGCCTTCGCCGCGAGAGCGACGCGCCCGTCGTGGACCGGGGCGGGACGCCCGCCCTCGTCTTCCCCGTGCGCATCGTCTACACCAACGACTACGCCCGCGTCGGCTCGGACGCGCTGACCACCGTCAGCGACGAGTTTGAGCGCGCGGGCGCCTTCCTCAGCGAGGCGCTGGGCTCCGCGAACGGCGCGGTGCCCGTGCGCGACGCCGCCTTTCTCGACGCTCTGCGCGGCGAGGGGGTGTACTTCGACTTCACGAACGCCCTGCCCGCCGGTCTCCTCTCGGAGCTGCTGGGCGTCACCGTGCCCGACGGGGCCGACGGCGCGCGCCGGATGCTGCTCGCCCCCGCCAACGCCGAGGCGGTGGCGCTCTATGTGCAGGACGGCGCGGGGCGCTGCTGCCGCTACTTCACCGGCGTCAGCGCCGCCGAGCTCGCCGACTTCCTCGCCACGCGCGGCGGCGAAAGCGCCGACTTTGCGTTCATGCTGGGCGAGGACTATGCGCAGCTCTCGCCCTACACCCTGAGCCTGAGTCCGGGCGCGCCGCGCGCCGCGCTCTCCGCCGCCAACGCCCTGGCCGGAAACGAGGACACGATCCTGCGCCGCGCGGAGTTCAACGCGCACACGGAGAACCGCTTCACCGAAAGCTCCGGCACGGTCATCGTGCGCGAGGCGCCCAACGCGCTCTACCTCAGTCCCGACGGCACGGTGGACTATCTGGGCGGGGAAGCGCCGCCGGACTCGATCTGCTTTGTCCCCTCCGAGACGGACGCGCCCACGCTGGGCGAGGCGGCGGCTGCGGCGCAGAACCTCGCCGTCACGCTGCTGCAGGGGCTGCTGGGCGACGCCGAGCTCTACCTCAGCGGCGCACGGACGGACGGTTCGCGCACCGAAATCAGCTTTGACCTGATGGTGGACGGCACGCCCCTGCGCCTGTCCGACGGCGCGCACGCGGGCGCCGTCACCGTGGAGGGGCGGAGCATCACCGCCTTTACCTTCCGCGTCCGCAGCTATACGCGGCAGGACGCGGAGCCGCTGCTGCTGCCCTTTGCGCAGGCGGCGGCCATCGCCCGCGTCTACCCCGGCGCGGAGCTGACCGTCGCGTATATCGACGTCGGCGCGGAGGAGGTTCTCCCCGCGTGGATCGCGGATTGAAAGGAGCTGACCGCGTGAAGACCTCGCGCTTGAAAGACATCGTCATCGCCATTCTCGCGCTGGTCAACGTGTTTCTGCTGGCGCTGCTGGTGGCGCGCACGGCGCAGGAGCGCGCGGCGTGGAACCGCACGGCGGCGGAGCTGACGACGCTCTACGCCGACTGCGGCGTTGCGCTGCCCGCAAGCCTGATCCCCAGGGAGACGCCGCGCCTTGCCGCCGCCGACCCCGCGCGCGACCGGAGCGCCGAGGCCGCCTTCGCCGCGACGATCCTCGGCGACTGCGAGGCGGAGGATGTGGGCGGCGGCATCTACCGCTACCGGGGCGCGCGCGGCGTCTGCCTCTTCCGCGCCAGCGGTTCGCTGGAGGCGACGCTGGAGCGTCCCATCGCCAGCCGCGAGGCGTTTACCGAGAGCCTGTTCGCCGCCTACGGCTACGCGGCGCTGTACTCCGACGTGCAGAGCGACGGCACGGGCACCGTGACCGCAGTGCGCATGACGCCGGACGGCATGGTGTTCAACGCGCGGCTGCTGCTGCGCTTCTACCGGGGCAGCCTGATTTCCGTCGCCGGCGCGTTCGTCCCCACCGTGGAGGCGGGCGGGGGCGGCGACTGTCTGGACGGCGTGACGGCGCTGGTGCGCTTCCTCGACTACAGCCGGGGCAGCGGCGAGGTCTGCACCGCCGTGACGGATGTGCGCGCGGGCTACCTGCTCCAAAGCACCGCCTCCGCCGCCCAGCGCCTCATCCCCGCGTGGTGCATCGCAACCGACGTGAACCGCTACTATGTCAACATGTCCACCGGCGAGGTGACAAGAGAGGGTTAGGGAAGCGTTTTTCACGAAGGGATTGCATTTTCGGAAAAGATGTGGTATACATAAAGGCGTATGGTGAGTTTCACGAAAACAGCTTTGCGTTTTTTGTGATAATTGCCGAAATGTTTGAGATACTAGACGGGAGATTTGCGGTTTTTGCCGCCATGCCCGTTTAAGGAGATAGTATGCAGAAATACATTGTGTGCGGCGGACGTCCGCTGCACGGTGAGGTGCGCGTCAGCGGCGCAAAGAACGCCGCCGTCGCCATCATTCCCGCCGCGCTGCTGGTGGACGGCGCGTGCCGCATCGAAAACATCCCCCAGATTTCCGACGTGACCGTGCTGCTGAAGATTTTGCAGCGGCTCGGTGCGAAGATCCGCTTCCTCAACCCCTCCGACGTGGAGATCGACTGCTCCGGCATCCGCACCACCCGCGTCCCGCAGGAGCTGGCGCACAGGCTCCGCGCCTCCTATTACCTCATCGGCGCGCTGCTGGGTCGCTTCGGCAACGCGGAGGTTTCCATGCCCGGCGGCTGCAACTTCGGCGGCCTGCGCCCCATCGACCAGCATGTCAAGGGCTTCGCCGCCATGGGCGCGCAGGTCAGCGAGGGCGATTTCATCGTCGCCCGCGCGTCGGGCGGACGCATGAAGGGCGCGAACGTCTATCTGGATGTGGTCTCCGTCGGCGCGACGATGAACATCATGATGGCGGCGGCGCTGGCAGAGGGCACGACCGTCATCGAAAACGCGGCGAAGGAGCCGCATATCGTCGACCTGGCGAACTTTTTGAACCTGATGGGCGCGAACATCAAGGGCGCGGGCACCGACACGATCCGCGTCCACGGCGTCGAGCGTCTGCACGGCGGGACCTACGCCATCATCCCCGACCAGATCGAGGCGGGCACCTATATGACCGCCGTTGCCGCCGCCGGGGGCGATGTGCTGGTGCGCGGCATCATCCCAAAGCACATGGACTGCATCACCGCGAAGCTGCTGGAAATGGGCGTCGAGGTGGAGGAGAAGGACGATACCCTGCGCATCCGCCGCAGCGGACCGCTGACGCGCACGAACATCAAGACCCTGCCGTACCCCGGCTTCCCCACGGACATGCAGCCCCAGATCACCACGGTGCTGGCGCTGGCGCAGGGCACGAGCATCGTCACCGAGGGCGTGTGGGACAACCGGTACCGCTATGTCGGCGAGCTGACGCGCATGGGCGCCCAGATCCGCGTGGACGGACGCACCGCCGTGGTGGAGGGCGTCAGCCACCTGAGCGGCGCGACGGTGCAGGCGTTCGACCTGCGCGCGGGCGCGGCGATGGTCGTGGCGGCGCTGGCGGCGAAGGGCACGAGCGAGATTCTGAACGTGCAGTATATCGAGCGCGGCTACGAGAACATCGTCGGCAAGCTCCGCGCCCTGGGCGCGGACATCCGCAGCGCGGAATACGACGAGGAGCAGCCCGAAACGCCGCGCCAAATCGGATAGCGTTTCGCGCCGCAGGCGCGAAACTTTCTCGTCGGAAAAGGCGGACGCCTTTGTCGACGATTTCAAAAAGCCTCGGGTTCGAGGCTTTTTCTTTTTGACTATTGCGGAAAGATGTGCTAGACTGTAGCCATGGAATTCTATACGCTTGCAAGCTCCTCCGGCGGGAACGCCGCGCTGCTGCGCTGCGGCGGCACGTCGGTGCTGCTCGACGCCGGGATTTCGGCGCGGCGCATCCGGCAGTCCCTCGCCGCCCTCGGCATGACGCCGGACGAGCTGGACGCCGTGCTCGTCACGCACGAGCACACGGACCACGTCAGCGGCGTCGCCACACTGACCAGACAATACCATATCCCCGTCTACGCCAGCCGGGGCACGGCGGCCCTCCTCCGCTGCGAGAGCGCCTGCCTGCGCGCCTTTGACGCGGGAGAGAGCTTCCGCCTCGGCGCGCTGACGGTCCGGAGCTTCCGCACGTCCCACGACGCGGCGGACAGCGTGGACTACCGCTTCGACGCGGCGGACGGCTCCGTCGGCGCGCTGACCGACACCGGCTTCGTGACGCGGCAGGCGGCGGAGGCGCTGGCGGGCGTCGATTTCCTGCTGCTCGAAGCGAACCACGACGTGGACACCCTCCGTGCCGGCCCCTATCCTTACCATCTCAAGGAGCGGGTGCTGGGGCAGTACGGGCACCTGTGCAACGAGGCGGCGGCGGACTTCGCGCTCTACTGCGTCGAAAACGGGACGCGGGACATCCTGCTTGCCCATCTCTCCGCCCAGAACAACACGCCGGACCTGGCGGAATACGCCGTGGGGCGGCGCCTGCAGGCGGCGGGCGCGTCCGTGCGTCTCGCCGTCGCGCCGCGAGACCGCGTCAGCGAGGCGCACACGGTATGCAGAGCGTGACGGTCCTCTGCGTCGGCAGGCTGAAGGAGCGCTTCTATGCCGACGCCTGCGCGGAATACCAAAAGCGCCTCGGGCGGCACTGCAAGCTCAGCCTCGTCGAGCTGCCGGAGCAGCGCCTCGGCGACGCGCCGTCGGCGGCGGAGGTCGCGGCGGCGCTGGAGCGGGAGGCGGACGCGATTCTCGACCGTCTGCCGCGCGTCGGCGCGGTGATCGCCCTGTGCGTCGAGGGGAAGGAGCTGAGCAGCGAGGCGCTCGCCGAGACGATGGCGCGGTACGCCGCGCGCGGCGTCTCGCAGGTGACGTTTGTCGTCGGCGGCAGCTTCGGCATGGCGGAGCGCGTCAAGCGCGCCGCCGACCTGCGGCTCTCGATGTCGCCCATGACCTTCCCCCACCACCTCGCGCGCGTGATGCTGCTGGAGCAGATCTACCGCGCGTACCAGATCCGGAGCGGCACAAAATACCACAAATAGTCGATTCATTGGCACAACAATTCAAAATATGCAGGAGGTAATGCAGCATGGACTATCGCAAGGAATACGAGAAGTGGCTGGCGTCCGGCGCGCTGACCGCCGAGGAGCACGCGGAGCTCGAGGCGATCCGGGACGATGACAAGGAGATCAAGGAGCGCTTTTACGCGCCGCTGGAGTTCGGCACCGCCGGCCTGCGCGGCACGATGAAGGTGGGCCTGCACCAGATGAACCGCTTCGTCATCAACTGGGCGACGCAGGGCTTTGCCGACGTCATCAAGGAGCAGGGCGCGGCGGCGATGGAGCGCGGCGTCGCCATCTGCATGGACTGCCGCAATCACGGCTACGAGTTTGCCAAGGCGGCGGCGTGCGTCATGGCGGCGAACGGCATCAAGGTGCGCCTGTTCGACGAGCTGCGCCCCACCCCGGAGCTGAGCTTTGCCGTGCGCGAGTACCATTGCATCGCCGGCATCAACGTCACCGCCAGCCACAACCCCAAGGAGTACAACGGCTACAAGGTCTACTGGGAGGATGGCGCCCAGCTCCCGCCCCAGCACGCCGACCAGATCGCGAAGAACCTGGAGAAGATCGACATTTTCACCGGCCCCAAGACCATGGACTTCGACGAGGCGGTCAAGTCCGGCATGATTACCATCTTCGGCGAGGATTGCGACAAGCGCTTCCTCGAGGAGGTCATGAAGATGGTCAACGACTACGACAGCGTCGCCAAGGTTGCCGACACCTTCAAGGTCGTCTACACCCCGTTCCACGGCTGCGGCCACAAGCTGGTGCCCGAGGCGCTGCGCCGTCTCGGCGTCAAGCACATCATCTGCGAGCCGGAGCAGATGAAGATCGACGGCAGCTTCCCCACCGTCGCCTCCCCGAACCCGGAGAATCCCGAGGGCTTCTATCTCGCCATCGACCTCGCCAAGAAGGAGGGCGCGAACTTCATCGTCGGCACCGACCCGGACAGCGACCGCGTGGGCGTCATGGTGCAGGACGACAAGGGCGAGTTCAAGCCCGTGTCCGGCAACCAGATGGGCGTGCTGCTGCTCGACTACCTCATCGGCGCGATGAAGCGCGCGGGCACCCTGCCCGCCGACGCGGCGATGTGCAAGAGCCTCGTGACCACCGAGATGGCGCGCAAGGTCGCCGAGAGCAACGGCGTCGCCTGCTACGATACCTTCACCGGCTTCAAATTCATGGCGGAGAAGATGGGCCAGCTCGAGGGCGCCCACGAGAAGACCGTCATCATGTCCTTCGAGGAGAGCTACGGTTACATGATCGGCCACTACGTCCGCGATAAGGACGCCGTCACCGCGTCGATGCTCATCACGGAGATGGCGGCGTGGTACGCCACGCAGGGCAAGACCCTGTTCGACGCGCTGCAGGATCTCTTCAAGAAGTACGGCTGGTACGGCGAGAAGACGCTGAACCTCGTCATGCCGGGCGTGGACGGCGTGGAGAAGATGGCGCAGCTGATGGCTGACCTGCGCGCGAACCCGCCGAAGGAGATCGCGGGCGTCAAGGTCGTCGCCTACCGCGACTACAAGCCCGGCGTCGAGACCGACGCCCTCACCGGCAAGACCACACAGATGGAGCTCAAGGGCTCCAACGTCCTGCGCTACCACACCGAGGACGGCACGGCGATTATCGTGCGTCCGTCCGGCACGGAGCCGAAGGTCAAGGTCTACGTGCTCACCATGGGCAAGGACCCCGCCGAGCGCGACGAGCGCGTGGCGAAGTACGCCGCCTGGGGCGAGAGCCTGAGGAGATAATTCTTTATCTTATCCAAACCGAACGCGCGAACGCCGCCCGAAAGGGCGGCGTCCTTTTTGCCTTGGTGAATACCGTTTTCCCCCTGCCGAGGGGGGGTGGTCTGGAATCCGGTTCTTCTTTGTTCTGCTTGGGGTTGTTTTAATGATAGGTTTCATCTTAATGTTATACTATTATCCAATTAAAAAGATTGAATAATCCTTGCCACTATGATATAATT
>CAMKFK010000052.1 GCA_946411835.1 uncultured Clostridia bacterium
AGAAATGCCTGCCACGTACCTTGGGATGGTAAAAACGGATGAAAACAGAACATTGGGATAGAAAAAACAAACAAAATCAGCCCTGCAACGTTGGAACCGGTTCGAGGGACCAACCCGATACCACATCCCAAAGAGCGGCAGCGGACCGGGGAGGCAGTGTCAAGTCGTCACACGGGAAACAGCGTGACCAAGACGCTGGACCGTTACAAGGCAAAGGGGCAGTACGACAAAAAGGGAGTCTTGAACCGTAGGTTCAAGCGGCTTTTTGGTGACTTTTTCGCCGCCGAAAAAGTCACTCCGCCCGCAGGCGGAAACTCCTGCGGAGGAAAGCTGACGTTAAAATGAAACCTATCAGAACAAAGAGAATAAAGCCCCGCCCCCGGCAGGGGGGCGAAAATATCACACGCTGAAAAAGTTTCGGATAGACCTCAAAACGCCGTCCTCACAGCGCGATAAAGACAAAAACGCGCCGTCCGGCGCATAGACGCGATACACCCCGTCGGGGACGCGGCGGTCGCGCAGCGGATTGCCGCAGCGCGCGCGGCGCTCCGCCTCCGCGCTCGGGACGCGATAGGCGGGGTACGAACGGAACAGGCTGTCCACGCTTTGCAGCGCCGCCGCGCCGCGCGCGACCGCCTCGTCCAGCGAGACGGCTTCGTCCAGCGTCCAGCCCGCCGCCGCCGTGCGCCGCAGGGCGCTCATGCAGCCGCCGCAGCCCAGCGCCGCGCCCAGGTCGTGGCACAGGGCGCGGATGTACGTCCCCTTCGAGCAGCGCACGCGCAGCCCCCAGTCGCCCGTCCCGTCCGGCGAAAGCAGGTCCAGCGCCTCGATCGTGACGCGGCGGGGCTTTCGCTCGATCGCGACGCCCCGGCGCGCGAGCGCGTAGAGCCTCTGCCCGTTGATCTTGACGGCGGAGTACATCGGCGGAAGCTGCTCGAGCTCGCCCGTGAAGCGCGGCAGGACGGCGCGCAGCGCCTCCTCCGTCACGGCGGCGGGGACGGCTTGCAGCACCGTGCCCTCCGTGTCCTGCGTGTCGGTGACGACGCCAAGGCGCAGCCGCGCGACGTATTCCTTTGTCCCGTCCTCGGCGAAGGGGACCGCCTTGGTCGCCTGCCCGACGAAGACGGGCAGCACCCCCGTCGCCATGGGGTCGAGCGTCCCCGCGTGGCCGACGCGCTTTTCGCGGTACACGCCGCGCAGCTTGGCGCACACGTCCATGCTCGTCCACCCGGCGGGCTTGTCGATGATGATAATGCCGTCAGCCATGGCCCGCCTCGATGCACGCGGCGACCAGCGCGCGCTTCGCCTCCTCGCCGCTCATGCCGCGCAGGACGCAGCCGGACGCCGCCGCGTGCCCGCCGCCGCCGAATTTTTCGCAGACCCTGGTGGCGTTGACGCGCGGACCCGTGCGCACGCTGACCTTCCACGCGCCGTCCCGCTGCTCGCGCATCGTGATGGAGCAGTCCTGCCCCTCGACCAGCCCGCCGAGGGCGGCGAGATCGTCCATATCGTTCTCGGTGAGCGCCAGCTCGCGGATGAGCGACTGCGGCGCCTGCACGACCACGATGCGCCCATCGTCGAAAAACTCCATGCCGCCGAGCAGCCGCGCCTCCAGCGCGAGGCGCTTTTTCGACTTGGTGCGGAAGAGCGCCTTGTTGACGGGGCGCACGTCGATGCCGGTGGCCATCAGCGCGGCGGCGGCGCGGTGGGTGTCGGCGGTGACGTTGGAGTAGACGAAGCAGCCCGTGTCCGTGGCGACGGCGACGTACAGCGGCAGGGCGACCTCCGGCGTCAGCGCGCCCAGCTCGACGGCGAGCTCGCAGAGAAGCTCCCCGCAGGCGGCGCGCGCGGGGTCGACGCAGCACAGGCGCGCAAAGCCCTCGTAGCTGGGGTGGTGGTCGATGGCGAGGTCGACCCGGTCGCGGTAGGCGAGCGCGTTGTCGGGGAACAGCCCCAGCGCCGCCAGGTCGACGGACACGACCGTTTCCTGCGCGTAATCGTCCGCCGCCCAAAGCGCGTCGACATAGGGGGCGTAGCGCCCGGTGACCTCGGCGTTGCGCAGGAGATACGCCGTCTTCCCCCGCGCGCGCAGCATGCGGCACAGGCCCGCCGCGCAGCCCAGCGTGTCGCCGTCGGGCCGCTTGTGGGTCAGGATGAGATAGTTGTCGTGGGCGCGGAGAAAGTCCGCGACCTCGCTGACGGTGAGCATTTACGCATCATCCTCCAAAACAATGTTTTCGTTTGCGGGGTTGGCGGGCTTGACGACGTTGGGGTCGCGCAGCAGCTCGAGGATGTGCGCGCCATGCTCGATCGAGTCGTCCGCGACGAATTGCAGCTCCGGCGTATAGCGCAGCTGCACCGCCTGTCCCAGCTCGCGGCGAAGGTAGCCCGCCGCGCTTTTCAGGCCCCTGATGACCTCCGCCTCCCGCTCCTTGTCCAGCACGGAGACGAACACCCGGCACCAGCGCAGATCGGTGGTGGTGTCGACGTGGGTGACCGTGACCATGCCGCCCTGCACGCGCGGGTCCTTCAGCGCGCGGATGAGTGCGGAGAGCTCCTTCTGAATCTCCTCGTTGATGCGGTTGATGCGATTGCCGGCCATATTGTGCCTCCTTTTCTATAGTCGATTGCGAAGCGGAGCTTCGCAATCGACTCGGAAAAAATCAAGGCGGGCGTTACCGCCCGCCCTCGGATGTTTGACAAAGCCCCGCAGGGTTTCACGCCCGCAGGCGCGAAGCCCATGCGGGGAGCGGAGCGAAAACCCCCTCAAAAAAGCGGCTCCGCCGCTTTTTTGAATAAGCTAGTTTTCGATCTGCTCCATGAGGAACGCTTCCACCACGTCGCCGAGCTTGATATCGTTGTACTTCTCGAAGCTCAGGCCGCATTCGTAGCCGGAGGCGACCTCGCGGACGGCGTCCTTAAAGCGCTGGAGCGAGGCGAGCCGCCCCTCGTGGACGACGATCCCGTCGCGCACGATGCGCACCTCGCAATTGCGCTGCATCTTGCCGTCGGTGACGTAGCAGCCGGCGACGGTGCCGACGCTGGAGACCTTGTAGGTCTGGCGCACCTCGGCGTGTCCGATGACGGTCTCGCGGAACTTCGGCGAGAGCATACCCTTCATCGCCGCCTCGATCTCGTCGATCGCGTCGTAGATGACGCGGTACATCCGCATGTCGACGTGCATCCGCTTGGCGCTGTCGCTGGCGGCGGCGTCGGGCCGGACGTTGAAGCCGACAATGATCGCGCCGGACGTGGACGCGAGCATCACGTCGCTCTCGTTGATCGCGCCGACCGCGCCGTGGATGACGCGGACGCGCACCTCGTCGTTCGAGAGCTTTTCGAGCGAGGACTTGACCGCCTCGACGCTGCCCTGCACGTCCGCCTTCACGATGAGGTTCAGGTTCTTCATTTCGCCGGAGCGGATCTGGCTGAACAGGTCCTCCAGCGAGACCTTGGCGACGGGGGCGCTCGCCTTGCGCTTTTCCTCCGCCTTGCGCTGCTCCACCAGCTCGCGCGCCAGGCGCTCGTCAGCCACGGCGTTGAACGTCGCGCCTGCGCCGGGCACGTCGCCCAGCCCGGTGATCTCCACGGGGACGGAGGGGCCCGCCTCGGTCATGCGCTGGCCCTTGTCGCCCAGCATCGCGCGCACGCGCCCGACGGCGGTGCCGGCGATGATGATGTCGCCCTGGTGCAGCGTGCCGTTCTGGACGAGGAGGGTGGCGATGGGGCCGCGCCCCTTGTCCAGCCGCGCCTCGATGACGGTGCCGCTGGCGGCGCGGTTCGGGTTTGCCTTCAGCTCGCCGATTTCGGCGGTCAGCGCCACGTTTTCCAGCAGCTCGTCCACGCCCATGCCGGTCTTGGCGGAGATCGGGCAGACGATGGTCTCCCCGCCCCAATCCTCGGCCAGCAGATCGTACTCGGTGAGCTGCTGCTTGATGCGCTCGGGGTTGGCGTCCGGCTTATCCATCTTGTTGATCGCCACGATGATCGGGATGCCCGCCGCCTTGGCGTGGTTGATGGACTCGACGGTCTGGGGCATGATGCCGTCCTCCGCCGCGACGACGAGGATGGCGATGTCCGTCACCATCGCGCCGCGCGCGCGCATGGAGGTAAACGCCTCGTGGCCCGGCGTGTCGAGGAAGGTGATGGGCCTGCCGTTGATCTGCACCTGATACGCGCCGATGTGCTGCGTGATGCCGCCCGCCTCGCGGTCGGCGACGTGGGCGCTGCGGATGTAGTCGAGCAGGGAGGTCTTGCCGTGGTCCACGTGCCCCATGACCACGACGACCGGGGCGCGGGGACGGAGCTCCTCCTCCGTGTCCTGATGATCGTCGATCAGCTTCTCCTCGATGGTGACGACGACCTCGCGCTCGACCTTGCAGCCCAGCTCCTCCGCCGCGAAGGCGGCGGTGTCGAAGTCGATCATCTGGCCGAGGGACGCCATGACCCCGTTCTTCATCAGGCACTTCACGACCTCCGCCCCCGTCTTCTTCATGCGCGACGCGAGCTCCTGCACGCTGATCTCGTCGGGTATCTTGACCGTGACCGGCGTCTTTTTCAGCGCCTCGAGCTGGAGGCGGCGCATGCGCGCGGCCTCCTCCTGACGGCGCTTGTTGGAGAAGGTGGGCGCGCCGCCGCGTCCCTTGCTCTTGCCGGCGTTGCGGAACTTTTCCTTGTTGCCGCTCTGCTCGGCGCGGCGTCCGCCGCCGGAGGAGCGCTCCGCCATGTCCTGGAGCTTCTCGTCGTACTTGTCGAGGTTGACGTTCGTCGCCTTGCGGGTGTCGACGATCTTCTTCGCCGGGACGCGGGTCGTCGGCTGGGCGCTCTTCTCCTTCTTCGGGGCGCTCGCGTTCGCGCCGCCCTGCTTCGGGGCGGTCTGCTTCGGGGCGTCCTGCTGATCGGCGTCCTGCTTGTCGGCGGACTTGCCCGCCGCCTTCGGCGGCTCGGGCTTCTTCTCCTGATAGCTCTCCGCGAAGATCGAGGCGATGGGCACCTGATGCTTCTGCGTCAAGTGCTCAAAG
Source organism: uncultured Clostridia bacterium (assembly GCA_946411835.1). Taxonomy (GTDB): domain Bacteria; phylum Bacillota; class Clostridia; order Oscillospirales; family Oscillospiraceae; genus Hominicoprocola. Next base: position 5,022 of record CAMKFK010000052.1, read on the forward strand.
AGGATCGAGAGCTCCCGCTCGTCCAGCACCTGAGAAGGTCCCTTCACCGTGTCCGTGTAGGTTTTCAGGATATTCACGATCTCCTTGCTGCCCATTCCCAAATCCTTGGCAAGCACAGACACCTTTTTCTTATTCTGCGTTGCGATAGCCAATATAACACCTCCAAATGTGCTGGGGAAAGATTACGTTTTGCGCGGCTTGCTCTGCCCCGCGCGTTTGTCGCGGCGCTGCTGCGCGCGCCTGCGCGCGGCGGCGCGGTCCGCCTTGAGGCGCAGCCGCTCGGACAGCGCGCCGTAACGCGCCGCGTCCAGCGCGGCGAGCCGTTTGCCGATGGCGTCGGCGAAGCCGACGTCGGTGACGGCGAGCATGGCGCAGGACGCGCGCCCCACGGCGGCGCCCAGCGCGACCTTGTCGGCGGGGATGCGCGCGAGCAGGCAGTCGCCCGCCTCGGCAAAGCGGGCGGCGCGGCGCGCGCTGTTGTCCGATGCGTCCCGCGCCAGCAGGATGAGCCGCGCGTCCCGCGCGCGCGCCGCCGCGCCGACGGGCTCCTCGCCGATTGCGAGCCGTCCCGCCTTTCGGGCGAGGCCGAGGAGGGAGAGCACGTTATCCACCCTTCGCCATCTCCTGTTCCAGCGCGTCGTAGACCTCCGCCGGGATCGGCGCGGAGAACGCGCGCTCCAGCGCGCGGGACTTGCGCGCTTTTTTCAGGCACGCGGCGTCCGGGCAGACGTATGCGCCGCGTCCGGGCTTGCGCGCGCCGAAGTCGAGGCTGATTTCGCCCTCCGGCGATTTGACCACGCGCACCAGCGCGCGCTTTTCCTTCATCTCGCGGCAGCCGACGCACTGGCGCTGCGGTATCTTTTTTTGCTTGAGCATCGCCGCCGCTCCTTTCCTGTCACGCCGTTCCGGCGTTCTCCGCCGCGCGTTCGGCGGCCTCCTCCGCGCTGCCCCGGAAGGACTCGGGCTTGATGTCGATCTTATAGCCGACGAGACGCGCCGCGAGGCGGGCGTTCTGCCCCTCCTTGCCGATGGCGAGGGAGAGCTGATCGTCCGGCACGATGACGCGGCAGGCCTTGCCCTCGTCCGCCATCCAGACCTCGGTGACGTCCGCCGGGGCGAGCGCCGCCGCGATGTACTCCTCGGGCGTCTCGCTGAACTTGATGATGTCGATCTTCTCGCCGTGCAGCTCGCTCACGATGCTGTTCACGCGCTGCCCGTGGGGGCCGATGCAGGCGCCGATGGGGTCGACGTTGGGGTCGTTGCTCCACACGGCCATCTTGGTGCGGCTGCCCGCCTCGCGCGCGATGGAGCGGATCTCCACCACCCCGTCGTAGATTTCCGGCACCTCCAGCTCGAACAGGCGCTTGACCAGCCCCGGGTGCGTCCGCGAGATGACGACCTGCGGCCCCCGGTTCTGGCGGCGCACGTCCACCAGATAGACCTTGATGTGCTGGCCCTCGACCAGCGTCTCGCCCTTGACCTGCTCGCCCAGCGTGAGCACGGCGTCAGTCGTCTCCGAGCCGCTGCCGATGCGGATGGCGGCGTTGCCGGTGCGCGGGTCGAGCCGGTGCACGACGCCGGTGAGGATTTCGTGGGTCTTGGCGTTATACTCGTCGTAGACCATGCCGCTCTCCGCCTCGCGCAGGCCCTGGATGATGACCTGCTTGCCGTTTCCGGCGGCGATGCGCCCGAACTCCACCGCGTTGACCGGGAAGTTGACGATGCCGCCCACCTCGTTCCGGGCGGAGAGCGCCTTCGCCTCCTCGAGGGAGATCTGGGACGCCGGGTTCTCCACCTCCTCGACGATCTCCTTCTGCACGTACATGCGCAGGTCCTTTTTCGCCTCGTTGACCTCGACGTAGACGTTTTCCACATTGGGATGGTCCTTCTTATACGCCGTGGACAGCGCCTGCACGATCTTATCCATCATAAAGTCCTGGGGAATGCCGCGCTCCTTTTCCAGCATGGCGAGCGCCGCGAAGATTTCATCGCATTTCATAGTGGCAGTGCTCCTGTTCTATAGATGCAAAGTGGATGCGGCGTCACAGCTCGACCCGCAGGCGGACGAGGGCGACCTCGTCCCGCCCGAAGCGCAGCGTTTCGCCGCCGACGGCGAGCGTCACGTCGCCGTCCTCATACCCGGCGAGGACGCCGGAAAATTCCTTGCGTCCGTTTTTGGGCGCGTAGGTCTTCAGGGTGACGTTGGCGCCCATGTAGCGCGCGAAGTCGCCGGGGCGCCTGAGCGCGCGCTCCGCGCCCGCCGAGCCGACCTCGAAGATATAGCTCGACTCGATGGGGTCCGCCTCGTCCAGCAGGTCGCTGACGCGGCGGGAAATCGCCTCGCAGTCCAGGATGTCGACGCCGCCGTCCTTGTCGATGAGCAGGCGCAGATACCACTGGCCCGCCTCGCGGACGTACTCCACGTCCCAGAGCGAGCAGCCGTTTTCGGCAACCACCGGCTCCGCCAGATCGCGCACGATATCGGTCACTTTTTTCATCGCGTCGTCCCCCGCGCGCCCGGAGAGGGCTCCCGCCCGCGCGCTTCCTTTGCAAAATTTCATTTTTGCCAAAAGAAAGAGTGGAACCAAGTCCACTCTTTCCTAGCCTACGGTGTCAATATACCATAGCTATATGCGGATTGCAAGAATTTTTTGCAAAATATTTTTATTCATCGGCAAAGGCTTCGCCTTTTCCGATGACCGGAAGCCCCGCAGGGTTTCGCGCCCGCAGGCGCGAAATGAACCGGATCGTTTTTCCGGCGGCGTGTACGCCGGAAAAACACCTTGCGCGAAGCGTTCGTGCGATTTGTCCGCGAAACGCGGGCAAATCGTGCGCTGAGCGGAGCGAAACCTTCTCCTCGGCAAAGGCGAATGCCTTTGCCGAGGAATTTTTTTACTTTTTCCCGCCGAAGATCGTGTTCATCAGGCCGCGCTTGACGATGGCCGCGCCCGTGCTGATGACCTGCTGCTCGATGCGCGCCTTGCGGCGTTCGAGCTTTTTCTCCTCGGCGGCGCGGCGGCGCTCCTCCTCGCGCTCGGCTTTCTTGCGCGCCTCCTCTTCGGCGCGTTCCGCCTTCTTGCGCGCCTCCTGCTCCTCGCGCTCGCGGCGCTTCTCGGCGGCGATCTCCTCGCGCTCGCGGCGCTTCTCCTCCGCGATTTCCTCGCGTTCGCGGCGCTTGTCCTCGGCGGCCTGCTCCTTCTGCCGCTGCGCCTCCAGCGCGGCGCGCTCCCGTTCGAGGGCGAGACGCTCCCGCTCCAGCGCGGTGCGCTCCGCCGCCTCCTCGCGCTCGCGCTCGAGCTGCTCGTAGGCGGAGTCGCTGTCCACGGCGGCGTCGTACCACGCCATGCCGTCGCGCGCCATGGCGTCGCGGCGCGTCCCGTCGCCGCAGGGGGCCATGAGGCTCTGCGGGCAGATGATCTTCACGCGCTCGGTGACGCCGGGGACGCCGTTCTCGTCCAGCAGGGAGACCAGCGCCTCGCCGACGCCCAGCTGGGTGATGGCGTCCTCGGTCCGGAAGGCGGGGTTGGCGCGCAGGGAGCTCGCCGCCGCGCGCACCGCCTTCTGCTCGGCGGGCGTGTAGGCGCGCAGGGCGTGCTGCACGCGGCCGGAGAGCTGGGCGAGCACGGGGTCCGGAATGTCGGACGGGCTCTGCGTCACAAACCAGACGCCCACGCCCTTGGAGCGGATCAGCTTGACCAGCTGCTCGATCTTCTGCACCAGCAGGCGCGGCGCGTCGGCAAAGAGGAGGTGCGCCTCGTCGAAGAAGAACACCAGCTTCGGCGCGTCGAGGTCGCCCACCTCGGGCAGGCGCTCGAACAGCTCGCTCATCAGCCACAGCAGGAAGGTGGCGTAGAGCTTGGGGCTGCGCGCCAGCCTGACGCAGTCGAGCAGGTTGACCGCGCCGCGCCCCTCCTCCGTGCGGATGAGGTCCATGATGTCCAGCGTCGGCTCGCCGAAGAAGAGCGCGCCGCCCTGCGCCTCCAGCGGCAGCAGCGCGCGCGTGATGCCGCCGAGGGACTGCGGCGTGATGTTGCCGTAGTCGGCCAGCAGCTCGGCGCGATGCTCGCCGACGTAGCGCAGCAGCGCCTTGAGGTCCTTGAGGTCGGTCAGCAGCAGCCCGTGGTCGTCCGCGAAGCGGAACAGGATGTTGAGCACGCCCTCCTGCGCGTCGCTCAGCCCCAGGATGCGCGCGAGCAGCTCCGGCCCCATGTCGGACACGGAGGCGCGCACGGGGTGTCCCTGCTCCTGATACACGTCCCAGAACGTGACGGGGTAGGGCCGGTAGCGGAAGCTGTCGCGCACGCCGAAGCGGTCGATGCGCCGCTCCATGCTCTCGCTGGGCTCGCCCGCCTCGGCGAGACCGGACACGTCGCCCTTGACGTCGCAGAGGAACACGGGCACGCCCGCGTCGGAAAACGACTCCGCCATGACCTTCATCGTGACGGTCTTGCCGGTGCCGCTCGCGCCGGCGATCAGCCCGTGGCGGTTCGCCATGCGCAGTGCGAGGCTGACCCGCGTCTCCCCCGCGAGTCCGAGATAAATGCCGTCCTGTGTGTACATATTGTCTCTCCTTCCCAGTGTGTGATATAGTCGATTGCGAAACTGCGTTTCGCAATCGAGGACTCGCGCTTATCGCACGCGCCCCACGGGGGACGGGGCGCGTTTGGTCGGCGCGAGGGCTCGCACCGCTCGCCTCAGGGAGTTTTTGCCGCGGCAAAGCCGCGTCAAAAACGATTTTGCAACCCTTCGGGACGATGGACGAAGCATTCTCCCGACGTTCGCAATCGGCTCGGTGTGTGAAACTCTGCCTCCCATTATAACCGCATCTCCGCCCCAATGCAACACAAAACCGCGCAAAGACTTGCGCCGCGCGGACAGATGTGGTACATTCTGATTGAGGAAGCATAAAGATACCATGATCGTGAAACGGGGGGTCGGTTATGGCGTATTCGGAGCAGCGGAACAGCCGCATCATCGACGGGACGGTGCTTTGCTTTTCCCTCGCGCTTTTGTGCGCGTGCGCGGCGGGCGCGGCGTATACCGGCGCGCACGCCACGCTGCTGCGGGACTTTTTCCGCATCCTGACCTCGCCCGGGCCGCTGGTCACGGATTATTTCGGCGTCGGCAGTCTGCCCGCCGCGTTCCTCAACGCGGGGCTGTGCGGGCTGGTGATGTGGGCGTTTATGGCGTTTCTGCCCGGCGCGTCCCACGTCAACACGCTGGCGGGGTATTTTCTGGTCATTTCCCACGCGTTCTACGGGCTGAACCTCCTGAACATGTGGCCGTGCTTCCTCGCGTCCTTCCTGTACCTGCGCATCCGGCGGCTGAGCTTCAACGAGAACCTGCACGTCTGTATGTTCACGACCTGCTTCAGCCCCTTTGTCAGTGAGCTGCTCTTCCGCTACACGCTGGGCGAGGACTACATTCCCGGCGCGGTCCGGCTGACCGGGCGCGGGATCGTGCTGACGGTGTGCTTCACGCTGCTGGTCGCGTTCGTGGCGCCCGCGATCCTGCCCGGCACCCACGCCTGGCACAAGGGCTACAACCTCTACAACGGCGGGCTCGCCTTCGGGATGCTGGGCTTTTTCCTCTACAACCTGCTCTACCGCAGCATGGGCGTCTCCGCGCCCTATGTCCCACCCTATTATAACCCCGTCTACGAGCGGCACAACTACTCCTACGCCGGGTTCTGCCATGTGTTTTTCCTGCTGCTCTTCGCCGCCTGCGTGCTGGCGGGCTTTCTGCTCAACGGGCGGAGCTTTCGCGGGCTTTCCCTGCTGTTCACCGACACCGGCTACCAGAGCAACTTCGCCAAAAAGCACGGGATGCCGCTCTGCCTCATCAACATCGGGCTCTACGGCGCGCTCTTCCTCGTCTACGTGAACATGGCGACCTACTACACCTCGGGCGCGGGCTACACCGGGCCGACCTTCGGGGTGATCCTCGCGTCGCTGACGTTCACCGCCATGGGGCAGCACCCGCGCAACGTCTGGCCGATCTTCGTGGGCTACCCGCTGCTGTCCATCTTCGCGTGGTGCTTCAACATCCTGATGGCGGGGGAGGTGACGTGGACCATCTCCACGCAGGCGTACATCAACAGCGTCGCGTTCGCCACGGGGCTCTGCCCCCTGGTGGGACGGTACGGGACGCGCGCGGGCGTCGCCGCCGGGTTCCTGTGCGCGTCGCTGTGCACGGCGACCTCCGCGCTGCACGGCGGGCTGATGCTCTACAACGGCGGCTTCACGGCGGGCGTCGCCACGCTGATCCTGCTGCCCATTCTGGAGCACTACGTCCCCGCGCCGCGCGAGTCCATGAACCAGCACATCGACCTGAGCGACATGATGACCGTGCAGGAGGGTGACAAGGACGCGGACTAAGCGAACGCCCCCGGCTTCGAGAGAAGCCGGGGGCGTGTTGGTTTTCAAAAAAGGAGAGGTGCGGGGGATCAAGACTTTTTTATTCTTTCAACGCTGACTGTGGTATGCCGTATGCCAACATTGTAATATACTCCAGCAAATATAACTTCTCCGAAATATCAATCGGATTTAGCTTATACCCGTCTCTTTGCGCGTAATATAAGCTCCTGCACAGTATTTCAAAATAGGGAGTATCACAGGTGTACGCCTCCGGCATCCTATACTTGCCTATCGGCTTATACCCGGCCTTCTCTATCTTTAGGTTAAACTGTTCTAACATCCATGCCAAAGCGACTTCCGTAGCCAACATTTCGCAGCCCAAAAAAACCTGACTCTTTTCATCCGCCCCATTATATAACACAGCCTTGGACTCAATCGCCGCGATAATAGTAACCGCCGCGACTTTATGGCGATCAAGCCGTACTACACCTTTACGCATATAGACGTCTTTCATTGTACGATACAAATCTTCGAATCGTTTCTGAAATAATCCATGCGCACTTTTATTAACAGAAATCTTCCAACCGTGCTTCTGCGCAAGCGAAGTTCTTTCTTTTAAGTTATCCCACAGCTCCGTAATTGTCGGTGTCAGCTCCATCTAACAAATCATCCTCACTTATCATGAATTGTGTATCTGATGTGATGTATGTCAAGTCAGCTTTTATTTTAGGCACATTCTTCTCCAAATCGGAACCATCGTTTACCATATAGAAGAAATCTCCGTCTTTCATAAAGGGCGGATTACGTTTCCTGTCGACTTTAATTTTAAAATAGCTGTATAGCGCCGTGAAAACAACCGAAAAAATCACAATTAAATACAATATATAATATAACAGTGAAAGGGTATTCATTGTTTTTCCTCCCCCAAATTATCAAACCCTGACCGAGTACAGTGCTTTTATACCATTATACCAATTGCATATACAATTCAGTACAATTCCTGCATTCACGAGAATTACATAATACGCAGAATTCGACAAATCATCCCCAAGCCTCTTCGACAGAAGCAGCGCCAACAGCGCCAAAACTATAATTAGGCAAAGAATGATTCCCTCTATACTATACGGGGATGGTTTAGATTTCGTTACGCCCATCATCTGCCTTTCTGCGTTATGACCAGAATTAACTGTATGCATAAATGCAATTATGCACTTGTAGCCAAGGTCCAATACGTGATAGGAAAAAACAAATATTCCCACGTCCTGTAGCGTGGTAAAAGAAAGAATTGCCAATCCAACCGATATGGTAATCAGAAGAATCTGATATGCCATATGTTTACCTTTGGCAGTGTCATCAATCATAAATCCAAACTGTTCCAAGAGCAGTACTGGCCATTTGTTGTAAAAGCTATTTGCCCGGCTGTTCAACTACCCACCACCTCTCTTTATAGCTGTAATAGGCTGTAGAATTAGGGTATTTAGGGTATTATTGTATCACGCACGCCGACCGAATGCAACCATTTTTTTATATTTTTATCAAAAAATGGAGTAAGCATACACATGGTATATGGCGTCCTCCCCTGATCCCGGCGGAATCAGGGGAGGGAAAATGCGCTCTATTTTACTGTTCGCTCTTGATCGCGGCCTGGGCGGCGGCGAGGCGGGCGATGGGCACGCGGAACGGGGAGCAGGAAACGTAGTCGAGGCCGGCGTTGTGGAAGAACTCCACGCTGGCGGGGTCGCCGCCGTGCTCGCCGCAGACGCCGCAGTGCAGGTCCGGGTTGGCGGAGCGGCCCAGCTCCGTCGCCATCCTGACCAGCTTGCCCACGCCGGTCTGGTCGAGCTTGCCGAACGGGTCAAACTCGTAGATCTTGCGCTCATAGTAGGCGTTGAGGAACTTGTTCGCGTCGTCGCGGGAGAAGCCGAAGGTCATCTGGGTGAGATCGTTCGTGCCGAAGGAGAAGAAGTCCGCCTCGGCGGCGATGGCGTCGGCGGTGAGCGCGGCGCGCGGGATCTCGATCATCGTGCCGACCTTGTACTTCATGT
>CAMKFK010000053.1 GCA_946411835.1 uncultured Clostridia bacterium
CGCCGTGGGCAAAGTAGGTCGCGCCGCAGCGCGAAACTCTCTTAAAATAAAACCTGACATTAAAATAAAACCAAACAGAACAAAGAAAGGAAAGCGCCCCGCTTGTCGCAACCGAAGGGCAGCGAGAAGCGGCTGGCGCAACGGTGCAAAAAGTCACTCCGCCCGCAGGCGGAAACTCCTGTGGAGAAAAGCTAACGTAATGATGAAAGCAAACAGAAAAAGAGAACAGGAGTCTTGAACCTGTGGTTCAAGCGACGCTTTGCCCCCCGCAGGCGAAGTCTGCGAAAAGCGTCAAAGAAGCGGGCTTGCGCCCGTTTCTTTGCGCTTACCCCAGCACCGCGCGCGCCACGGCGACGCTGGCCTTGGCGTCGCGGGCGTAGTAGTCCGCGCCGATGCGCTCGGCGTACTCGGGCGTCACCACCGCGCCGCCCACGAAGACCTTGGGCGGGTCCGGCAGGGTTTTCAGCAGGGCGACGGTCTCCTCCATGGCGGGGAGCGTCGTCGTCATCAGCGCGGAGAGTCCCACGAGACGGATGCGCCGCTCGCGCGCCGCCTGCGCCACCGCCTCCGGTGCGACGTCGCGCCCGAGGTCCACGACCTCGTAGCCGTAGTTTTCCAGCACGGTCTTGACGATGTTCTTGCCGATGTCGTGCACGTCCCCGCGCACGGTGGCGACGAGCAGCGTGCCTTTTTTGACGGCGGGCGCGCCGCGCTCCGCCACCCGCTCGCGGATGACCTCGAACACCGCCTGCGCCGCCTGCGCCGCCGACAGCAGCTGCGGCAGGAACACGCGCCCCGCCTCGTACCCCTCGCCCACGGCGTCCAGCGCCGGGATCAGGTGCGCGTCCACGAGGGACAGCTCGTCCTCCCGCGTCAGCGCCTCGCGCGCCAGCGCCGCCGCCTCCGCGCGAAGCCCCCGGATGATGGCGTCGTCCAGCGTCAGCGCCGCCGCAGGCGCGGCTTTTTCCCGCTTCGCGGCGGGGACGTCTGCCTTGGGCGCGACGCAGTCCGCAAAGCGCTCGACGTAGGCGCGGCACGCCTCGTCCTCGCCGGAGAGCACGCGGAACGCCGCCACGGCGTCCATCAGCTCGGTCTGGTTGGGGTTGAGGATGGGCAGCGTCAGCCCCGCGTGCAGCGCCTCGACGAGGAAGGTGCGCGTGACGAGCGGGCGGTTCGGCAGCCCGAAGGAGATGTTCGACACGCCCAGCACGGTCTGTAAGCCCAGCTCCTCGCGCACCGTGCGCAGGGCGTTGAGGGTCTCGCGCGCCTGCTCCTGCTGCGCCGACACCGTCAGCGTCAGGCAGTCGATCCACACGTCCTCGCGCGCAATGCCGCGCTCGAGCGCGGCGTCGAGAATGCGCCGCGCGATGGCGACGCGCTGCTCCGCCGTCTGCGGGACGCCGGAGCGGTCCAGCGTCAGCCCCACGACGGACGCGCCGTATTTTTTGATGAGCGGCAGGACGCGCTCGAGCACCTCGGCGTCGCCGTTGACGCTGTTGACCGCCGCCTTGCCGTTGTACACGCGCAGCGCCGCCTCCAGCGCGTCGGGGTCGGACGAGTCGAGCATCAGCGGCAGCGCCGTCGCCTCCTGAATCGCCATGACCGCGCGCGGCAGCATGGCGGTCTCGTCCACGCCGGGGTAGCCGACGTTGACGTCCAGGATGTCCGCGCCCGCGTCCTCCTGCGCGACGGCGAGGGAGGCGATGTAATCGAGGTCGTTTTCCAGCAGCGCCTGCTGGAAGCGCTTTTTGCCCGTTGGGTTGATGCGCTCGCCGATGACGCGCACGCCCGTGATGGGCAGCGGGCGGACGGGGGTGCAGACGAAGCTCTGCCGCCGCGCGGCGTGGGGGACGGGGGACCTGCCCCCGAACCTCCGCGCAACCGGCTCGATGTACGCCGGTCCCGCGCCGCAGCAGCCGCCGAACGCGGCGGCGCCCGCCGCCGCCATCGGTTCAAGCGCGGCGGCGAACGCCTCCGGCGTCATGTCGTAGTGCCCGTCCAGCGGGTCGGGCAGCCCGGCGTTGGGCTTGACGACGACGGGGAGGTCGGTGTTCTCGCACAGCTCACGCAGCAGCGGGGCGAGCTTGTCCGGCCCCAGCGAGCAGTTGAGACCGACGGCGTCCGCGCCCAGCGCGGTCAGCGTCCGCGCCATGGAGGCGACGGTGCAGCCCGTGAAGGTGCGCCCGTTCTCCTCAAAGGACATGGTGACGATGACGGGCAGGGCGGTGTTCTCCTTCACCGCGAGCAGCGCCGCCTTCGCCTCGCAGAGGTCGGTCATGGTCTCGACGACGGCGAGGTCCGCGCCCGCCGCCTCGCCCGCCTCGGCAACCTCGCGGAAGAGCGCGCAGGCGCGCGCAAAGGGCATCGTGCCCAGCGGCTCCAGCAGCTCGCCCAGCGGCCCGATGTCCAGCGCGACGAGCGCGTCCGTCCCCGCCGCCGCGCGCTTTGCGACGGCGACGGCGGCGGAGACGACCTCGGCGACGCTGTGTCCGGTCTTCGCCAGCTTGCGCGCGTTCGTGCCGAAGGTGTTGGTGTAGAGGATCTCGCTGCCCGCCGCGAGGTATTCGCGGTAAATGCGCTCGATGAGCGCGGGGTCGGTGAGGTTGAGCAGATCGGGCGTCGCGCCGGGCGCGAGCCCGCGCTTTTGCAGCTCCGTCCCCATCGCGCCGATGAGGATGCGGTTTTTCGTGAAGTCCAGCGGTTTAGACGGCACAGGTGCTCCCTCCCTTTCGGTAGTCGCAGTCGGCGCGCATTGCGCAGAACGCGCAGCCGCGCACGCGCGCGGGCTGGGGCGTGTCGGCAATGCCGAGGACGGCGGTGACGGATTTCGCCGGAGTCATCAAAAAGCTCTCGCTGAGAAAGACGCCGAGGCGGCGCTCCGCGTCCAGCGCGGCGAGGATCGACGGCTGGAGCGAGAGCGGCAGGTCGCAGTAGCCGGGGCTGAAGCGGTCGGTGAGAAAGCGGGGGGCAAGGCGCGCGGCCAGCTCCTCCTGCGCCATGTCGCAGCCGCGCTCCACCCACGCGCTGCCGCAGGCGTCCAGAATCGCCGCCTCGCCCATGTCGCGCCGCTCCAGCGCGCGCAGACGCCGCTCGAACGCCGTGCCCAGCGTGCAGCACAGCAGCGCCGCCGCGCCGCATTCGGCAAGCATCCGCCCCGCCAGCGCGCCGGGCAGCGTCACGCCGCTGCCGACGAGGGCGACGCCCTCCGCCCCGCGCTCGACGGGGAAGACGCGGTACGTCCATCGGGGCGGGAGCGTGCGCGCCAGCTCCTCCGCCGCGCGCGTCACCCGCTCGCGCGTCGCGCCCGCGTCCCCCCGGATGCGCAGATAGCGCAGGATTTCGTCAACGTCCGGCGCCATGGCGTCGCCCCCTTCGCGTCGTTTGGGTCGATTATAGCACAGGATACCTCCGGCGTACAGCTTTTTTGGATGAAATTATCCTTGACAACGAGGCAAAACACGGCTATACTTTGTCACGTTAAACAGATAAAAGACGTTGACGGAGAACCCGCTTTCCCGAGGCGCTTCAGAGAACCGGCGGACGGTGCGAGCCGGCGCGCAAGGGTTGGACGGTCTGGCTCCCGAGTCGGTCTTGCGAACGCCCGCCAAGTAGTGAGACCCGGTCGCCCCGTTACAGGCTGAGAGCTTGCTGGAGCTTGAGAGTGGTCGCGCCCGCGAGGGGGCGGCAAGCAGGGTGGTACCGCGAAGATATTTCGCCCCTGGAGCCGGTCGGCTTCAGGGGATTTTTCGTAAAAAAGGAGAACAAGCCATGGAAGAAGTACGCATCAGCGACGTGACCATGAAGTGCCGGGGCGGAGGGCTGTCCTTCCGCGAGAAGATCGAGCTGAGCAAGCAGCTCGACCGGCTGGGCGTGTCCGTCATCGAGCTGGAGGGGATCGAGAACGCCAAGGTGGACGCGCTGCGCATCAAGTCCGTCGCCTCGGCGGTGAAGCAGAGCGTGGTCGCCGTGCCCGCCGCGCTGACGCGCGAGGGCGTGGACGCGGCGTGGAACGCGCTGCGCGACGCGAAGCGCCCCCGCCTGCAAATCGTGACGCCCACGAGCACCGTGCAGATGGAATACCTCTGCCACAAGAAGCCGGACGCCATGCTCGCGCTCATCCGCGAGCTCACGGCGTACTGTCGCGAGAAGTGCGCGGACGTGGAATTTGTCGCGGACGACGCGACGCGCGCCGACCCCGCCTATCTGGTCGCCGCGCTGAACGCCGCCGTGGACGCGGGCGCGACCACCGTGACCGTCTGCGACACGGCGGGCGCGATGCTCCCGCGCGAGTTCGCCGCTTTTTTCGAGAAGCTCTACGAGACCGTGCCCGCCCTGCGGGAGGTGAGCGTCGGCGTCGCCTGCTCGGACGCGCTGGCGATGGCGGACGCCTGCGCCGTGACGGCGGTGCTGCGCGGCGCGCGGGAGATCAAGGCGTCCGCCTACCCGGCGGACGGCGTTCACCTGCCCAACATCGCCAGAGTGCTCGCCGCCAAGGGCGAGGGGTTTGGCGTGCGCGTCGCCGTCCGCACGACGGAGATGCGGCGCGGCGTGGGGCAGATCGCGCGCTTGTTCGAGGCGTCCCGCAACACGCCGTACGACGGCTTCGGCAGCGACGAGAACGCCGCGCTCGTGCTCTCCGCGCATGACGACCGCGCCGCCGTGCTCCAGGCCGTCGCCAAGCTGGGGTACGACCTCGGCGCGGAGGACGAGGACGCCGTCTGGGAGGCGTTTTGCCGCATTGCCCGCCGCAAGGACGAGATTGGCGGGCGCGAGCTGGAGGCGATCGTCGCCTCCGTCGCCATGCAGGTGCCCGCGACCTACGAGGTCGTCAGCTACGTCATCAACACCGGCAGCGGCATCACCGCCATGGCGCACCTCAAGGTTCGCCGCAACGGAAAGGAGAGCGAGGGCGTGGCGCTGGGCGACGGGCCCATCGACGCGGCGTTCCTCGCGCTCGAGCAGGTCACGGGGCGGCACTGCGAGATGGACGATTTCCAGATCCGCACCGTCACCGAGGGGCACGAGGCGATGGGCGAGACCGTGGTGCGCCTGCGCGCGAACGGCAAGCTCTACCCCGGACGCGGCATCTCCACCGACATCGTGGGCGCGAGCATCCACGCCTACGTCAACGCGCTCAACAAAATCGCGTACGAGGAGGAGACGACCTAATCAAAAAAGTGCAGGCACTTTTTTGAAAAGGCTTCACTCCGCTCCCCGCACGCCCTGCGGGCGCACAGTCCGCTCCGTGCAAGGTGTTTTTTCTGACGCACATGTCGTCAGAAAAAACGATTGAATTCTTTTGCGCCTGCGGGCGCAAAAAAGGAGAACTGACATGAGATTATCGTTTTCCACCCGCGGTTGGGACTTCTCGTGGGACGAGGCGCTGGATATCGCCGGGGAAATGGGCTTCGGCGGCGTGGAGCTCTACAACGTGCACGAGCGCGGCGAGCTGACCGAGCGCGGCGGCGCGTTCCACAAATACAACGTCGCGGCGACGGTGCGCGCCCTGCGCGACCGTTCGCTCGCCCTGCCCTGCCTCGACACGAGCTGCGACCTCTCCGCCGCGCCGGACTGCGTGCCGGCGCTGACCGGCCTGCTTCGGCTTGCCGCCGAGGCGCGCGTGCCCAACGTGTCCGCGCTCGCGCACACGGAAAACGAGGCGCGCGTCCGCGAGCGGCTGGACACGCTGCTTCCCATTGCGGAGGAGTGCGGCGTGACGCTGCTGCTCAAGACCAGCGGCATCTTTTCCGACACCGCGCGCCTGCGCGCGCTGCTGGACGACTATGCCAGCGACCGGCTGGGCGCGCTCTGGCACATGCACCACCCCTACCGCGACCGGGGCGAGACCCCTGACACGACCATCCGGAACCTCGGCGCCTACGTCCGCCACGTCCACCTGCGTGACAGCGACGACGACGGCGCCGGCAACCTCGTCGGCGAGGGCACGATGCCCATCGGCGCGCTGATGCGCGCGCTCGGCTCCATCGACTACGACGGGTATCTTTCGCTGGAGTGGAAGCCGGAGTGGATGGAGGACCTGACCGACCCGGAGGTCATCTTCCCCCACTTCGTCAACCACATGAGCCGCTACGAGAACACGCGCGGCAAGAAAAAGAGCCTCTACTTCAACCACGACGGCACGGGGCAATACGTCTGGAAGAAGGACGAGCTGATCTCCCTGACCTTTTCCCAGGTGCTCGACCGCATGGTCGAGGAGTTTCCCGACCAATACTGCTTCAAGTACACCACGCTGGACTACACCCGCACCTACGAGGAGTTCCGCGACGATGTGGACCGCTTTGCCCGCGCGCTGGTCTCCCTCGGCGTGAGGGCGGGGAGCAAGGTCACGGTCTGGGCGACGAACGTGCCCGCGTGGTACATCAGCTTCTGGGCGGCGGCGAAGCTGGGCGCGGTGCTGGTGACGATGAACACCGCGTATAAGATCCACGAGGCGGAATACCTCCTACGCCAGAGCGACACCCACACCCTCGTGATGATCGAGGGTTCGCTGGACAGCGACTACCGGGGCATCATCAACGAGCTGTGCCCCGAGCTCGCGCGCACGAAGGCGGGCGAGCCGCTGCGAAGCCGCCGCCTGCCGTTTTTGCGCAACGTCATCACCGTCGGCTTCCGCCAGCCGGGGTGCCTGACCTTTGACGAGGCGATGGCGCGCGCCGACATGACCCCGCCCGAGACGCTCGCGCGCATGGCGGAGCAGGTCCGGCCCGACGACGTGTGCAACATGCAGTACACCTCCGGCACGACCGGCTTCCCCAAGGGCGTCATGCTCACGCACTACAACGTGGTGAACAACGGCAAGTGCATCGGCGACCGCATGGGACTCTCCACCGCCGACCGCATGATGATCCAGGTGCCCATGTTCCACTGCTTCGGCATGACGCTGAGCATGACCGCGTCCATGACCCACGGGGCGACGATGTGCCCCATGCCGTATTTTTCGGCGAAATCGTCCCTCGCCTGCATCGACCAGGAGAAGATCACCTGCTTCAACGGGGTGCCGACGATGTTCATCGCCATGTTCAACCACCCCGACTACCGCAGGACCGATTTTTCCCATATGCGCACGGGCATCATGGCGGGCTCCGGCTGCCCGCCGGAGCTGATGCGCCGCGCCGCGCGCGAGGATGAGATGCACATGACCGGCATCGTCTCCGTCTACGGGCAGACGGAGTGCGCACCCGGCAACACGATGAGCGCGTGGACCGACCCGCTGGACGTGCGCACCGAGACCGTGGGCTACGCCTTTCCCCACGTGCGCTGCAAGGTCGTCGACCCCGAGACGGGGGAGGAGTGCCCCGACGGCGTGAACGGCGAGTTCTGCGCCAAGGGCTACAACCAGATGAAGGGCTACTACAAGATGCCCGACGCCACGGGCGACACCGTGGACGCGCAGGGCTGGCTGCACTCCGGCGACCTCGCCTGCCGGGACGAAAACGGAAACTACCGCATTACCGGGCGGCTCAAGGACATGATCATCCGGGGCGGCGAAAACCTCTACCCCAAGGAGCTGGAGGAGTTTCTCTACACCCACGCGGCGGTCAGGGACGTGCAGGTCATCGGCGTGCCGGACGAGAAGTACGGCGAGGAGGCGATGGCGTGCATCATCCGCCGCGAGGGCAGCGACGCCACGGAGGACGATATCCGCGCCTTCTGCGTCGAGCGGCTGGCGAGACACAAGGTGCCCAAATACATCGAGTTCGTGGACAGCTTCCCCATGAACGCGGCGGGCAAGGTGCTCAAATACAAAATGCGCGAGGAAGCGGCAAAGCGCTTAGGGCTGGCAAAGGAGTAAGGCATGGACAAGCAGAGACAATTCGTCACCATGGACGGCAACGAGGCCGCCGCGACCATGGCGTATCCCTTCACCGAGATCGCCGCCATCTATCCCATCACGCCGTCGAGCCCCATGGCGGGCCTGACCGACGCATGGAGCGCCAAGGGCCGCCGGAACCTCTTCGGGCAGACCGTGACGCTCACCGAGATGCAGAGCGAGGCGGGCGCCATCGGCGCGGTGCACGGCGCGCTCCAGGCGGGCGCGCTGAGCACCAGCTTCACGTCCTCGCAGGGGCTGATGCTGATGATCCCCGTGCTCTACCGCATTGCGGGCGAGCGCCTGCCCGCCGTGCTGCACGTCGCCTCCCGCACCGTGGGCACGCACGCGATGAGCATCTTCGGCGACCACAGCGACGTCATGGCGTGCCGACAGACGGGCTTCGCCCTGCTCTCCACCGGCAGCGTGCAGGAGGTCGCCGACCTCGCCGCCGCGGCGCACCTCGCCGCCATCGAGAGCAGCATCCCGTTTCTGCACTTCTTCGACGGGTTCCGCACCTCCCACGAGATCAACAAGATCGAGCTGCCCAACATGGGCGCGGTCATCGGCATGCTCGACCGGGACGCGCTGCGCCGCTTCAAGGACCGCGCGCTCAACCCCGAGCACCCGACGCTGCGCAACACCGTGCAGAACGGCGACGTGTATTTCCAGGTGCGCGAGGCGAACAACGGCGACTATGCCGCCCTGCCCGCGACCGTGGAACGCTACTTCAACCAGATTTCCGAGCTGACGGGGCGGGAGTACCACCTCTTCAACTACTACGGCGACAGCGACGCCGCCGACGTCGTCATCCTGATGGGCAGCGTCGCGGGCGCGGCGCGCAAGGCGGTGGACGCCCTCCGCGCCGAGGGGCGCAGGGTCGGCTGCGTGCAGGTGCATCTGTACCGCCCGTTCTCCATCGAGCACTTCCTCGCCGCGCTGCCCGCAAGCGTCCGGCGCGTCGCCGTGCTCGACCGCTGCAAGGACATGGGCGCGCTGGGCGAGCCGCTGTACGAGGACGTCTGCGCCGCGCTCAATCGCGCGGGGCGCTCCCTCCGCGTCCTCGGCGGGCGCTACGGGCTTTCCTCCAAGGACACCGACCCGGCGCAGCTCGTCGCCGTGTTCGACAACCTTGCCGCCGACGCGCCGGTCAACGGCTTCACCATCGGCATTGACGACGATGTGACCCACCTCTCCCTCCCCGTGACCGAGGGGCGGCACTTCGACCCCGGCGTCGTGAGCTGCAAGTTCTGGGGCCTCGGGGGAGACGGCACCGTCGGCGCGAACCACAACACCGTCCGCATCATCAACGACACGACGGAGAAATACGGGCAGGCGTACTTTGAATACGACTCCAAGAAGTCCTTCGGCGTCACGAAGTCGCACCTGCGCTTCTCCGACCGGCCCATCGAGAGCAGCTACTATGTCAAGCGGGCGGACTTCGTCGCCTGCCACAACCCGACCTTCATCAACCGGTACGACGTGGCGCAGGAGCTCAAGGACGGGGGGACCCTCCTGCTCAACTGCCGCTGGAAGCCGGAGGAGCTGGACGAAGCGCTCTCCGCCCCCGTCAAGCGCGCGCTGGCGCGGAAGCGCGCGAGCTTCTATATCATCGACGCCACCGCCATCGCGGAGCGGCTGGGGCTGGGCAGCCACACGAACACGGTCCTGCAATCGGCGTTTTTCTCGCTCATGGAGGTCATCCCGCGCTCTCAGGCGCTCGGCGAGATGAAGGCGGCGGCGCGCAAGGCGTACTTCGCTAAGGGCGAGGAGGTGGTGGCGAAGAATCTCGCCGCCATCGACGCCGGCGCGGACGCGCCCGTGAAGATCGACATCCCCGCGCATTGGGCGGACGCCGACGACGGGCGCGCGCCGGCGGAGGACCTGCCCGACGTGGTGAAGAACATCCTCCTCCCGATCAACCGTCAGAAGGGCGACGATTTGCCCGTGAGCACCTTCCGCGACTACAAGGACGGGCGCATCGACCTGGGGCTGACCGCCTGGGAAAAGCGCGGCATCGCCACGCATATCCCCAAGTGGGACGCGGAGAAGTGCATCCAGTGCAACCGCTGCGCCCTCGTCTGCCCCCACGCGGTCATCCGCCCGTACCTGCTCACCGAGGAGGAGGCGACAAACGCCCCCGAGGGCTTCGACGCCATCCCCGCGAACGGCGCGGCGAAGGGCCTGCGCTTCACGATGCAGGTCTCCGCGCTCGACTGTACGGGCTGCGGCTCCTGCGCGGCGGTGTGCCCCGCGAAGGAGAAGGCGCTGACCATGACCCCCGCCCGGTTTACCGACGCGCAGCGCGCGTGCTGGGACTACGCCCTCGCCCTCCCCGACAAGGGCGACCTCTTCGACGTCTACAGCGTCAAGGGGAGCCAGTTCCGCCAACCGCTGGTGGAGTTCTCCGCCGCCTGCGCCGGCTGCGGGGAGACGCCGTACGCCAAGCTGCTCACCCAGCTGTTCGGCGAGCGCGTCTACTGGGCGAACGGCACGGGCTGTTCGCAGGCGTGGGGCGCGCCGATGCCCGGCATCCCCTATACGACCAACAAGCGCGGCTTCGGCGTGGCGTGGACGAACAGCCTCTTTGAAAACAACGCCGAGCTGACGCTGGGCATGTTCCTCGCCGTGCGCCAGCAGCGCGAGGGCGTGCGCGCGAAGGTGGAGGCGTACCGCGCCGAGAGCGGCAGCGAGGCCGCGCGCGCGTGGCTCGACGCCTATGACGATTTCGACGCCTCCCGCAAGGCGAGCGACGCGCTCATCGCGGAGCTGGAGCGCTCGAACAGCGCGCTGGCGGGCGAGATTCTCGAACGGCGCGACCAGCTTGCCAAGAAGTGCTTCTGGATGTTCGGCGGCGACGGCTGGGCGTATGACATCGGCTTCGGCGGGCTGGACCACGTCGTCGCCGGAGGCGAGGACATCAACGTCTTCGTCATCGACACCGAGGTCTACTCCAACACCGGCGGGCAGAGCTCCAAGGCGACGCCGCTGGGCGCGGTGGCGCAGTTCGCCTCCGCCGGCAAGAAGAGCCGCAAAAAGGACCTGGGCGCGATCTTCCGCACCTACGGCAACGTCTACGTTGCGCAGGTGGCGATGGGCGCCGACCCGAACCAGCTCATCCGCGCCATCCGCGAGGCGGAGGCGCACAAGGGCCCCAGCGTCATCGTCGCCTACACGCCCTGCCAGGCGCACGGCATCAAGGCGGGCATGGCGAACGTGCAGGCGGAGATGAAGCGCGCGGTGGACGCGGGCTACTGGCTGCTCTACCGCTACGACCCGGAGAAGCCGCAGCCCATGACCGTGGACTCCAAGGCGCCCGCCATGGCGTACGAAGACTTCCTCGACGGCGAGACGCGCTACGCCGCGCTGAAGCTGACCTTCCCGGACAACGCGAAGACGCTCTTCTCCGCCGCCGCGCGCGAGGCGGACGAGCGCTACCGCAGCTACAAGCAGCAGGAGACGCTGACCAGAGAATGATGAAAAAAGCCCGCGCTTTTTTGAGCCGGGTATCATACGATTATCTGACGAAAAGAACGGAATCTCTCCGGCATTTTTCCCGCCATACTTCGTTGTCGTCCTTGATGGGCGCCAGCCCCGGTGCGTCCTCCGCCTCGTCTGGCGAAAAAACTGCTCGGAGATCTTTCCGATATTCTAATCAGATAATCGTATCATACGAAGAAACGAACGGGAGCGGTCGGCTCCCGTTCGTTTCTTCGTTTTCTGTGCGCCCGTCACTTCTTGGCGATGAGGTCGATCGCGCCGTCGAGCAGCGAGCTTATCATGCTGCCGAGCCCCTCGCCCTGCTCGCCGCTGAGGATGCGCAGCGCCGCCTTCTTCGTGTCGGCGTCCGCCTTGCGGTAGAGCTCCAGCAGCTTCTTTTCCGACGCCGTCACCTTCACCGACGTGCCGGACGCCGCCTTTCCGGACGACGCGGCGGGCTTCTTCCCGGACGAACCGGACTTCCCGCCCTTCGCCGCCTCCAGCAGCGACGTCTGCGTCACCCCCGTCGCTTTGGCGATCTGCCTGAGCGCCGCCTGGGACAGCTCCTTTTCGCCGCGCTCCGCCTTGCTGATGTCGGACGCGGTCACGCCGTCCACCTTCTTTGCCAGCTGCTCCTGCGTGAGTCCCGCGCCCGTCCGCGCCTGCTTGATGAGTTCGCCGAGCTTCTTTGCCATGTCTGTGCCCTCCTCTCGTCGTATGCCGATATTCTACCGCATTCCGGCGGATATGGCAAGCAGGAACGCCCCCGCGTCGACACGGGGGCGTTCCTGCTTTTTACGAAGGGGTTAGGAGGGAGAAAAACACATTGAGCTTGAGAGCTTTTACGAGTATCAACATACCAGACAGTTGTGTCAAATTCTTGAATCACCTGTAAACGTTTTGTGAACACGGACGGTTCCCCTGACAAAAGGCGTGCGCTCCGCCCTTGAGGACGGGGCGCTGTAACGGAATCCCGCGCTTCGCGTTTTCTCTGCTTTTCCGGCGCGCCTGCGCGCGGCGGAGCGGAGAGCTTCTTCTTGAAACCGTGCCATATCTGCGGTATAATCGCGGAAAAGCGCGACGGTTTGCGCCGACGGGCGGACCGGATGGGCGGGGGCGTCCGGAACGGGAAATCCGAGCAAGCGTAAGGAGGCTGGGGTGCGGATGTACGCATTGCGAACAGGGATCACGCTGCTGACGGTCTGCGTCTCCGCAGTCGCCGTCGGCGTTGTGACACTGCTGAGCGTGCTGTTTATCCGGATCAACGAGCGCCGTGAGTCCGAGCAGCTTTTGCTGCTGCTCTGCGAGACCGGGAAGCGGAACCTCGACGTTTCCTTCAACAGCGTGCAGACCTACTATTACCGGATCGACCCGGCGGTCTCCGACACGGTGAAGGGCTTCTGGTACACCGCGCTCGACGGCGGGGATTTCACCGAGCGCGAGGTGACGGACATCGCGCGCTACGACACGGAGGACACGTCCGAGCTGGTCTGGTTCACCGTGCCGAAGCACACGGGCGAGGCGATCTGGCTGCCGCTGAGCAACGGCATGCGCCTCCACCTCCCCGGGGGTGTGCTTTGTCTCCTGCGGAGGCAGGGGGAGTCTGCGCCTGCCGGCGCGGGGCTGCTTTGGTGTTTTTCTCTTTTGCATTTTCTGCTTGGTTTTGTTTTAACGTTAGGTTTTATTCGCAGGAGTTTCCGCCTGCGGGCGGAGTGACTTTTTCGCCGCCGAAAAAGTCA
>CAMKFK010000054.1 GCA_946411835.1 uncultured Clostridia bacterium
ATATGGGGGAATTCCCGAGTGGCCAAAGGGGGCAGACTGTAAATCTGTTGTCAGTGACTTCGGTGGTTCGAATCCACCTTCCCCCACCAAAGCCCTTGAAATCGCAAGATTTCAAGGGTTTTTTCGTCGACAATTTGAACGCCTTTGCGGCGGGCTGACGCCCGCCGCGGGCGACAACATCAGAGCCGGACGTGCTTTTTCAGCGCCGCGCCAAGCACCCATGCCAGCGCCAGCTTGACGAGGTCCGGGACGATGAACGGCAGCACGCACCAGCCCAGCGCCGTGCCCAGGCCGATCGCGCCGGACTGCCGCGCGTAGAGCGCCATGAACCACGCCGTGCCGAAGGCGTAGCACACGGCGAGGCCCAGCGCCGGCGCCGCGAGGCGCAGCGCGGGACGCCGGACGGTGAAGCGCTCCAGCGCCCAATAGAGCGCGGCGGTGAACAGAAAGCCGAGCAGATAGCCGCCGGTCGTGCCGAGCAGGACGCCGACGCCGCCCGTGAAGTGCGAGAACACCGGCAGCCCCGCCGCGCCGAGCAGCAGGAACACCGCCACGGCGTAAAACCCGCGCCGCCCGCCCAGCAGCAGGAGAATGAGAAACACGCCGAAGGTCTGCATCGTGAACGGCGGCAGCGGCGGGACGGCGGGGATCGAAATCCACGAGCAAACCGCCAGCAGCGCGGCGCAGATCGAGATATAGACCAACTCGGCGGTGGAAAGCTGCCGCCCGGCGGCAACGGGTTCGGTCATGACAAACGCCTCCTTGCAAATGTTGACGCTTCCAGTTATACGCCCTTTGGACGGAGTTGTCAACCATGAAAATATTTTTGGTTGACAAGTAAGGGGGCGGGGCGATTTTGCTTGCAAACGGTTTCGCCGCATGGTATACTCTGTTCACGGCGAGAACGAAATCATTTATTACAGGAGGACACAGCGATGAAGAAATGGGTATGCTCCGTCTGCGGTTATGTTTTTGAGGGTGAGAACCCGCCCGAGAAGTGCCCCGTCTGCAAGGCGCCCGCGAGCAAGTTCAGCGAGATGAAAGAAGGCGAGAAGCTCGCCGCCGAGCACGAGTTCGGCGTCTACGCCAAGACCGTCAAGAACAACCCTGACATCGACGAGGAGACCAAGAAGTACATTTTCGAGCAGCTCCAGTCCAACTTCACCGGCGAGTGCAGCGAGGTCGGCATGTATCTGTGCATGGCGCGCGTCGCCGCCCGCGAGGGGTATCCCGAAATCGCGCTCTACTGGGAGAAGGCCGCGTTCGAGGAGGCGGAGCACGCCGCGAAGTTCGCCGAGCTGCTGGGCTCCGACCTCGAGGTCAACATGACCGACAGCACGAAGAAGAACCTCGCCTGGCGCGTGGACTGCGAGTACGGCGCGACCAAGGGCAAGTTCGACCTCGCCGCCTGCGCGAAGAAGAACAACCTCGACGCCATCCACGACACCGTCCACGAGATGGCGCGCGACGAGGCCCGCCACGGCAAGGCGCTCGAGGGTCTGCTCAAGCGGTATTTCTAAGGAAGCGAAATCGCATACAAAAAGCGGAAGGGACGCGCCCTTCCGCTTTTTGCAGCTTTCTACATTGACGTTCCATATCTTCGGATGTACGGTTACGATCACTGTGAAAAGCGGAAACCGCCACTCTGCCAAGTGACGGTTTCTGAAGAATTTTAGAACCACATAGGGCGGAACCGCTTTTGGCAACGCCTTTTCTGTTTGTTATTATAGCAGGATTCGCGCGGATGTCAAGTCGGCTTTTGCGCGGACATGGGCGCAGGAGACGTTCTTTTTTGTGCATTCCGCCAGAAGGGTAATTGAATGAGTTAACAATTTGTGAACAAAATCGACAAGCTAATGGTTTTCCATGCCTAAATGTGTCCCTTTACAAGTTTGGTGTATGCTTTTGATTCCCATTTTTTGTATTTTAATTATGAAATTAGACTACTTAGACTCGATTTGTTAACAGTTTCGTAACTCATTCAATTACCGTAATTCCGCCAGCTTTCCCTGTAGACAAATCAAATCGCCTGTGCTATACTGACCACAACTATCGACTGTAAGGAGGAAAACACCCATGGATGTTCAGGAGATTCTGCGCTATGTGGATCACACCCTGCTCGCGCAGGGCGCGACGTGGGACGAGATCAGGGCGATCTGCGACGACGGTATGAGGTACGGCTGCGCCTCCGTCTGCATCCCGCAGAGCTATGTCAGGCGCGCGGCGCAGTACATCGCCGACAACTGGCGCGAGAAGGGCAGCTGGCTGCCGGTGTGCACCGTCATCGGCTTCCCCAACGGTTACAGCCCCACCGAGATTAAGTGCGCCGAGGCGGAGAACGCCGTGCTCGACGGCGCGGGCGAGATCGACATGGTCGTCAACCTCGGCTGGGTCAAGGACGGGCGCTACGACGATGTGGAGGACGAGATCAACGCCGTCAAGGAGGCGTGCAACGGCCGCCTGCTCAAGGTCATCATCGAGACCTGCCTGCTCACCGACGAGGAGAAGATCAGACTGTGCGAGGTCGTCTCCCGCTCCGACGCGGAGTTTATCAAGACCTCCACCGGCTTCGCCGGCGGCGGCGCGACGCGCGAGGACGTGGCGCTGATGGTCGAGCACTGCAAGGGCAAGCTGGTCAAGGCGTCCGGCGGCATCGCCGACCTCAAGGACGCGGAGGACTTCCTGCGCCTGGGCGCAAAGCGCCTCGGCACATCCCGCATCGTCAAGGCCGTCAAGGTCTTGGAAAAGTAAGAAAGGAGACACAGATTATGGCTACTCCCCACAACAGCGCTGAAAAGGGCGCGTTCGCAAAAACCGTGCTGATGCCCGGCGACCCGCTTCGCGCGAAGCTCATCGCCGAGACCTTCCTCACCGAGCCGAAGCTCGTGAACAACGTGCGCGGCATCCAGGGCTACACGGGGACCTACAAGGGCGTTCCCGTCAGCGTGATGGCGTCGGGCATGGGCTGCCCGTCCATCGGCATCTATTCCTATGAGCTGTTCACCCAGTACGGCGTGGACAACATCCTGCGCATCGGCTCCGCCGGGGCGATCTCCCCCGACCTCCGGCTGCGCGACGTGGTGGCGGGCATGGGCGCGTGCACGAACTCCTGCTTCGCCAACCAGTACCGCCTGCCCGGCACCTTCGCGCCCATCTGCAACTTTGATCTGCTGACCATGGCGGTGGAGGCGGCAGGCGAGATCGGCGTGCGGATGCCCGTGGGCAACCTCTTCTCCTCCGACACCTTCTATGACGCGGCGAAATCCTCGATGGAGTGGGCGAAGATGGGCTGCATGGCGGTCGAGATGGAGGCTGCCGCGCTCTACTGCAACGCCGCCTATACCCACAAGCGCGCGCTGGCGATCTGCTCCATCTCCGACAGCCTCGTCACCGGCGAGGAGCTCAACGCCGAGGAGCGCCAGAACAGCTTCACCAACATGATGAAAATCGCGCTGGAGGTCGCCGCCAAGGCGACGAAGCTGCCCGATCTGGACGACGCTGCCGTCGCCGCGAGCAAGTGAGAAGAAGGAGAGACGTCCATGCGCGTGATTGATATTGAAGACATTACCGACGCCATGGGGGACCAGACCGCGTTCGTGCTGCGCTGCGAGGAGGTCTACCGCAACAAGATCAGCTCCGCCGCCGCGCGGATCCTGCGCAGCAGCGAGCTGCGGCCCATCGTCTGCCTGACCGGGCCCTCCGGCTCCGGCAAAACCACGACGGCAATGCGCCTGCGGACGTATCTGGAGAACATGGGCGTCAACGTTGCGCTGGTGAGCATGGACAACTTCTTCCTTCCACTGCACAAGCGCCCGCCGGAGGCGACGGATTGGGAGTCGCCCTACTGCGTCGACCGGGAGGCCCTGGCGGACTGCATCCTGCGTCTCGCCGAGGGCGAAGCCGTGGACACCCCGGTCTACGACTTTATAGCGGGCGACGTCGGCGGCAGCCGGGTGCTGCAGGGCGGAAAGGACTGCATCGTCATCGCGGAGGGCATCCACATGCTCAACCCGCTGATCCTCGACCTGCTGCACGACGCCTATATCGGCGTGTACGTTGCGCCGCGCACCCGCATCATCACCCGCGACGACAGGATCGTCCACCCCGAGCAGCTGCGCGTGGCGCGGCGCATGATCCGCGACCTGATCGGGCGCGGACACAGCCTGCGCGATACGATCGAGCGCTCGCAGAGCGTGGACGCGGGCGAGCTGAACTACATCCAGCCCAACAAGGGCAACGCCTCCATCCACATCGACAGCTTTCACGACTATGAGCCCTGCATCCTCGCCAAGTACCTGCGCGAGCTGCCGGAGTTTCACGAGCAGCTGGACGATGCGTTCATCGAGACCCACGGACTGACCGACCTGATGCGCGTGGTCAACTCCGTCCCGCCGCTGACCACGCCCTATGTGCCGAAAAATTCCCTCGTGCGCGAGTTTGTGGGCGGGAGCATCTATCAGTATTGACAGAACACATTAAAATCGTTATATTAAGGTACACGGGCGCGGGTGCGCCCGTGTACCTTAATAAATGTAGTGGGAAGGTGTTCCTCATGGCTGACTTCAAGGCGTTCTGCAAGCGCAAGAACATCGAAATCTCCGCCAGACGCTACGGCATCGACGCGCTGGGCGCGATGGCGCAGGGCCTGTTCTGCTCCCTGCTCATCGGCACGATCATCAAGACGCTGGGCACGCAGCTGGGCGTGGCGGTGTTGAGCGACGTCGGCTCCTATGCCATGGGCGTGTCGGGCCCGGCGATGGCGGTCGCCATCGGCTACGCGCTGAAGGCGGACCCGATGGTGCTGTTCTCTCTCGCCGCCGTCGGCGCTGCGGCGAACGCCGAGGGCGGCGCCGGCGGGCCGCTGGCGGTGCTGCTCATTGCCATTGTCGCCGCCGAGTGCGGCAAGCTGGTGAGCAAGGAGACGAAGGTGGATATCCTCGTCACGCCCGCCGTCACGATCCTCGTGGGCGTGGCGCTTGCCAGGCTCATCGCCCCGCCCATCGGCGCGGCGGCGCGGGCGTTTGGCGCGCTGATCGACTCCGCCACCAAGCTCCAGCCCTTCTGGATGGGCATTGCCGTGTCCGTGCTGGTGGGCGTCGCCCTGACGCTGCCGATCTCGTCGGCGGCGATCTGCCAGGTGCTCGGGCTGACCGGGCTGGCGGGCGGCGCGGCGCTGGCGGGCTGCTGCGCGCAGATGGTGGGCTTCGCCGTCATCAGCTTCCGGGAGAACCGCTGGGGCGGGCTGGTGTCCCAGGGACTGGGGACGTCCATGCTGCAAATGCCCAACATCGTCCGCAACCCGCGCGTGTGGATCGCGCCCATTGTCACCGGCGCGATCACGGGTCCCGTCGCCACCTGTCTGTTCCGGCTGGAGATGAACGGCGCGCCGATCAACGCCGGCATGGGCACCTGCGGGCTGTGCGGACCCATCGGCGTGTGGACGGGCTGGCTCTCGCCCAGCGAGGCGGCGGCCGCGCGCGGCGCGACGGCGACGGTCCCCGGCGCGATGGACTGGCTGGGGCTGGCGCTGGTGAGCGTCGTCCTGCCCGCCGTGCTCTGCCCGCTGATCCACGCGCTGTGCCGCTCCCTCGGCTGGGTCAGGGACGGGGATCTGAAGCTGAATTGAAAATCTTCCAAAAATCTGAACTGGTGCTTGAATTAACGCGCCGGTTCTGCTATACTGAGCAGAAGGATGAAAATCCAAATCTATGAAAAGGAAGGAATATAACATGAAGAAGTTTCTTGCAGTCATCCTTGCGCTGACCATGGTCCTGGCGCTCGTCGCCTGCGGCGGCGGCAACTCCACCACAAACACCGACACCCCGGCTCCCGCCGAGACGACGCAGCCCGCCGAGACCGACGCCGGCAACGAGCCCGCCGAGCCCGCGGCTGAGAGCATCCGCGTCGCCATGATTACCGACTACGGCGACATCACCGACCAGTCCTTCAACCAGACCACCTATGAGGCGGCGAAGTCCTGGAGCGAGGCGAACGGCGCCGACTTCACCTACTTCAAGCCCGCCTCCGACTCCGACGATGACCGCGTCGCCATGATCGAAAAGGCCATCGACGAGGGGTACGGCGTCGTCGTGATGCCCGGGTACGCCTTTGGTCCCGCCATCGTCGCCACCGCTCCGGAGTATGACGACGTGATCTTCATCGCGCTGGACGTCAGCGCCGGCGACCTCGGCGAAGGCTTCGTCGTTCCCGAGAACCTGTACTGCGCGGTCTATCAGGAAGAGATCTGCGGCTATATGGCGGGCTACGCCGCCGTCAAGCTCGGCTACAGCAAGCTCGGCTTCCTGGGCGGCATGGCGGTTCCCGCCGTCGTCCGCTATGGCTACGGCTTTGTGCAGGGCGCTGACGCCGCTGCCGCTGCCGACGGCAAGACCGACGTCTCCCTGAAGTATGCCTACGGCAACCAGTTCTACGGCGACGGCGACATCACCGCCGCGATGGATACCTGGTACGCTGACGGCACCGAGGTTGTGTTCGCCTGCGGCGGCGGCATCTTCACCTCCGCTGCCGAGGCGGCCGCCAAGGTCGGCGGCAAGGTCATCGGCGTTGACGTTGACCAGGCTGCCACCATCGACGGCGCCTACGGCGAGGGCATGACCGTCACCTCCGCGATGAAGGGCCTCACCGCCACCGTCAACACCCTGCTCACCGCCGTTCAGGAAGGCACTTTCTCCGGCGGCAAGGTTGACAACCTCGGCCTCGTCTCCGCCAATCCGGAGGAGAACTATGTCCAGCTCCCGATCGAGAGCACCCAGTGGAACGACACCTTCACGCAGGACGACTATGCGGCGCTCGTCGCCGATCTGTTCGGCGGCAAGGTCTCCGTCTCCAGCGACATCACCAAGAGCGCGACCGACATGGCGAGTACCATCACCGTGACCGACCTCGGCAACATCAAGTAAATCGTTTTTTACAAAGGAATCGACCGTTCGGACGGTCGATTCCTTTTTTTAGACGCAGCGGGGGACGGCTTTTTGTGCGACATCACAAAATTTTTGGTTCGCACACAAGTTTTCTTTGCATTATCAATAAAATTGATATATAATATAACACAGCTATTCCGAGAGCCGACGGAAAGCCGGCGAGAAAAAGGAGGGGGTCAACTTGGAAACGCCGTATGCGATTGAAATGCTCAACATCACCAAGCGGTTTCCGGGCATCATCGCCAACGACAACATCACCCTGCAATTGAAACGCGGCGAAATCCACGCGCTGCTGGGCGAGAACGGCGCAGGCAAGTCCACGCTGATGAGCGTCCTGTTCGGGCTGTACCAGCCGGAGGAGGGCATCATCAAGAAAGACGGCAAGGAGGTCCGGATCAAGGACCCGAACGACGCCAACGCGCTTGGCATCGGCATGGTACACCAGCATTTCAAGCTCGTCGAGTGCTTCAGCGTGCTCGACAACATCATCCTCGGTGTGGAGCCGACCGGGAAAATGGGCTTCCTGCAAAAGCAGGAGGCGCGTAAGAAGGTCATGGACCTGTCGGACAAGTACGGTCTTCAGGTCGATCCCGACGCCATTATCGAGGATATCACCGTCGGTATGCAGCAGCGTACCGAAATCCTCAAGATGCTCTACCGCGACAACGAGATCCTCATCTTCGACGAGCCGACGGCGGTGCTCACGCCGCAGGAGATCGACGAGCTGATGAAGATTATGAAGAACCTCGCCGCCGAGGGCAAGAGCAT
Organism: uncultured Clostridia bacterium; assembly: GCA_946411835.1. GTDB lineage: Bacteria > Bacillota > Clostridia > Oscillospirales > Oscillospiraceae > Hominicoprocola. Next base: position 7,710 of record CAMKFK010000054.1, read on the forward strand.
CCTCTTCATCTCCCACAAGCTGGCGGAGATCATGGCGGTCGCCGACCGCTGCTCCGTCCTGCGCAAGGGCAAGTACATCGGCACCGTCGAGACGAAGGACTCCTCGCCCGAGGAGCTGTCCGCCATGATGGTGGGGCGCAACGTCAACTTCCACGTCGAGAAAAAGCCCGCGCAGATCGGCGACGTGGTGCTCGACATCGAGCATATGTCCGTCGCCTCCAAGGCACATAAAAAAGACGCTGTGCACGATGTGTCGCTCAAGGTGCGCCGGGGCGAGATCGTCTGCCTCGCGGGGATCGACGGCAACGGGCAGAGCGAGTTCGTCTACGGGCTGACGGGGCTGGAGCCGCTGCGCGAGGGCAAGATCGTGCTCGCGGGCAAGGACATCTCCCACGCCTCCATCCGCGAGCGCAGCACCTCCGGCCTGAGCCACATCCCCGAGGATCGGCATAAGCACGGCCTCGTCCTCGACTACACGCTCGAGGACAATATCGTGCTCCAGCGCTACTTTGAGCCGGAGTTCACCAACGGCGCGGGCTTCCTCCGCCGCGACAACATCCGCAAGTATTCCGAGCGACTGATCGGCGACTACGATGTGCGCTCCGGGCAGGGCCCGATCACCATCGCCCGCGCCATGTCCGGCGGCAACCAGCAGAAGGCGATCATCGCCCGCGAGATCGACAAGGAACCCGATCTGCTCGTGGCGGTGCAGCCGACGCGCGGACTGGACGTCGGCGCGATCGAGTTTGTCCACAAAAAGCTGGTCGAGCAGCGCGACGCCGGAAAGGCGGTGCTGCTGGTCTCGCTGGAGCTGGACGAGGTTATGGACGTGCCCGACCGCATCCTCGTCATGTACGAGGGTGAGATCGTCGGCGAGCTCGACCCGAAGAAGACCACGCAGGAGGAGCTCGGCCTCTACATGGCGGGCGCGAAGAGAGACGAGGTGAGCGCATGAAAGAGAAAAAGAACCTTCTCAAGAACAACGCCGTCCAGTCGCTGATCGCGTCGCTGCTGTGCATCGTGTTCGGCCTGCTGCTCGGTTACATCGTGCTGTTGTTCATCAACCCCACCGGCGCGGGCGAGGCGATCCTCGCGGTGGTCAAGAACTTCTGGAACTACTCCCGCGCGAATTTGCAGGCGAAGAACTTCGGCAACACGCTGGTCAAGACCGCGCCGCTGCTGATGTGCGCGCTGAGCGTGCTGTTCGCCTATAAGGTCGGCCTGTTCAACATCGGCGTCGCGGGGCAATATGTCGTCGGCTCCTGCGCGTGCCTGTACGCGGCGCTGGCGTGGCACTGGGGCTGGCTGCTGTGCCTGCTGTTCGCGCTGGTCGTCGGCGGCGTCTACGGCGCGCTCGTGGGCCTGCTCAAGGCGTACTGCAACGTCAACGAGGTCATCTCCGGCATCATGCTCAACTGGATCGGCCTCTACACCACCAATATGCTCCTCGCGAACGTGAAGGAGTCCACCAGCCCCTACACGCTCCACCTCAAGACCGACGCGCCGCAGGCGATGCTGCCCACGGCGGGACTGGGCGCGATGTTCAACAACAACGGCAACGTCACCATCGCCATCCCGCTTGCCATCATCATTGCGGTCGTCATCATGATCGTGCTCGACAAGACCAAGCTCGGCTACGAGCTGCGCGCCACGGGCAACAACAAGAACGCGGCGAAGTACGCCGGCATGGCGGAGAAGCGCAACATCATCCTCACGCTCGTCATCGCGGGCGCGCTGGCGGCGCTGGGCGGTGCGTTCCTGTACCTTACCGACTATGAGCAGTGGTCGGTCACGCAGTCCTCCGTGCCCGGCATGGGCTTCAACGGCATCGCGGCGGCGTTCCTCGGCGGCCTGAACCCCATCGGCACGATCTTTGCCGCCTACTTCATCCAGCACATCACCGTCGGCGGCGCGTATGTGGACAAAACCATGTACTCGTCCCAGATTTCCGACCTGATTTCAGCGCTCATCATCTACCTCTGCGGCTTCACGCTGTTCATCAAGTTCGCCATCAACACCGGCATCGCCAAGCGCGAGGACAAGGAGCGGCAAAAGACGGTTCAGGCGTCCGCTGAGAAAGGAGGCGACAAGTAATGCTGTTACTGCTGCAATACACGCTGATTTTCGCCTCGGTTCTGGTGCTGGTCGCGCTGGGCGGCTGCTTTGCCGAGCATTCCGGCGTCATCAACCTGGGGCTTGAGGGCATCATGGTCATCGGCGCCCTCGGCGGCGCGCTGATGATGCGCTATCTGCCCGGCTCCATGGCGGCGTTCCCGATGATTCTCTGCGTGCTGCTGGGCGCGATCTTGTTCGGCGTGGCGTACGCCGCGCTGCTGGGCGTCGCCTGCATCAACTTCAAGGCGGACCAGACCATCGTCGGCACCGCGCTGAACCTGTTGGGCGTCGCCGCCGCGACCGTGTTCGTCAAGGCGATCAACACCAAGGCAAATCCTGACGACGTGTCCTCCACCATCCAGTATGTGGATGCGAAGAAGAAGTTCCTCGTCAGCATCGGCTCGTTTGAGTTCAACTGGTTCATGCTCATTGCCATCCTGATGCTTGTCGCCGCCTACGTCGTGCTGTACAAGACGCGCTTCGGCCTGCGCCTGATGGCGTGCGGCGAGCATCCGCAGGCGGCGGACAGCGTCGGCATCAACGTGCTGAAAATGCGCTGGGCGGGCGTGTTGATTTCCGGCGTCTACGGCGGGCTCGGCGGCATCTGCTACATTCTCGCGGGCGTGTCCGAGTGGAAGTTTGAAAACGGCGTCGCGGGCTTCGGCTTCCTGGCGCTGGCGGTCATGATCTTCGGCCAGTGGAAGCCGACGCGCATCGCGCTGGCGGCGCTGCTGTTCGGCGCGTTCCGCGCGCTGTCGAACGTGTACTTCGGCTTCCCGGCGCTGGTCGCGCTGAACATCCCCGGCTCGGTGTACAACATGCTGCCCTACATCATCTCCCTGGTCGTGCTGGCGTTCACCTCCAAGAACTCCCGCGCCCCCAAGGCAGAAGGCATCCCGTATGATAAGGGGCAGAGATAAGACAAGGCTCATAAAAAAGGGCGCTCTCTCGGGAGAGCGTCCTTTTTTATGGTCAAGGGACGACGCGCGCGTACAGAACCGTGGCGTCGTCAGACTGCTTCAGCCTGGGATAGCGGTCAAGCGTGGGGTCGGCGCGTTCGGCTGCGCGCAGTTTTTGCGCGATTGCAAACGCTCCGCCCGTACGCAGAGCGTGGAACAGCCTATTGTCAAGCGCTTCTGTTGCAAAGAGGTCATATGCGTCGAAAAAGCCGTCGCTCATCAGGGCGACGTCTGTGATGCTGTCTGCGGGGAAACAGGCAGTGAGCATATGCTCAATGCCGACGCCGGTCGGATCAAAAATCCAGTAGCCCTGCGCGGTGTTTCGCTCGTTGCGGTTGCGGAGCAGCCGGTCAGAGGCGAGTGTCATTGCCTCCGCAATCGTAATGCCGCGTCGTTCCGCTGTCTCCGCCGCCCAGGCGACCACCTTCGCGTCTCGCTTCGGCACGGTCGTGTCCATAAATGTGACGAGTCGACCGTCCCGCTGGAGAAGCAGGGTCGTGACGTCACCCAGAGCGCAGCATTCGAGGCGCTCGCCGATGAGGCGAACGACCGAAATACACGCGCTGGGATATTCGCCGCCGTCCGGCGGATAGCCCGCTGCGTCCATCTCCCGCCGGATCGTCCGCGCACACCGAAGCAGGATCGCCGCCGTCGGCTCAGAGCCGCCGCTGCCAAGCTCTGCCGCCGCCAGCTCGGACAGACGCCGGGACATCCATCCGACGTCGCTCACGGCATCCATCCGATGAATGCCGCTCAAACCCGCCGCGCCGTCGATTACGACCAGAAAATCCTTCCCAAAGCAAAGAGCGTCTTCGTTTTTGCCGCGCGGTTGCACCATCGACGGGGAACCGGCGTCCAGGGCGTCGTCCGACGCGACGCTGAGCGCATACACTTCCTCAAACATACAAAACTCCTTTGACGGTTCTACATATGCAGGGTGAGATACGTGGACGCCGCCGCGACCAGCCCCCCGAGGATGGCGACAAAAAACAGCGGTTCCTTACGGAGGGATGCGTCGCCGGAACGCAGCAGGGCGACAAATGCGGCGTACACGGATATCAGGCAGCCCATCAGCGTTATGATGAGCAGAGAAGCGTGCGCGGCGGTCTGATTCTGCGCAAGGGACAGCGAGCCGATGACAAAGCTCACGATCCCGGAGAAGAACGCGACGATTTCAATGTTCGACCGAACAGACTGCTTAAGGTTGCCGATTTCCTTCTGTATCGCTTCAACGCCGGTTTCCGCGACCAAGCGTTTTGCCTGAATCCGAAGACGGGCGCCTTCATATTCGATCATACGCAGTATGTACTTCTCGTAAGCGGAATCCTCGCGGCTGATCGCTTCTCTTATCATTTCTTCCGCCCGGTCAAACTGCCCGTCAATGGCAAGTATCCTGCCTTTGGTGCAGTAGAACTTTGCATAGTCAGGAGCCTTCGTGATGGCATAGTCGATTTCGTCGAAAACTCGTTTTTTCCATTTTGGACCGAGCGTGGTCTTCAAATCTTCATTTTTTTCACAAAGCGTGGCATACAGATCACATAAGGCATGACAGTAACCTGCATTTTCGTGGTGTTTCCTGAGAAAAGTATAATCCTGCTCCAAAAGTTTTTCTTCATCGTCAGAATCATCCGCACCTAGCTTAATTACATCTAAACCCAGCTTAATTATAAGCGTTATTTTTAAATGTATGTAGCTTTCATGCAGCATGACCCAGCTTTGATTTTCGGTCCAAAGGCGGCCGATTGCCTCTTTATCCAGTCTTCTGCGATAGATAATGTTCAGCGTGTAAAATGCGGCATACGCGATTTTTTCCTCGACGGATTCCTCCTCGGCGGTTTTTTTCTCGGTGGACTCTTCTTTGCGAATTTTCCTGTTAAATTCGGTATTGAAATCTCGAATAAGTTTATATGCGTATCGGGTTAACTCAGCATAACACAAGATGTAGCGACAGCTCTTGAAAG
>CAMKFK010000055.1 GCA_946411835.1 uncultured Clostridia bacterium
CTACAATCACTAAGCAAGCAAGCAAGCAAGCAAGCAAGCAAGCAAGCAAGCAAGCGGAGTAACTCCGCTCTTTTCTGCTGCCCATATCCGTAAACCGCGCGCCTTGCAGGTGGGGAACGCCCCGCCCGGCTTGGCGCGCTTTTTGCTGCCCAAACGCGGCGGAGCCAGAGCCGCGCCCCGCATAGCGTATGGATAATTGCGTCTCACCGTGAGACGCACTCAAACCGTAAGTAATTGCCGCCCGGACAGGCGGCAGGAAAGGAGAATTTTACATGAAACAGAAAACAGGAAGAAAGCTGCTGAGCTTTTTGCTCACGCTGGCGATGGTTCTCGGACTGCTGCCGGGGATGGGGCTGACGGCGTTGGCGGCAGACGAAGTATCAGAGAACATCTCGCTTGTTGCCAGTAATTCCGCTAATTTAACAACCATTTCTGGAACGCATTATAGTGTTTCATGCGGATACATGGTTGCTGACGATAAAGGAATGACTGTGAATAGTTTCGGCGCTTTGACAATCAATGCACGAAAAGGCGAAACTATTACAAAGGTTATTTTATCATACAGTGAAGGCGGATACAGAAATACATTATCTGCTTCAATAGGCACCTTTGACGGCAATAGTACGATTACTGGTATCAACGCACAGCAGGTAACAATCAGTTCTTCAAGCACTGCAGGTGTGAAAATTTCCGCTGTCACAGTTTATTTCGAGGGTGACCTCAATAATCCTACCGTGACGCTGACAGGCGGTGCGAACGCCAAGAGCAGCGGTGGATTACTGACACAAAGCTATCTGCCCGGTGCTATGGATACAGTGACCTATACTGCACTCACAGGAGCATCTTTCCCAGAGTTTGAAAACTTTACGCAAAACGGTGTAACCGTTGAGAGAACAAGTGATACGGTAGTTACCATTTCTGGTACGCCTACGGCAAATACGGCGATCATAGTTCCTGATGCAGTATCATCAAGCAAAATCGTAACATGGAACTCTGCTACTATTAGTAGCATTAGTAGTAGTATTGCTAAAGACTATACTTACACAGCAAGCGATATAACGCTTAACAAGACGGGAAAAGGAAAATTTGCTAACAACAGTATTTCGGGCTATGATTCAACTGCTTCATTTGAATTTACTACAACTACAGGAAAATTTACAAATATTGAAATAGCTGCAAGTGCTATTTATAGCGGCGGTAACTGGACAACGGTTGGTAACACGCTGAAATGGAACGGGACACCGTCTAACAGTGTAAGTCTATCGGGTAATAGTATCAATGTTGAAGGTGTTTCAAGCATAAACTTTGTAATCGAGATGCCGGCTGATCTCTCGACTGCAACAGTAACATTAGGTGCGGACAACACGGTTTCTTCTATTACGGTTGGTGGGAATGAAATAACTGACCTGTCTGCGTTTGATATCACATACGGCACAGACGATTCTCATACTGCAACAACACCTCCGACCGAAGACGGAACATATTATGCCTATGTTTCCGCAAAGGCTACAAGCGAAGACTATACAGGGACTGCTAAGAGCGCGGCGTTTGTTGTTGCTGCTCATGACCATAACTTCACCTACACCGTCAGCGGCGCGACCATCACGGCGGAGTGCAGCAGTCACGACGGCTGCCCGCTGGCAAGCAGCGACTACAAGGCCACGTTGACCATCAGCGCGCCTACTACAAGCGATGGCAAGGCAGTCGTAACAGTAGAGCCAGCGGGCGCCTTTGGGACGCTGCCTGCTGTCAAATACAAAACCGGATCAGAAGAGGAAACCGAAACTCCTCCCACCGCGGACGGCTTTCACAAGGCGAGCATCACGGTGGACGGAAAAACCGCTTCCGTAACCTACGGTATGAACTGCATCACTTATAGCACGGCGACGAACGGCACCGTCAGTGGGGCAACAGGCGCGACGGTTGGCGCGACAGTCGAACCGACCATCGCTCCCGCCACAGGCTATGAGTTGGACACCCTCACGGTCAAACAGGGAGATCAGGATGTCACTGTGACCGGCAACAAGAGCTTTGTTATGCCGGAGGCCAACGTCACCGTCAGCGCGACCTTCAAGAAAATCAACTCGGAAATCACGCTTACCCAGCCCGCCAATGGCGGAGCGGTGACAGCGAAAATCGGCAATGCCGATGTCACGGCAGCAGATTACGGCGATACCATTACGCTGGGCAACGCCCCGGCGGCTGGCTATAGCTTCGGTTCCTACAGCGTGACAAAGACCGGGGAAAGCTCCGCGGTTGTTTCTGTGAGCAATGGCACGTTCACCATGCCTGAGTACCCGGTCACCGTGACCGGCACATTTACACCCATCAACTACACCGTGACGGTTTCGGCAACGACCAACGGCACGGTGCAGGCAAGCAAGACCAGCGACGCGCATATCGGGGATGAAATCAACTTGACCGTCACACCCTTCACGGGTTATCAGCTTGACGCCCTCACGGTCAAGGATGCCAACAATCAGAATGTGACCGTGAGCGGCAGCAAGTTTACCATGCCCGCGTCCGCTGTCACCGTCAGCGCGACCTTCAAGGAGATCACCTATACCGTCACCGTGAACGGCGCGACGGCAACGGTGACGGACAGTCTGCCCACCCCGAACACCTACACGGCGCAGCTGACCGGTCTGCCGAGTGACAAGACCTATGACGGTGAACCGGTCACTCTGACGGCGACGGTTCAGAAGAGCGACGGGTTCCCCAACGATAAGGTGACGGTTGGAACTGTCAGCTTCAAGGATCAGAAAGGCAGCACCGTAACTACCGCGACAGACGTTGGCACCTACACGGCGTCCGCGACTGTTGGCAATAAGACCATCAGCAAGTCCTTCAAGATCAACGGTCAGGCGAACTCTATCACTTATGTGAAAACCACCAAGAGCGGCAACAGTTATACGGCTGTATTAGCCACCACCAACCAGTATATTCCTCTGGTGAACAATCCTAACGGTATTACGCTCCTGAAGGAAGGCCGCATCTATTATGCCAAAGGAAATATTGAAATCGGCGCATTGGTCTTTATTGGCAATGATGTGAAGCTGATTCTGGGCAAGGACACCACGGTGACGATTTACGCCGGAATCTATCACATCGGAAGTTCGCTGGAGATTTATTGCGAACAGGGCGGCGAAAAATCAGAGCTGATTGTCAATGGCAGCAAGACGCTGTCAGAATTAACCAATAATACCGAACACACTTTAGACGAGATTGCAGGGAAAGATGCGACCCTAAGCGGAACAATTGGGTTCTACAGCGGCAAGCTGACCGTGGAAAAGGGAAAGAACTCCAAGCTCGTTGCGGACGACATCAACCTGACGCTGGGCGCGGGCGTATCGGCATCCGGTTTGACGGGTGGAACAGCAAACGGTGACGGCACGGTCTTATACAATAAGGAAAGCCTGTCGAAAGTTGACAAGCTGTCCCTTGAATATAAAGCGCCCGCTACAAATACTACCCCATCCTCCGGCAGCGGTAGTGGAGGCGGCGGTAACAGCAGCGGCGGCAGTAGCTCCTCTACATCGTCCGGCACAACGACCACGACCACTACGACGGACACCACCTCCAACCCGGACGCCTCCACAACGGACGGCGCAAAGACGGTGACGACCACGACAAACAGAGACGGCTCGACCACCGAGAAAACCACCGAGACGGCGACGAAATCCGGCGGGGACGGCAGCAAGACCGAGGTGAAAGCCGAGGCCACGACCACCACCAAGAGCAACAGGGACGGCACGACCACGGCGGCGACCACCACAACCGAAACCGCCACCACCACGGCGGCGGACGGCACCAAGACCGTCACCGAAACCAAGACGGAAGCCAAGGAAACCCTCAATAAGAGCGGCAACGGCACGGTGGAGGCCAAGACCACCGAGACGGTCAAGGACGCCAGCGGCAAGGTCACAGCGACCACCGTGACGGAAAGCAAGGGTACGGTGGAAACCGCCACGGACGGCACCAAGACCACGACCACCACCAACACGGCGGTCACGACGGACGCGGCGGGCAACAAGACCACCGTGGTCACCACCGAAAAGGCAACGGTCACAACGGACGGCAACACGGGCAAGGTGGTGAGCGACGAGAGCGGCAAGGTCGTTTCCGTCGAGGCGAAGGTCAGCGAAACCGCCGCGGAGAATGCGGCGAAGTCCGGCGAGACGGTCACGCTGCCCGTCGCGGTGACGGCGGCGCAAAGCGCGGAGGACGCCACGACGGTGGCCATCACCGTGCCCAAGGCCGCGGAGAGCGTCAAGGTGGAGATCCCCGTGGAGGACGTGAAGCCCGGAACGGTGGCGGTCATCGTCCATGAGGACGGCACCGAGGAGATCGTCAAGACCTCCACCACCAGCGAGGGCGGCGTCGTGCTGGCGCTGGAAAGCGGTGCGTCGGTCAAGGTCGTGGACAACACCAAGACCTTTGATGACGTGGACGGCAGCGAGTGGTACGCCGACAACGTGGCGTGGGCGTCCAGCCGCGAGGTAATGAACGGCGTCGGCAACAATACATTTGCCCCGAACGAGGACACGAACCGCGCCATGGTCACACAGATTCTCTATAACCTCGACGATGGCAAGGCAAGCGGCGCTGTTACGAGCTTCAACGACGTTTCCGCCGGCGATTGGTACGCGGACAGCGTTTCTTGGGCGGTTGAGAACGGCATCGCGCAGGGCGAGGGCGAGAGCTTCGGCGCAAACGATCCTGTGTCACGGGAGCAGCTTTCCGTCATGCTCTACAACTACGCCGGAAAGAAAGGCTACGATGTCACCGTGAAAGGCGATATAAGCCGGTTTGCGGACAATGACAGCGCCTCCGCGTGGGCGTCTGACGCTCTGGCTTGGGCGGTTGGCGTCGGCATTATCAACGGTGCAAGAGACGCTGCCGGAAATACGCTGCTTGACCCACAGGGCAACGCCTCCCGCGCGCAGGTAACGGCGATGACGGAGCGGTTCTGCCAGAAAGCGGCGAAGTAAACAGTCCAACTCAACACAGGAATAGCGGGCTTCGGCCCGCTATTCCCACGCAATCAGAAAAAGAAAGCGTATCGGCACGGAATGGACACAATCAAAGGCTGAATGAAAGGATAGCCCCGCGCCCGTTCCTGCCGGTATATAGGTTGTTAACTTGACGAAATTGTTGCAGATAACACGGGGGCTGCGACGATGTAAAGCACCGCCACCCCGGAAAAAGCCGCGGACAACGAGCCTGTTGTCCGCGGCTTTTTTTGCGTTCGACAGCGTTCGCCTAAATCCCTTATCAAAAAGTAGGAGATTTAGGCGAACGCTGTCGTTTTTTGATGGCGACTTTCACGAACAGTCCCAAACCGTGACGGGAAATCGCCGGAAATTAACAAATTGTTCACATTGTAGCACATTTTGGCATAAAGCCCGCGCCCCGCCCTTCCAGTCTGGATTTTTCAAAAATTCAGACTGGAGGTAAACGGGAATGGGCGAAAACCATTCAGAAGATAAAGACCAGCGCCCGAAGCGGCGCATTGATAAAGATAACCCCTATCGGCTGTTCGCGGTCGGCGCAACATCCAATGAGCCGCATTACTTTATTCAATTTAAGGACGGTGCCGGAACGGAGCATTGTTTGGAGATAGAGAAACCGCTCTATGACCTGTTCGATGAATATGAACTGGACGATCTCTCTTATCTGAACGAAGTGGACAATCACTACGAGCATTCGGAGTTGACCGAAGCAACGCTCAGAAAGCGGGCGGTTGTCCGCCCGGAAGATGTTGAGGCAGTTGTCCTCGCTCAAATGGAGCGTGCGCAGCTACATATCGCGATTTCTCGACTCCCGGAGATCCAACGCAGACGTTTGACTCTCTATTACTATGGTGAGCTTACGCACCAGCAAATAGCAGATATAGAGGGCTGCGCCCGCGAGGTAGTCACCAAGTCCATTAAGAAGGCAATTCGCAATCTAAAAAATTTTTTGGATTAGGGGGGTACATTTTCGCGTTTTAGTTAGGAAACAGGTGAGAGGCAAAAGTCTCTCACCTGTTTCCCGCTTGTGGAGATTAGGTCACGGTCGGCTTTTCGACCTCATTGTACCTCGACAACGCGCTCATGCGCTGCATAGGCAGACGGACACGTTTAGGACGGAGGGAGCCGCGCGGCGCTTGTGCCATGACCCCGCTTGTGATCGGGAGAGCGCATAGCAGCCGCAAAAATGCGCGTGGCGGCGCATGGGCCACGATCTTCGCCCGATAATGATACTCCCGCGTTGAACGCCCTCAAAGCATTGCGCGGCGCACCCACAAGCATGGGCCGGGGTGAAACTCCCGTGAGCTGCTCGCCGGCAGCTATCCGTCATTTGCCATTTTTATAGCTTAATAATTTGAAATCGAAACAGCACCACGCTATAATTGCACCCATAGAGCGTGGCGCTGTTTTTCGTATGGGAAAGGAGGCTGTTATGGATACGGTAAATAGCAGCGCCACACGGTACGCTACGAAGCGCACCTATACAGTCGGGGAAATTTCTGAAATCCTCGGCATAGGACGGACATCAGCGTATAAGCTCATTCACTCCGGCGCATTTCAAATCGTGAAGATTGGATCAGCTATACGCATTTCAAAAGCATCGTTTGATGAATGGCTTGATAAACAGCAGAATTAGACAGGAGGTTTATCATGGCTTCAATTCAAAAGCGAGGCAAAAAATTCGCGGTAGTTTACACTTACGAGGATGCCGAGGGCGTGAAGCGCCAGAAATGGGAAACGCTCACGACCAAGAAAGAAGCCCAAGCGCGAAAGGCGCAGATTGAAAACGAGATCAATAAAGGCGTCTTTATTGCGCCTAACGAGCTTTGCGTCAGAGATTTCTTGAAAGAATTTGTAGAAATTTACGGGGCAAAGCGGTGGGGGCTTTCGGCATACTCCAGCAATGTCAGCCTGATTGAAAACTACATCAACCCGATTATAGGCAATACCAATATCCAAGACATCAATCGTCGCGCGGTGGACGGCTTTGTCATGAAGCTGCAAAAGACGCCGCCGATTGAAACCCCATACCGCCATGCCCGCACGGAATATGTGACGACCTGTACCATTGAAAAAATCGTGAAGCTGCTGCATTGCGCGTTTCGGCAAGCGGTAAGGTGGGACATGATACCGAAAAACCCCTTTGAGGACGTTCTGCTGCCGAAACACAAGAAGAAGCAGCGCGAAATCTGGACGGCAGACACCATCCGTAAGGCGCTGGATAGCTGCACGGACGGCAAACTCTATGTGGCAATCAACCTTGCCTTTGCCTGTTCTCTGCGGCTCGGTGAGATCACCGGCTTGACGTGGGACTGCGTTCATATCACGGACAAGGACATTGCCAACGATGACGCCCACCTAATGGTAGAGAAGGAGCTGGCGCGTATAAACCAGCAATCTATCGACGCGCTGGGCAACAGCGACATTCTCTTTGTGTTTCCTCGGCTGATGGGCGGCAAGTCCACGACGCGCCTTGTCTTGAAAAAGCCTAAGACCGAGAGCAGCATACGGCGCGTCTGGATACCCAAGACGCTGGCACTGATCCTGCGGGACTGGAAAGAGAAGCAGGACAAGCTGAAAGAGTTTATGGGAGAGGACTTCATCGACTATAATCTTGTGCTGGCGCAGGAAACCGGGCGTCCCTGCGAAGACCGTGTGCTGGGCAATCAGTTTGAACGGCTGAAAAAGTCTGCCGGTCTGCCCGATGTGGTGTTTCACTCCCTCCGGCACAGCAGCACGACCTACAAGCTGAAGCTCAACCACGGCAACATCAAAGCGACGCAGGGCGACACCGGCCACGCGCAGGCGGATATGGTGACAGACCTCTACGCCCATATTCTCGACGAGGATAGAAAGGTCAACGCGCAGCGGTTTGAAGCGGCCTTCTACGCCAACCCCGATATGAGAAAGGTTGAGCGGGAGATCGTGGAACAGGCAAAGCCCCAGCCGCAGCCGCAGAGCGCGGCGGTCGATCTCCAGCAGCTTTTCGCGCAGCTCCAGCAAAACCCGGAAGTCCTCGGCCAGCTTGCCGCGATGCTGAAAGCCGTGTAAGGAAAAGAACGGCACAGCATTCACCAACACGCAGAAGCAATTAGCAAACCCATTAGCAAAGCGTTCGAGTTCAAAAATCGCGTTCTTTTCCTCACGGGAGAGTTTCGGAAATCACGGCTTTATGACAAGAGATGGACAAGATGCCAAAGAGCAAGAAAAAAATGCCGCAATTTAAGAAAATCACGGCATTTTTGGCACCCCCGACCCGATTTGAACGGGTGGCCTACCGCTTAGGAGGCGGTCGCTCTATCCAGCTGAGCTACGGGGGCCGGTATGAAATTGTCCTGTGTGGTGATAGGTCGTCTGATTATTAGGAGGCGGTCGCTCTATCCTGCTGAGCTACGCGGGCGTATTAGATTGTACTGTTTTGCACTTGTGTCATCCACCTGGAACCCCGCAGGTGGGCGCTGTTGCGTCCTCTTAGGAGGCGGTCGCTCTATCCTGCTGAGCTACGCGGGCGTGTGCGTTTTGCCTAAGTATTTTAAAGCATGGCAGGGCAAAATGTCAATATTAATCTGAGAAAATCTCTTGAAAAGTCTGTCGAACCGTCATATACTATCCGGGTTGAAGAATCTGAATGCTTTGGAGTGATCGATATGCAGAACGAAAAGCTGCGCAATGTGGCAATCATCGCCCACGTTGACCACGGCAAGACCACGCTGGTGGACGAAATGCTCAAGCAGGGCGGCGTCTACCGCGAGAACCAGGAGGTTGTGGACCGCGTCATGGACTCCGGCGACCTGGAGCGCGAGCGCGGCATCACCATCCTCGCCAAAAACACCGCCATCCGCTACGGCGACACCAAGATCAACATCGTCGACACCCCGGGCCACGCGGACTTCGGCGGCGAGGTCGAGCGCATTCTGAAGATGGTCAACGGCGTCATCCTGCTGGTGGACGCCGCCGAGGGTCCCATGCCCCAGACCCGCTTCGTGCTCTCCCGCGCGCTCGAGCTGGGGCACCGGGTCATCGTCGTCGTCAACAAGATCGACCGCCCGGACCAGCGGGTCTACGAGGTCGTGGACGAGGTGCTGGAGCTGCTGATGGATTTGGACGCCACGCCCGAGCAGCTGGACAGCCCGATGCTGTTCTGCTCCGGACGCAACGGCACCGCCTCCACCTCCCCCGAGGTGGCGGGCGCCGACCTCAGGCCCCTGTTCGACACGATCCTCGAATATATCCCCGCGCCGGAGGCGGACGTGGACGCGCCGTTCCAGATGCTCGTGTCCTCCATCGACTACAACGAGTTTGTCGGCCGCATGGCGATCGGGCGCATCGAGCGCGGCACGCTGAAGCAGAACCAGGAAATCGCCGTGTGCAACTACCACAGCCCCGACGCCGCGCCCAGGAAGGCGAAGGCGGTCTCGCTCTACGAGTTTGAGGGGCTGGCCAAAAAGCCCGTTCCCATGTCCACCGCCGGCAACATCATCTGCCTGAGCGGTATCGGCGACGTCACCATCGGCGACACGATCTGCGCCCCCGACTGCGTGGAGCCGCTGCCCTTCGTCAAGATCAGCGCGCCGACCATGGAGATGACCTTCTCCATCAACGACTCCCCCTACGCCGGACGCGACGGGAAGTACGTCACCTCCCGCCAGCTGCGCGAGCGCCTGTTCCGCGAGACGTTGCGGGACGTCAGCCTCCGCGTGACCGAGCTCGAGGGCGCGATGGACGCCTTCAACGTCGCCGGACGCGGCGAGATGTCGCTCTCCATCCTGATCGAGACCATGCGGCGCGAGGGGTACGAGTTCCAGGTCTCTCCCCCGCGCGTCCTGTACCAGGAGATTGACGGGCAGAAGTGCGAGCCGATCGAGCGCCTGGTCGTGGACGTGCCGTCCGACGCGGTGGGCTCCGTGATCGAGAAGATCGGCTCCCGCAAGGGCGACCTCGTGGAGATGACGCCCGTGGGCAGCCGCATGAAGCTCGAATTCCTCGTCCCCGCGCGCGGGCTGTTCGGCTACCGCAACGAGTTTCTCACCGACACCAAGGGCGAGGGCATCATGGCGTCCGTGTTCGAAAGCTACGCGCCCTACAAGGGCGACCTCTCCCGCCGCAGCACCGGCTCCCTCGTCTCGTTCGAGACGGGCGAGAGCGTGACCTACGGTCTCTTCAACGCGCAGGAGCGCGGCGCGCTGTTCATCGGCGCGGGCGTGCCGGTGTACGAGGGGATGGTCGTGGGCGTGAGTCCGAAGCAGGAGGACATCAGCGTCAACGTCTGCAAGAAGAAGCAGCTGACGAACATGCGCGCCTCCGGCAGCGACGAGGCGCTCCGCCTCGTCCCGCCCCGGCAGCTGAGCCTCGAGCAGTGCCTCGAATTTCTCGCGGACGACGAGCTTTTGGAGGTCACCCCCCACGCGCTGCGCATCCGCAAGACCATCCTCAACCATGAGCAGCGTATGAAGGCGCAGCACAGGAAGGGATGATTTTTTCCCGAAAAGAACCGCCCTCGGGCGGCGTTTTTTGACGGATTTTGCGCTGGAAATGTTCCTGCTTGTATGGTATCATTGGGACATTCCGGACAAATGAAAGAGGGATATTCCATGGAAAAACGTTCCATTCTCAGCGAAAAGCTGCTGCTTGACAGCGAGGTGCCGCTGTACTCCCAGTTGATCGGCATCATCAAACGGGCGATCACGTCCGGCGCGGCGGAGGTTGGGTCGCTGCTGCCCTCGGAGACGGAGCTGTGCGCCGCGTTCGGCGTCAGCCGCAACACCGTGCGCCAGGCGATCGGCGTGCTGGAGGAGGACGGCTTCGTCGTCCGCAAGCGCGGCAAGGGCACCTTCGTCGCCGACCCGGCGATGCGGCGCAAGCACGTGGAATACTCCTTCACCACGGAGATTTCCCAGCAGGGCAAGACCCTGTCGTCCACGATGGTGGATTTCTGCGTCATGCCCGCCGACCCGCGCCTGCGCGAGATCATGAGCCTCAACGCGGACGAGCGCGTCTACCGCTTCACGCGCGTGCGCAATGTGGACGGGCGGGCGCTGATCCTCGAAACCTCGTACTACCCGGAGAGCATTTACCCCAACCTGACGCGCGAGATGGTGGAGACGCACAGCTTCTACAGCCTGCTCTACCACGTCGGCGTCGTGCCGGTCTCGGCGCGGGACACCTACGAGGCGGTGACGCTGAGCGAGCGCCAGGCCCGGCTGCTCGAATGCCCGGCCGGGGTGCCGGCGTTCCTCCACCAGCGCCGCACCACCGGGGAGAACGGCCATGTCTACGAGTACACGAGGAGCTATATGCGCGCCGACCGCATGAAGCTCAGCGTCCATTTCCAGAAGGGCGCGACCGAGTTTGCCCGGCTGGTGGACTGATCGCGGGATAAAAAGGGGCCGCTGTCGGTAACAACAGCGGCTCAAGTTTGGGTGGGATATTGGAAAGCTTCCGACGCATAGTCTACCCGCTTGTCCGCGAAAAAACGGTCGAAGCGTGTCGACGGCGTCAAATTAGGCGGTTTCAACAAAAACGGGTTTTTGCGCGCGAGTTTGTTTGACATTTCGCCGGATTGTGATATAATAGCAATACCCCAACAGGACCCCAAAAAGCGAAAGGAGCGCAGCGTCATGAAATACACATTTGCCTGCAAGAAAATCAGTCTGAACGACTCCGTCAAGGCCTACGCCGAGAAGAAGATCGGCAAGCTGGACAAGTATTTCCGCAGTGAACCGGAGGCAACGGTCACCTTCTCTGTGGAAAAGAAGAACCGCTGCGTGGTCGAGGTCATGCTCAGAAGCCCGGACGGCACAATGTTCCGCGCCGTCGCCGAGGATCCGGACGGCGATATGCGCGGGGCGATCGATTCCTGCGAGCAGCAGATCGACCGCAAGATCCGCAAAAACAAGACCCGCCTCGCCAAGAACCTGCGCGAGGGCTCCATCAAGGCCGAGGTGCCCGAGGAGTTTGACCTGCACGAGGAGACCGACTTCCGGATCGTGCGCACCAAGCGGTTTGCCGTCAAGCCCATGAGCGTGGAGGAGGCGATATTGCAGATGAACCTGCTGGGTCACAGCTTCTTCGTCTTCCGCGATGTGGACACCGAGTCCGTGAACATCGTCTACCAGCGCAAGGATGAGGGCTACGGCCTGATCGAGACGCTGGACGAGGACTAAAATAGTCGTCGGCAAAGGCGAAGCCTTTGCCGACGAGAAGGTTTTCGCTCCGCTCAGCGCACGATTTGTCCGCGTTCGCGGACAAATCGCACGTTCGCTCCGCGCAAGGTGTTTTTCTGACGCACATGTCGTCAGAAAAAGGGACTAAGTTCATTTCGCGCCTGCGGGCGCGAAATTTTGCGGGGCTTTTGACATCAAGCGCCCCCGCGCCATCCGGCGCGGGGGCGCTTCGTGTGCGCCCGGCGAGCGCACGTTCTAACGGGTGAAAGTCCCGAGTCCGCCCGGCAGTGGGAAGGACATAGCCAAAGCCAAGGGTGTCCGTCGTGAGGCGGAATCTGAAGGAAGGCGGCGGCAAACCTCTGACCCGACGAACAGAAATCTTGTCAGGCTGTAAGCGAGGGTAAGACTGCGCGCAAAGCCAAAGCCCAATAACTGCACGGAATCACCTACAGTAAACAAGGCGGGTATAAGAGCGAAAGAACGTGTGAGTACCCGGGGAGGTCT